>JBKOZS010000326.1:0-28948 GCA_046726015.1 Acidobacteriota bacterium
GCATCAACGCTCCATAGCCTTGGCGAGGACTGCAGGCGCAGGCGAAGGCGAAGGCGAAGGCGGTCTTCTCATCTGCAGCCCCATCGCGGACGCGTTGAAGCCGGCCTCGATCAGGGAAGCGGCCAGAGGGTGTTCCATCGGATCGCGGCCGTTGATCTCGGACACCAGCAGCCCGCCACGCGTTTCGTCACGCGCGAGCTCGGCAAGGCGCTCGGCCAGCGCCCGTGCCGTGGTCGATCGCGCGGGCTCGTCTTCCGGCAGGAAGACCACGAGTTGCCGCCCGCCGCGCGGGAGATAGGCAGCAAGCGCGCCGTTGACGAGCACCACCAGTGCGCCGACCGTGCGCGTCGGTCCGCGGCCCGCTGCCTCGTCGGCCGCACTGGCCTGAGGCCACTTCAAGATGGTGCCGTAAGGATTAGCCGGATCCGTTGCCGCGAGCACGAGGACCTCGGGTTCTTCCGGCACGTCGCGAAGCGAGCGCAGCAGCTCCAGCGCAGGCGGCAATGCGAACTGCGTGGCTCCTACGCCGCCGACGAAATACCCGCGCCGCACCCGGCCCGAATCTTCCAGCGCCTTGAGAACATCGTAGACCGCACCGAAGCCGCCCGTGATCCCCTCCGCGGCCGCCACCTCGCGCGTCACCACGCCATAACGCGCGAGCAGTTGCTGTGCCGTTGCGGTCGACCACTGCGTGTCTGATGCCACTGACGGCACTCGCTCGGCGAGCAGCGACCATCTGCCTTCCGCCGCCGGCGGCGCGACGCGGCGGCTTCTGAATGTCCGCACGCGCGCGGTCTTGCGCGACCGGCGTTCCGGCGGCCGCGTGAACGCGCGCAGCGCATGCAAGGTGTCGTTCGTGATCAGCCCTTTCCAGACGAGATCCCACAGCGCCTCGACGGTCTCCCCGGGATAGCCGCCGCCGGCCGCTTCGTGGAGCGGAGTAAAGAACGACGCGCCGTTTCGCTTGAGATGCGCGAGGATTGCCGACTCGCGCGGCGACAGGTCTGCGGCGGGCAAAGGACGCCACAATTGCCCGAGATGATCGGTGAGATAGAGCGCGATGCGCCCGTCGCGATCGCCAATGGGTTCGACGCCGCGCCAGACGACTTCTCCGGCAGCCAGCAGCGCATCGAGATCGGCAGCCGAATAGCTGGCCACGCGCGCCGAGAGGATCTCCGATTCCACGATCGAGGCCGGCAGCGGCGCTCCCTGGAGGCTGTCGATGGCGTCGAGCAGCGCGTCCAACCCGGGGCGTGGACGCACGAGTCCCTGCCACGAGGTCACGAGGCGAGCGAGCACGGGCGGATCGACCGGCTCCACCTCCTTGCGCAGCTTCGCGAGCGACCGGCGCCGCACCGTCTGCAGCACGTCGCTGTCGCACCACTCCCGTCCGGTGCCGCCGGGCCGGAACTCACCCTCGAGCAGCCGTCCCGACGCGGCAAGCGTCTTCAGCAGCGCGTCTGCTGTCGATCGGCCCAGCGAATAGCGCGCCGCGAATTCCGCGCTCGTGAACGGTCCGTGGGTGCGCGCGTAACGCCGGGCAAGATCGATCGAGGCATCACGGGTCAGTTCGAGCAGCGATGCCGGGAGGCCCACCGGCAGGGGAACACCAAGCGCATCGCGATAGCGGCCAGCATATTCGACCGGGATCAGTCGTGCCTCGCCCCCGATGTTGATCGAGATGACGCGGCGATCGCGCATGAGCTGTTCGATGGCGTCGGCGGCGTCGATCGACGATCGCGCGCGCACTTCGTCCGGCGTCAGGTCGCCAAGATGGAGCAGCAAGTCGTGCAGGCCATCGATCGAGCGCGCGCGATACCGCTCGTCGAGCTGTTGCAGCTGGCGCTCCACGTCGGCGAGCGCGTCCGCGTCGAGCAGTTCGCGCAACTCCGCCTCGCCGAGCAGCTCGCGCAGCTGCGCCTGGTCGATCGACAGCGCCTGTGCGCGGCGCTCGGCCAGCGGCGCATCGCCGTTGTAGATGTAGTTCGCGACGTAGCCGAAGAGCAGCGCCGCCGCGAATGGTGACGGCATGCTCGAATCTGCCGTCACCGTTTTGATCTCTCGCGCTTCAATACGCCGGAGGGTGTCCACGAGGGCCGGGATGTCGAACACATCCCGCAGGCACTCGCGGTATGCCTCCAGGATCATCGGAAACGATCCATAGCGTGCCGCGACGGCGAGCAGATCCGCGGCCCGCTTGCGCTGTTGCCACAGCGGCGTGCGGCCGCCGGGGCGCCGGCGAGGGAGGAGCAGCGCGCGCGCCGCCGCTTCGCGGAACTTCGCCGCAAAGAGCGCCGTGCTTCCCAGTTGTCGCACGACGAGCGCTTCCGCTTCGTCGGACGCGGGGACGAGCAGCGCCGCGTCGGGCGGATTCTCAGTCTCGGGGAATCTCACGACAAACCCATCGTCGGTCCACATCGTCTCCACGTCGACGCCCGTTTCGGCGCGGGCACGCTCGACGACCGCCATCGCCCACGGCGCATGAATGCGTCCGCCAAAGGGGGAGAGCAGGCACAGGCGCCAGTCTCCGAGCTCGTCGCGCGTCCGCTCGATGATGATCGTTCGGTCATCGGGTACGGCACCGGTGGCCGCCGCCTGGTCGGCGAGATAGCGAACGAGGTTTTCGGCGGCGAGCGCGTCGAGGTCGTGCTGTTTCGTCAGGCGCTGCACGGCCGCGGCGGGCGGCATCTGCCGGATGCCGCGAACGAGCTCGCCGATGTGGCGTCCGAGTTCCAGGGGACGTCCTGCCGCGTCCGCCTTCCAGAACGGCATCTTGCCCGGTTGCCCCGGGGCGGGCGTCACGATGACGCGATCGTGGGTGATCTCTTCGATGCGCCACGACGACGCGCCGAGCAGGAACGTTTCGCCCACGCGGCTCTCGAACACCATCTCCTCGTCGAGCTCTCCAACGCGCGCGCCGGGTCCGCGCTCGCCGCTGAGGAACACGCCGTACAGGCCGCGATCCGGAATCGTGCCGCCATTGACCACCGCCACGCGCTTCGCCCCTTCGCGTGCGGTCACGGTGTTCTTCAACCGATCCCACGTGATGCGGGGACGCAAGTCGGCGAAATCGTCCGATGGGTATCGGCCCGACAGCATGTCGAGCACCCCTTCGAAGATCGCCCGGCTTAGCTCCGCGAATGGGGCCGTGCATCGAATCGCCTGGAACAACTGGTCGACGTCCCAGTCGTCCATGGCGACCATCGCCACAATCTGCTGCGCGAGCACATCGAGCGGGTTGCGCGGGTAGCGGCTCGATTCGATCTGCGCCTCGTGCATCGCGCGCGTCACCGCGGCGCATGCCACGAGATCACCGCGGAACTTCGGCACGATGATGCCGCGGCTCGGCTCATCGATCCGGTGGCCGGAGCGGCCGATTCGCTGCATGCCGCTCGCGACCGACGGTGGCGCTTCGATTTGAATGACGAGATCAATGGCGCCCATGTCGATGCCCAGTTCGAGCGAGGAGGTTGCGACGAGCCCTCGAATCTGGCCCGCTTTCAGCCGATCCTCGATCTCGATCCGCTGGGTGCGGGCCAGCGATCCGTGGTGGGCGCGCACCAGCATTTCACCGGCGAGCTCGTTGAGCGCAGCGGCAAGCCGCTCCGCGACGCGGCGGCTGTTGACGAAGATGAGCGTCGACCGGTGCGCCTGCACGAGCGCCAGCAGCCGAGGGTGAATCGCGCTCCAGATTGACGTGCGCACCGGTCCCTGCGAGGCGGGCCCGCTCGGGATGTCCTCCGTTTCGCCGATGCGCGCCATGTCCTCGACCGGCACTTCGATCCGAAGATCGAGGTTCTTTTTCTGCGACGTGTCGACAATCGTCACCGGACGGTACGTAGGCGTCGCACGGTCGGCGGTGAATTCGCCGTGGATCGCATCCTCGGCGTCGAGGTGCGCTGATCCCGACTTCGTCTTCGCGGGCGCCCGCCGGGGCGCTGAACCCCCCAGAAATCGCGCGACCTCGTCGAGCGGGCGCTGCGTGGCGGAGAGGCCAATGCGCTGCGGCGGCGTGCGCGCGATCGCCTGCAGCCGCTCGAGCGAGAGCGCCATGTGGGCCCCTCGCTTGGTCGGCACGAGCGCGTGGATCTCGTCAATGATGACCGTGTCGACGGATCGAAGCGCCTCGCGCGCATTCGACGTCAGCAGGAGATACAGCGATTCCGGCGTGGTGATCAGGATGTCGGCCGGCTCGCGCTGGAAGCGCGCGCGCTCGGTCGCCGGCGTGTCGCCGGTTCTTACGGCAATGGCTGGCGTGTGAAACGTGTCGCCTCGTGCGGCCGCCCGGTTCCCGATGCCCGCGATCGGCGCGCGCAGGTTGCGTTCGACGTCGACCGCGAGCGCCTTGAGCGGCGAGACGTACAGAACCCCACAGCGTTCGGAAGGGCGACGGACCTCCCCGAACATCACGCGATTGATCGCCCAGAGGAAGGCGGTAAGCGTCTTGCCACTGCCGGTGGGAGCGAGAATCAGCGTGGAATCGCCGCGCGATATCGCGGGCCACCCTTGCGACTGCGGTGGTGTCGGCGCGGCAAACGACGCGCGAAACCACTCCGCCACCGACGGGTGAAACAGCTCGAGCACGTCAGTGCGCTTCGCCACGTCTTTATTCTATTGCTCCCGCCTTCGCTCCTGGCTTGCTCGAGCTGCGGCGAGGCAGGCCGCTGCGCCGTCGGCTGCCGCCGAAGGCGCTCTCGCCGAAGCGCAGTGCGCGAAGGCGGACGTCGCCTCGCTCGAGCCGCAGGCGCTCCTGTCGTGTGTTTCTTTGTTCCATCTTTAAGTTTTTGTCTTTTCCCTTCTGTCCGCTGCCTCCTGTCTGTATCCTTAGATCATGGGAGATTCCGGAGAAGGCCTGGTCGACGCGGACGCACGTATCCAGGAGCAGATGGAGGAGCGCGAGGCGGATCGCCGCCGGCGCGCGAATGGCAAGACGCCCGCCGTCGATCCAGAGCGGCTGCGGGAGATCGAATCGCTGAAGCTCGCGAAAGCGGAGCTGACCCGGCAGGCCGGCGCGACAACGCACCCGATCAGGAAGAAGCAGATCGATGCGGCGCTCGCGGAAATCGATCGCCGCCTGGCTCAATCACCAGCGAAGTAAGGCCAGTTACGACGGCTCACCCGAGCCGATCGCCTGGACCAGCGCCGACGCGAATTCTTGCGGCGAAGGCGGACGCCTGCGCGGATCCATGTCGAGCGCGCTCATGACGACCCGATCGAGTGGCGCCGGCACCGCGGCAGCTGCTGAGAGCCGGCGCGCGCCGCGATCCTGCGCGAGAATCACGTCGGCCAACGAGCCGCGGCTGAACGGAAGCTCGCCGCTGATCATCTCGTAAGCGATCACGCCAAGCGCGAACACGTCCGTGCGATGGTCGGGCGTCGCGCCGCGGAGTTGTTCTGGCGCCATGTAGGCTGGCGTGCCGATGATCGATCCCGCCGCGGTCAGCGTCGGGTCGTGCCCGGCCTTCGTTTCCTCGGAGGACTCCCCGACGAGTTTCGCGACCCCGAAGTCCAGCACCTTGGCTTCGACCTCGCCGCTCCCGGGCAGCAGGATGTTTTCCGGCTTGAGGTCGCGGTGTAGGACCCCTTCCCGATGCGCGGCCTCGATGGCATGGCAGACGGCTGACAAAATGCGTGCGGCACGCGCGGTATCGAGTGAGCCCTCGCGCTGAAGAACGCGCCGAAGGTCCTCGCCGCGGACCAGTTCCATGACCAGGTAGGCGCCACCATCGGCGAACGTCCCGAAGTCGAAGATCGACACGATCCCCGGATGCTGGAGGCGCGCGACGATCTGCGCCTCTCGCCGAAAGCGCCGGCGGGCATCCAGGTCCTGGAGCAGCTCCGCGCGCACGACCTTCACCGCGACGAGGCGATCCAGCCTCGTGTCGCGCGCGCGGTAGACCGCGCCCATCCCTCCGCGCCCGATCAGCTGTTCGATCCGGTACTTTCCATCGAGCACCCGCGGCACCGTGCCGGCCGGTCTCATCACTGCACCGTCTGTTGGACACAGCTCGACGCCCGCGTCTTCACACCGCCCGCATCGTGGGCATTCCATCATTGGCGGCGCATCATGCCGCGTGGTCACGGCCGTGCCGTCTTCGGCGCGCCGGCGCAGTCGTGCCACGTCCAGGCCTAATCCGAGTTGTGCCGCGATGGTCGCCAGCAACTGCCGATCTTCGGCCGTGTAGGCCTCGTCGGATCGTTTCGCGCCCAGGACGATCGCACCGACCAGCGATCGATCCTGGCCGAGCACCGGGACGATCAGCGACGTGGCGGTCCCCTCGAGCCATGCGATCTCGGAGGGCGGCAGCCGGCGCGCCGGGGATCGCGGATCGTCCAGGAAAATCTCGAGCGGTTCATCCGACCACCGCAGCATCGTCACGATTCCACCGTCGAGCGGCAGCGGCGGGACCTCGCCCCCGATGCGGGCGACCGGCGCCAGGCGTGCTTCCTCGACGCCGCTCACGAGCATCGCCACGAATTCTGGATGAAGTGCCTCTTCGGTCTGGTGCACCACCATTGCCGAGAGGTCGGCGGGATCCGTTTCGAAACGGACGCGGCTCGCGAGCGACAGCAGGATCTTGCGCGCGTCGTACTCCTCGCGGAAGAAGCGCTGGTCGAGCCACTGACGCGCGCGATCCCGGTAGCGCAACGCCGCCACGCTCGCTCCCAGTAACGCCAGGTAGACCACGGAGCCGCTGGTGATGATTTCGTGGAGGTTCTTCTTGAACAACGTCACGACGAGTGCGGCCGCAGGAAGGATGGCCAGCACCGCCAGCGTCCGGCTTGCGAGCGCGTACTGGATGCTGCGGCGCAGGACGACGCGAGGCCCGAGGACGCGCGCGACGCCGACCGCATAGGTCAGGCCGAATGCCGGCAGCAGCACCAGCACCTGCAGGAACACGATGGCAGGCACGGAAAACGACGGTGGGTTGACGCCGAGCAGGGACGCGAGGATTGGCGTGCCGTCCTTGATCGCAAATGCAAGCACGCCCGGGACGGCGGTGTAGACCGCCATCCGGATGCGGCGCCGCTGGTTGCTGTCCTGATTATGGCGGAACCGGTGCACCCCTTCAACGATAACGAGGACGTTGATCGCGAGGCCGGCGGCAAACGAGGCGTAATACAGGCCAGGATGCGTCGCATCCCAGACCGCCGCGTCGAGAAATCGATCGACGCCCACGAGGTACAACGAGGTGACCGTCGCCAGCACGAGCATGGGCGCCGCCGCGATGAACGGGACACCGTGCAACCAGGGGTATGTGCGGAGCAGGGCTGATGGTGTCGGGAAATAGAGGATGGCCAGTGCGATGGTTGGAAACGCGAGCGGTCCGGCAACCCATGTGAACACCGTGAGGGTGCGATCCAGTCCCGGAGGCAAGACGCGTTCGAGCCCCAGGAGCGGACCGCCGCCGCCGACCGCGCTCAGCGCAAGCCCGATGACGGAGAGTTGCGCGGTCAGATCGCTGCTGCGCAGCAGGACCAGCGCGAGCGCCGCGACCGTGAAGACCACGATCTGGACGACCATGCCCGGCTGACGGCTCGTCGCCGCCCGGGCCGCTCCCGACCAGTAATCCTCGCGCCACTGCTCGATGGCCGCGCGCCGAATGTCAATATCGAGAGGTGGACGCAGCTCCGGTGGGCGCGTGACGATGGGCCGTGGGGCGGTTCCGTGGGAGCCCGAGCGCAGGAACCCGACCTGGACCACGGAGTAGATCACCGTCAGCAGGAGCACGACGGCCGTGATGCCGAGTTGAGGGGAGAACCGGTCGAGCGCTACACGATCGCGGGGATCCACGGGTGCCACGGATGATACAGCCACAGCCGCGGATCACGTGGACGCGAACCCGAAGTTGGAGGAGAACGAAGTTGGAGGAGAAAACGGATCTTAGAAACGAAGCAACCAAGGTAACGGAGAAAACGGAACTTCGAAAGATCCTTCGTTTTCCTCCGTTTTGTCCGTTGCTTCGTTGCGGAATCCGTTTTCTTCGGGGCCGTCGGCTTCCTGCCCCGTCCGCTCTAGTTCGCGTTGCTTCGCGCGAGCAGTTCCTTGATCTCGTCGGCTTCCAGCGCTTCCTGTTCGAGGAGCGCCTCGGCCAGCGCCTTGACGGCGGTCCGGTTGCGATCGAGCAGTTCGTGCGCGAGACGGTAGCCGCCATCGAGGATCTTCTCAATCTCCTCGTCGACGCGGCGGGCCGTGGCCTCGCTCATCGCGTGCGGCTTGTCGGGATCGAAGCTGTTCCCGGGCTTCCGGAAGGCCCGCATGCCAAGCGACGACATGCCCCACTCGCAGACCATGTGCTGAGCGATATCGGTGGCGCGCTCGATGTCGTTCGACGCGCCGCTCGTCATGTGATTCATGAAGAGCTCCTCCGCGACGCGCCCGCCCATGAGGACGGCGACCTGCGTCTCGAGATATCCCTTCGTGTAGGTATGACGATCCGCTTCCGGCAGCTGCATCGTTACGCCCATGGCGCGCCCGCGCGGGATGATCGTGACCTTGTGCAGCGGATCCGCCTTCGGCAGCAGCGCGGCGACGACGGCGTGGCCGGCTTCGTGATAGGCGCAGTTCACGCGATCCAGCTCGCTCAAGACCACCGACCGGCGCTCGACGCCCATGAGGACCTTGTCGCGCGCGGCCTCCATGTCGCCGCTCGTGACGCGCTCGCGCCCGGCTCGCCCGGCAATGAGCGCTGCCTCGTTGACCAGGTTCGCGAGATCCGCGCCCGAGAAGCCCGGCGTCCCGCGCGCGATGGAGCGCAGGTTCATGCCTTCTTCCGTGGCGATCTTGCGCGCGTGCACGGTGAGGATGGCTTCGCGCCCCTTGAGATCGGGATTGCCGACCATCACCTGACGATCGAAGCGGCCCGGACGGAGCAGCGCGGGATCGAGAATGTCCTGGCGGTTGGTCGCGGCAATGACGACGATGCCGCGTGTCGACTCGAAGCCGTCCATTTCGACGAGCAGCTGGTTCAGCGTCTGCTCGCGCTCTTCGTGGCTCAGCGAGCTGCCGCCGCGGCTGCGGCCGACGGCATCGAGCTCGTCGATGAAGATGATGCAGGACTTGTGACGGCGAGCGTCCTTGAACAGCCGCCGCACGCGCGCCGCGCCAACGCCGGCATACATCTCGACGAAATCAGATCCGCTTGCGAAGATGAACGGCACCCCGGCTTCGCCCGCGATCGACCGCGCGAGGAGGGTCTTGCCCGTGCCGGGAGGGCCAATGAGCAGGACGCCCTTCGGAATGCGTCCACCGATCGATGCGAATCGCTGCGGCTGGCGAAGGAACTCGACGATTTCCTTGACTTCGTCCTTGGCCTCTTCGACGCCCGCCACATCCTGGAAGGTGACCACCTGGTCCCCCTGCTCCGCGACCTTGGCGCGGCCCGGTGTGTGGATGCGGCCGGCGGTGCTGCGATACACGGTGAAGCCGAGCAGGGCGAGGAACGCGACGGCAAGCGCGAGCGCGCCGCCACTCAGCGATCCGGGCGCCGGCGCCGTCTGCACGTCGATTCGAACGCCGCGCTTCAGCGCAAGGTCGGACACGAACGCCGCGTTGGCAAGGAACTCGGGCGGGGCAACGGTGTGCGCCAGCCGTCCATCGCGCAGCGTCAGGTCGAGGCCGTCCTGTGACGATCGCACTTCGGTGACGTCGCCGCGTTCGACCATCTGCAGGAATTCGGAAAACGCGAGTTCGGGAGGCAGGTTCCGCGAGTGCACCATGTGCACGCCAAGGCCGATCGCGAGAGCGAGCACGATCCCAGCGGGAACGTAGAACCGTGGACGTCGAAATTGGACTGGCAGCACCACAACAATCCGTTTCACGAAGGCTGCGCTCGGCGACCCGGCGTGGGCCCGCCGGCCGCGACAACAGACCTCCCGCCTTGCAACTTTCTCAGGCGGCGGCTTTTAGGTGAAAAAAGGACACTCCGCTGGGGATTGGAATGTGTTGTGATTCTACACGATGCTTCCAGCGAACGCCAAGCCCGTCCGTATTCCTTTTGCGGCCGCGGCCGTTCATGCCTACACCGCGAGCGGAGCCGTTCTCGCTTTCGTGGGAATTCAGGCCATTTTTGCCGGTAATGCCCGGCTCGCGTTCGCGATGATGCTGGTCGCGACGGTCATCGATTGCACGGATGGGGTGCTCGCGCGCGCGGCTCGCGTCAAGGAGACGCTGCCGTCGGTCGATGGCTCGCGCATCGACGACATCGTCGACTACCTCACGTTCGTCGTCCTGCCGTTGCTGCTGCTCGATCGATTCGGGTTTCTTCCGCGTCCCGTCGCATTGGCTGTCGTCGCGATCGTGCTGCTGAGCAGCGCCTACGGATTCAGCTCCGCCGACGCGAAGACCAGCGACCATTTCTTCACGGGATTCCCGTCGTACTGGAACATCGTCGCCTTGTATCTCTACCTCTTCGCCGTCTCACCGGGGGCCACCGCCGCCATCCTGATCCTGTTGAGCGCGCTCATATTCGTGAGGATCGGTTATGTCTATCCGTCGAGAACGCCCGCCCTGCGCGGGCTGACGGTGGCATTTGGCGCGGCGTGGGGCGTATCGCTGGCCGCGCTCATCTGGTTGCTGCCATCCCCTCCCCGGTGGCTCGCGATCGCGTCGCTCGCGTTTCCCGTCTATTACATCGTGCTCTCCTTCGTGCTCCATGCCCGTCGGCGGCGGGTTCCGACCGAATGATCTCGGTAAATCGGCGGACCCAGGATCGCATTGCGGGCGTGCTGTTCGCCTGCCTTGTCGCGATCACGGCCATCGTCGTGGTCTGGTCGATGCGCCAGGGATGGGCGGTCTACAAGCTGCGGCGCGGTGTCGGCGACACGTGGTTCTACGCAGCTGACGGCCGGCCGTGGTTCCGCATGGACGAACAGCGGCGCGACGTGTCGTTGAACGAGATCGCGCCGGACCTGCAGCATGCCGTCATCGCGGTCGAGGATCATCGCTTCTACGCTCACCTCGGGATCGATCCCGTCGGCCTCGGCAGGGCGCTCTGGCGCGACGTCCGGCGTGGCAATCGCGCGGAGGGCGGGAGCACGCTGACGCAGCAGCTCGCGCGAACGTTGTTCCTCTCCAACAAGCGCACGCTCGGACGCAAGGCGCAGGAAGCGGTGCTCGCGCTGCTTCTAGAGCAGGAGCTTTCAAAGAAACAGATCCTCGAGCTGTATCTCAATCGCATTTACCTGAGCGGCGGCGTGTACGGTGTCGAGACCATGTCGCGGAACCTGTTCGGAAAAGCGGCGAAGGACTTGACGCTGGCAGAATCCGCGTTGATCGCCGGGCTCATTCGCGCACCGTCCGCGCTGTCGCCGTGGTCGAACCTGGACGGCGCGCTCGATCGCAGCCGGGTGGTCCTGCAGCGCATGCGCCAAGAGGGCTTCATCACCGAAGCCCAGGAGAAAAACGCGTTGCGCGCACGGGTCCGGATCCGGCCGTATCCGGGTGCGGCCGAGTCACGCTGGGGCTACGCGAAGGAATTCCTGCGACAGCAGTTCCGCGATCGGTTCGGCGGCGATCATCCGCCCGACTGGAGCGTCAAGACGACGTTCGTGCCGGAACTGCAGGAGGCGGCGGAGCGTGCCGTCGAAAACGGACTGCGCCGGTTCGGGAAAAAGGAGTTGCAGGCCGCGCTGGTGGCGATCGATCCGGCGACGGGAGACATCCTGGCGATGGTCGGCGGACGCGATTTCCGCGAGTCGCAATTCAACCGCGCATGGCGCAGCCGCCGGCAGCCAGGTTCCGCGTTCAAGCCGTTGCTGTATGCAGCGGCACTCCAGAATGGCTACTCGCCGGTCAGCGTCCTGGAGGGGCTCGCCACGATCCAGCCGCAGGGACCGGACGAGTGGGCGCCGCGGAATGCGAGCGGCGAAGATCCCGATACGTTGACGCTGCGCGCCGCGCTGATCGAGTCGAACAACCGCGCCGCGACGCTGCTGCAGCAGCGCGTCGGCACGCGTCCGGTGCTTCGCCTGGCATCCGATGTCGGCTTGCGCGATCTGCCGGATGTGCCGTCGCTCTCGCTTGGCACCGGCCTGGTCTCGCCGCTCGATCTCACGGCAGCGTTCGCGACGTTTCCGAACGGCGGCCTTGCGGTGCGTGCGCGAGGCCTCACGCGCGTGCTGGATGCGGACGGCGGCGTCGCATTCGACAATCCTGCTCGTGCCGATCGGGTCATTTCCGAGCAGGTCGCGTACCAGATGGTGTCGATGCTGGAGGACGTGATGGACCGCGGCACCGCAAGCGCCGCGCGCTACACCTTCGGGATCAGGTTTCCAAGCGGCGGAAAGACCGGTACAACCGACGATTTCAAGGATGCGTGGTTCGTGGGTTTCAGCTCGTCGCTCGTCACGGGTGTGTGGGTCGGGCTCGACCAGCCGGCAACCATCGGTCGCGAGGCTTACGGTGCGCGCTACGCGTTGCCGATCTGGAGCGAGTTCATGCGCGCAGCCGCCCGGCGCCGGCCGCTGCGCGACTTCAGGGAACCTGATGGCCTGCACGAAGAAGCGCTATGCAAGGACTCGTACCTGAGGCCGGTCGAAGAATGTCCGACTTACACGGAGTATTTCAAGGAAGGGGATGACATCCCCACACGTCTGTGCCCGATCCACCAGGGCACGGTGAAGCAGCAGATCAAGCGCGCCGTGCAGGGCTTCTTCGGCGCGATCGGGCGCAAGTTGAAAGGGATCTTCAAATGATCACCGCTGGATCCGGGCCGAGCCGCCTGTGGCAAACGCACGCACCTGGTCGACGGTCGCCATCGTCGTATCGCCGGGGAAGGTCGTGATCAGCGCACCGTGCGCCCAGCCAAGGCGGACTGCCTGCTCCGGCGGTTCTCCGGTCATCAGGCCGTAGAAGAATCCTGACGCGAACCCATCGCCGCCGCCGACGCGATCGTAGACGTCGAGCTCGCACGTCGGGGAGACGAACGTCTCGCCGCCAACCCACGCCACGGCGCCCCACGTGTGTCTGTTCGTCGAATGAACCTCTCGAAGCGTCGTGGCCACCACCTTGATGTTCTTGTACTTTGCGAGGACATCTTCCATCATCCCGAGAAACGCGCTTGGATCGAGCTTCGACTTCGCCGCGACTTGCGGTCCACGAAGACCAAGACCCTTCTGCAGATCCTCTTCGTTGCCGACGAGCACGTCGACGTTCTCGACGATACGCCCGAGGACCGACTGCGCACGAGAGAGGCCACCCGAGGCACTCCACAGCTTTTCACGGTAATTGAGATCGAACGACGTGACGGTGCCGTGCTTCTTCGCTTCACGCATCGCTTCGATAATCAGTTCGGCGGTCGTCTCGGACAGGGCCGCGAAGATACCGCCGCTGTGGAACCAGCGGATACCCGCGCCGAAAATCGCGTTCCAGTCGAAGTCCCCGGGCTTGAGGCGCGCCGCCGCCTCGTTGCTGCGGTTGTAGAACACCACGGGGGCGCGGACACCGAATCCGCGGTCGCTGTAGACCGCGCCCATGTTCGGGCCGTGCACACCGTCGTGCTCGAACATCTTGTAGTACGGCGTGACACCCATCGCGCGCACTTGCCCGGCGATCAGGTCACCGACTGGATACTTCACCATCGCGGTCGCGATGCCGGTCCGCATGCCAAAGCCATCGGCCAGGTTCGCGGCGCAGTTGAACTCGCCTCCGCTCACATGGACGGCGCAGCTGGTCGCCTTGCGGAACGGCAACACGCCGGGATCGAGCCGGTGAATGAGAGCACCAAGCGAGAGGAAGTCGAGAGAGCCGGCAGCGGGAATCTGGAGTGCGGTCGCCATCTTCGATCAGATCCGTGTCATTCCGTGTCAATCCGTGGTTACCAGACGAAGACCGCGCCGCGGCCGTTCTTTTTCACCAGCGCCTCGATCTTCGCCGCGATCTTGTCACGCCGCGCGAGCATGGACTTGATCTGCGACTTGTTCAGCCACGTGCCGACCGAGGCCATCAGCGACGCTTCATCGAGCGCTTCCATTCGCGCCCACAGCGACGAATCCACATGTTCGATCTCCTGCGGCAGTCCGCGATCGTCGAGGAACGCGCGCGAATGGTCGATCAAATACAGGTTCCACGCCCGATCGACCAGCAGGTTCCCCTTGTTGCGATCGGGATTGCCAATCAGGTCATCGAACAGTTTCATCCGTGCGAGCTGCTGCGACCACGACGCCGGCTTCGGCAGCGGCAGCACTTCCGTCCAGGTGCGCACGCCGTCGAGCCACAAGACCACCGCCCCGTACTTCCCATCCAGTTGTCGCTCGACGACGACGGGGACCATGGCGAGGTCGAGCATCTTGTCGAGCTCGTAGGCGGCGATCTCGGACTTATAACTCTCAAAGTAGCCGCCGTGGAAGCCAGGACGGAGCGGTTTCCACGCTGCTGATTCGGCGAGTCCACCTCGGGCAAAAAAGATGCGCTTCGGTCGCGTGACGCCAGTGTCGACCGCCGCCATGCGCGCGATTGGCGCGGCGCGGAGATACGCTTCGTATTCGGCGTTGCGTGACTGCCAGACGCGCGCGGACCCCGGTGCAGGGGCGGGAGGAGCCGGCGCCTGTTGGAGCAGGAAGAGCAGCGCGATCAGCAGCATGTGATTGCTGCGGACTTTAACACGGCTCTTCGCCCCGCTGATCCTTCCGGGGCTCCGTGCCGAGGTCCGAGGTTCGAGGTCCGAGGTCCGAGGTTCGAGGTCCGAGGTTCGAGGTCCGAGGTCCGTGGGAGCCATTACAATCGACTGTGTGTTGACCACGGGCAGCGTCCTCGATGGGCGCTATGAAATCCTGGAACCGCTGGCCGAAGGAGGAATGGGGGCGGTTTATCGCGCCCGGCGGACACTGCTCGGGGACGAAGTGGCGGTGAAGGTGATGCGCGCGGAATTTGCCGCCGACCCCGCGTCGAAGGAACGTTTCTTTCGTGAGAGCCGCGCCTGCGCGCAGCTCCGGCATCCCAATATCGTTTCAATCCTGGACTTCAACCTGGACGCGGAAGGGCGGCCGTTCCTCGTCATGGAACTGCTGAACGGGCGCAGCCTGCGGCAGGAAATCGCGGCGCGCGGCCCGCTCCCGCTGGCCGAAGCGGTATCGACCATCGTGCCGCTCTCGACCGCCCTTCATCTCGCGCACGAGCGCGGTATCCTCCATCGCGACCTGAAGCCTGCGAACATCGTCGCCCACGATTTCGGCGGCGGCACGCGCGCGCACAAGATCGTGGACTTCGGCCTTGCGCAGATCCGCGAGGCCAGCGATGCGACGCGGCTCACGAGCGAGCACCAGTTCCTCGGCACGATTTCGTACGCGTCGCCCGAGCAGCTCACGGGCGGGCAGGTCGATGCGCGATCCGACATCTACAGCCTGGCGGTGGTCGTCTACGAGTTGCTGACCGGGCGCGTGCCATTTCCCGGAACAGATCCGATGGCCGTCGTGATGGCGCTGCTGACCCACGCCGCCCCCCCGCCCAGCAGCCTCCGACCGGATCTGCCCGCGTGGGTGGACCTCGTGCTGGCTCGCGCCCTCGCGAAGCAGCCTGCGGACCGGTTCGAATCGATGGCCGCGTTCAGCCGCGCGCTGGCGACACCCGATGCCGGCGACCGCCTGACGATGATCCTGAACGCGCCGCCGGCGTCTTCCGGCGGCTTGTTGACGACCTACGACGTGGGCCGGAAGCTGGGACCCGGACGGCTCGGCAGTGACGTCTTTCTCGGGACGCACCGCGCCCTCGGGCATCCGGTTGCCATCCGCATGCTGCGCCGCAGTTCGGAACGCGATTGGAACGCGGTGCGCGCGCGGTTCCTTCGCGAAGCGAGGACGCTCCAGGTCGCACACCCGTCGATCATCCAGGTCCGTGATTACGGTGAAGAAGGGGACCTTGTCTACCTGGTGACCGATTACCTCGAGGGACCGAGCCTGCGGCAGGTGCTGCAGACCGATGGTCCGATGGAATGGACCAGGCTGCGTCCCTTGCTCGTGCATCTGACGGAAGCGGCGCGCGTGCTGCACCGCCGCAACGGCCTGCTCTGCGGTCTCCATCCGGACATCATGCGGCTGGTGCCCGATGAAGATGGCGAACGGTTGATGATCTCGACCGCCGGCGTTTGGGAAGCGCAGGATCTCCTCGCGACGCTGCGCGATCAGACAGTACGCGGCACGGCGCTCGCGGATGTGGAGCTCCGCTATGTCGCGCCGGAGCTGCTGACCGGCCGCAGCGCCGACGTGCGCTCCGATGTGTTCACGATGGGGGTGCTGGCGTACGAGATGGCGACCGGATGCCTGCCTTACGACGGTGCGTCGATGCCAGCGCTGCTGGGTGCGATGCTGCGGGGTGCGCCAAAAGATCCGCGGACTCGGCAACCGACACTGCCCGAGGCCGCGGCCGCCGCCGTTCTCAAGGCGGTGTCCCCCGAGCCTGACAATCGCTTCGCGACCGCCCGCGACTTCGGCATCGCCCTGCACCTGCAGATGTAGGCGCCTCTTCCTTCAGAGGCGCTGTCATTGAATGACCAGCTCCAGGAACCTGAGGATGTCGGCATCCTCCTCGATCAACTTGCTGACCGGCTTCCCGGCGCCATGTCCCGCCTTCGTCTCGACGCGAATCAAGTAGGGACAGCCTGAACCCGCCGCCTGCAATCGCGCGGCAAACTTCTTGGCCATGCCCGGCGCAACGCGGTCGTCGGTGTCCGCCGTCATCACGAGCGTTGGCGGGTACCGCACGTCGTCCCGGAGGTTGTGATACGGCGAGTAGGCGAGCAGATACCTGAATTGATCGGGATCGTCAGCCGATCCGTACTCGGGAATCCAGAAGCGTCCGACGGTGAAGAGGTGGTACCGGAGCATGTCCGCCACGGGAACGCGACAGATCACCGCTCCAAAGAGGTCCGGCCGCTGCACCATCGCGGCGCCGACGAGGAGGCCGCCGTTGCTGCCTCCCTCGATCGCCAGCCGTGCCGGCCGTGTGTAACGTTCGGCAATCAGGTACTCGGCGGCGGCAATGAAGTCGTCGAACACATTCTGTTTGCGCTCGAGCATCCCCGCGCGGTGCCAATCCTCACCGTATTCGCCCCCTCCGCGAAGATTCGCGAGCGCGAACACGCCGCCACGATTGAGCCACTCGAACAGCGCCGGATCGTACGCCGGCGTACGATTGATGTTGAACCCGCCGTAGCCGCTCAGGAGCACGGGTCGATTACCGTCACGCGCGAGCGCTTTCCGGTGGACCAGAAACATCGACACCCGCGTGCCGTCGCGGGAGGGATACCAGACTTGCGTGGTGACGTAGTCGTCGACGCGACGCGTGAACCCACTGGATGCATAGATCGATTCGAGCGGCCCACCCGGGTATCGATAACTCACCGGCGGTGTGGTGAACGAGACGAACGTGAACAGCACTTCATTCGAATCCGGCTCTCCATCGAGAGTCGTGATGGATCCGATCTCCGGCAGCGCTATCTCTCCCGCCGCTACGCCATCTACCTGGAACATTCGCAACCGGTCGCTCGCGTTGTGCAAGTAGATCGCGACGAGCCGATCGCGCGTCATTACGGCGCCGGACAGGCGGTCCGCCGACTCCGCGACAATCTCCTCGAATGCTTCGGCACCCCGCGCACCCTCGGCACCCCGCTCAACCTTGCGGACGTCGACCGCGATGATGCGTCCGAGCGGCGCGTCCCTGGTCGTCCTGAAGAACAGCCGCTCGCCAATCCCCTGGATGAAGGCATACGCGGCGTCGAAGCCCGTGAAGATCGGACGCGGCATCTCGTCGCCTGATGCGCGATCGATCACGTGCACCTCGCTGTCGTCGCTCGCCCCTCTCTGCGCGGTGATGACAACGAACCGGCCGTCGGCCGTCACGTCGACCAGCGGCACGATCTCCTTCGCCTGCGGCCATTCAAAGACCAGTCGATCCCGGTGCTGCGGGTCGCCGAGCCGGTGAAGGTAGATCCGCCCGTAATACTGCTCGTCTTCGGGCGGGACGGAGCCAGGTTCGGGAAACCGCAGGTAATAGCAGCCGCTGTTGTCCGGCAGCCACGACAGGCTCGCGAACTTCACCCACTCGAGCCGATCGTCGCGATCGATGCCGGTCGCGACATTTCTGATGTGAATGGTCTGGCGATCGCTGCCGCCGCCCGACAGCGCGTAGGCCACGAGCGACCCGTCGTGCGATGCGAACCATGCCGTCAACGCAATGGTGCCATCGGCGCTCAGCGTATTCGGGTCGAGTACGACACGCGGGTCCGTCGAACGATCGTCCCGCACGAACAGGACGGCCTGGTTCTGGAGACCCGTGTTATGCGTGAAGAAATATCGCTCTCCGCGGCGCCGCGCGCCTGTCGTCCGCGGGTAATTGAAATAATCCGCGAGCCGCCGTACCAGTGCGTCGCGCGTGCCACTGTCGAGCGTGGCGCGCGTCAGCGCATTCTGCGCCTCGACCCACGCGCGCGTGTCGGGGCTCTCCGCATCTTCGAGCCATCGATAGGGATCGGCAACGGGAACGCCGTGCAGCGTCTCGACGAGGTCCGAGGCGCGGCTTGATGGGTACTTGAGCAGATCGTGTCTCACGAAATCCTTTGTCGTCACCTACTATAATCGCGCGGTTGAGACGTCACCGGCTGCTGCTGTTCCTCGTCCTGGTCTTTGCCGCGAAGCTCGTCGTGGTACTGCAATTGCGGGATCACCCGTTGCTGCAGGCAAACGCGGGGCTCGATACCACCGTTTACACCAGGCTCGCGTCCGAGGTGCTCGCCGGTAACAGGTCACTCGGCCCCAGGCTGTACTACGTCTCTCCTCTCTACATCTATTTCCTGGCCGCGGTCCTCGCGGCATTCGACACGCTGACGTCAGCGCGCATCGTGCAGATCGCGCTTGGTACTGCAGCGGTCTGGCTGATGTTCATCGGCGCCCGCGCCTGGTTTGGCGAGCGGGCCGGGTGGAGTGCGGCGGTACTGGCGGCGCTGACGGGGCTGTTCACCTTTCACGAGGTGCTGATCCTGCAGGCGGCACTCGACCCGTTCCTCACGGCCGCGGCGCTGACGGCGCTTGCGCTGGCCTTCACCCGGCGTCGCGCCGAATTGTGGTTTGCGATGTCGGGCCTTGCGTTTGGCATCCAGACGCTCAACCGGCCGAACGTGCTGATCCCCTGTGTGTTCGTCCTGGCCCTGCTGGCAATGGCCCGCCGCTGGCGTCCGGCGGTCTTCATGTCGGCTGGCCTGGCGATCGCCCTGTCCCCGGTGATCGTCCGCAACGCGCTCGTCGCCGGCGATTGGTCGCCCGGTTCGTCGCACGGCGGGCTGAACTTCTATATCGGCAACAACGCCGAGGCGAACGGGACCTATCACGTCGTACCCGGCATCACGCCGAACATCGTCGGACAGCAGCAGGATGCGCGACGCGTGGCCGAACAGGCCATCGGCCGATCGCTCGCCGATTCCGACGTGTCGGCCTATTTCTACGGCCTGGGCTGGACGTGGATCCGGCTTCACCCGAAGGACGCGCTGGCGCTCTTCGCGCGCAAGCTCGCGTACACGTTCAACAGTGCCTACATCACGCTGAACTACAGCTATCCGTTCTATGCCTACGACGAACGGACGCTGCTGGCCGTGATGTTCGTCGGCCCCTGGCTGCTCATCCCGCTGGGTCTCGCCGGTCTCGTGGTCGGGATCCCATCGAGCCATCGTTTCGAGTACCTGGCGTGGGTGTCGTTCATTCCCGTCTACGCCATTGCCGTCGCCATGTTCTTCGTCACGGAACGCTATCGGCTGCCGATGCTGGTGCCGCTGTGCATCGGGTCGGGCGCCGCGGTGGAGGCGATGGCGCGGGTCAGGAACGCCTGGAGGTCGGGAAAGAGCCTGCAGCCGGAAATCTACGCGCTCGTCGCCATCATTCCGCTGGCGGTTCTCGTCAACTGGCCCATGCGCGTGGACGATGGACGGGCGGAAGAGCGGACGCGAATGGCCGAAGCGATGGTGACGCAGGGAAAGTATGACGAAGCAGAACAGTGGGTGGACAAAGCAGCGCAGGATCACCCGTCACCCGGCGTGCTTCACTTCCGCGTCGCCCGCGTCTACATCGTCCATCGCATGCCGGACCGCGCGATCGCTCACCTGGAGAAATCCATCAAGATCGATCCCAATCAGCCGGCAGTCGATTACGCGTACGGGCAGGCTCTCGTGGACGCGGGACGCGCGGCGGAGGCCGTCCCGCGCCTGAGGAATGCCCTGCGTGCCGGAGTGCGCGTCGACCTTGCCGGTTACGACCTCGCGCGTGCGCTCGCGGCCACCGGGAATCGGGCCGGCGCGCTTCAGATCCTGCAGACGGTGAAGCCGGAGAACGCGGCCGACTGGGAGAGCTGGGATGCGCTCGGGCAGCTTGCGATGCAACTCGAGTCGCCGTCGCTGGCGGCGGCATTCTTCAACCAGGCGATCATGGCCGCGCCGAATGTCGCGAAGCCGCTACAGGACATGGGGCTCGCGCTGGCGATGATGGGACGCTACCCGGAGGCGATCTCGAACCTCGAACGCGCCGTATTGCTCGACCCGACTGATCCGGCGGCGCAGCTGAACCTCGCCGTCACTTATGCGGAAGCAGGGCGCATTGCCGACGCCCGTGCTCACGCAGAAGAAGCGCTCCGGCTCAAGCCCGATTACCCCAAGGCGCGCCAGTTCTTGAGCGCGCTGCCCAGGAAGTGAATATGATGACCTTCACCCACATTCGGGGCGCTTCGGGGCGAGTGCCGACGCCTGTGAACTGACGAACACGGAGAACACGGAGAGGTCGCAGAGATCGGTCATTTCAAAAACAAAGAAGCCGTTCTCTCCGAGTTCTCCGGGCTCTCCGTCACCGTGAGCTCACCGCAGCGGCAGCACGGCTGGATGTCGCGATTCGGTGGGCCCGGTAGTCGCGACGTGTCTCAGAAGTCGACCAAGAACGTCAGATAGAACCGCCGCGCCGGCGCCCAGGTGTTCGCCGTCCCGAATAATGCATTTGGAATCGTCGTCGGCTGCTTGGACGTGAAGTAGTCGGTCGCGCACGCGTAGTCCGTTCCGCAGAACGCGAACTCCGAGGCGGGCGGCCGGACGCGTCCGTCATTGAACCTGGTCGTGTCCACCAACAGCGCCGTCTGCGTGCCGAACAGGTTCAGCACCCGTGCTTCGATGCGTGCCGCGCGGCTGCCGAAGGGCACCCGGTAAGACGCGAGCAGGTCGAAGTTGGTCCAGAAGTCAGTCCGGTGTGCCCCCGCCGGCTCGAGGTAGCGTCGGAAGCCATTGTCCCAGTCGCGCCCGCGCGCCGACCAGGGTGTGCCGCTCTGCGCCCGGAAGTACCCGCCGAGCGTCAGGTTCTGGACAGCCTCGTACGTTCCGAAGAGTTTGAAGACGTGCGGCCGATCCTGTCCGAGCGGCCCGTCGCGGAAGCGATCCTGGACGAACTCGCCGGGGCCATCCTGGATAGCCGACGAGGTGTTGAACACCGCGACCGTCGCGTAGTCGAGATCGAAATTGCCTTCGAGCCGGCTCCACGAGTAGCTCGCCGTCATGGCCCAGCGGTTTGCAAGGCGCCGATTCAATTCGACGGTGAGCGCCTTGTAGACGCGCTCGGCGTCGGGCAGCTGCGAGGCATGGAACGGTCCGGTCGCGGGCAGCGACGCCGGGACATCTTCGATGAAGTCGTTCGAGTTGCGATAATCGAAGAACGCGTCAATCGTCCAGCCGGTCACGATTGGCGTGGAGTATCCCAGCAGCACTTCATCCATGTAAGTCGGCTTCAGGCCGGGGTCGATCGTCTTACCGGTGGTGTTGGCGTTCGGCACGTCGGAAAGCGGGGCCCCGGTGGTCCGATCGAACAGCGCGATGTTCGTGAACAGCCGCTGCGGCGCCAGCGAGCGGGCGCTGCTCTTCTGATCCATCGCGTAGTAGCGGCCGTAGTTCGCGTAGAGCTTGTCCCCGCCTCCCTTGCGCAGGTTGTAGTTCACGCCCACGCGCGGCTGGATCTCGTCGCCGAACCCGAACTTCAGGAACGTGTTCTCGCTCGCGAGTTTCTGTGAGAACTCGTCGCGATTGAGGAGCAGGCCCGCGTTGAGCACGAGGCGCGCACCAATCGTGATGTCATCCTGCAGGAACAGGCTGTAGGTGCGGCCCGGCGAGATCTGCGCCGGCTGCAGCGGGTAGTAGATCGCCTGGACCTGCGTGCCATTCTGCACGAAGCTGACCGTCCCCCAGCCGTTCGCGTTTCGCGTGAGGTTTTCCTCGCCGATCTCGTATCCAAAGCCCGCCTTCAATTGATGGCCGGCCCGGCCCGTCTCGAAGAACCTGGTGTAGGTGCCGCGGATTTCGTCGCGGCGGTAATTCGCGATGTTGTCCTTCAGGCTGGCGCCGCCGCGATTCACCGTGACGCTGCCGGAGTTGTCGGCAAACAACCCCATCGCAGCCAGGTCGTTCACGTCGAAGGGCGGCTTGAACGCGAAGACCGTGCGCGCGCCCGTATTCGAGTTCTCCTCGCTGTGCAGGTACTTGACGTCAATGACGCTGCGCGATTCCGGGAACCAGTTCCAGACCACCGTGGCGACCTTGTTGTCTCCCTTCGTATCCGTCGCGGTCTCCGGCGTGTCGTTCGTGCCAACGCCGCACAACTCGCACTTTGTCGGACGGTACCGGAAGCTCGCATTCACGAACATTTGGTTATTCGGCTGGATGGTGCCCTTGCCGAAGATCTCGCGCTGGGTTTCTTTCTGATCGGGGACCGGTCCGACGTTGTTCTGCCGGCCGGTCGTCGTCTGGTCGATGATCATGCCCGACGCGTACCAGAACGCGCGGTTCTGCACGAGCGGACCGCCAACGCTGAACGCGCCAACGTAGCGCTCGATGGGATTCGGAACCTTCTGGACCTGGTTGCTGACGAGGGTCTTCTGGTCCGAGACGAACGCTTTTGGCCGCAGCTCCACGCGGCCGGTCCCGCGGATGTTGTTCGTGCCGGACTTGGTCACGGCATTGGTGACGAAGCCGACCGCGCGGCCAAACTCCGCCGTCACGGCGCCCCTCTTCACGTTGAACTCCGCGATGTCGAGCTCGTTCACCTCGGTACTGAGATATCCAAAGCCCGGGTTGGTCACGTCAACGCCATCGAGGAGGTACTTGTTGTCCTGCCGGCTGCCGCCGCCGTTCGGGGCGAAGCTGTTGTTCTCCGCGACGCCGGGAATCAGCTGGAAGAGGCCGGAGTAGCTGCGTTGCAACGGCAGGTTCGCGATCTGCTCCGCCTGGTAGTTGAAGTTCACCTCGGTGGACTTCAGGTCCACGGCAGGAGTCGCGGCGCTGATGGTGATCTCCTCCCTGACCTGCACGCCGAGCACCAGCTCGACCTGCGTGTCCTTGTCGACCTGCACTTCGACCGGGCGGGTACTCTTGCCGACGCCGACTTTCTCGACTTCAACAGTGTATTTGCCCGGTAACAGCAACGGGATGTTGTAGACGCCATTGCTGTCCGTGGTGACGGTGCGGCCGGCTGGCATACGTTCGCCGACGATTCTCACGGTCGCATCCGCGACAGGATTGCCATTCTGATCGAACACGGCACCGGACACCGATCCGGTATCTGCCGCCAGCACCCGCGCCGCGAGCCCCACGCACAGGGCTAACGCCATCACAAGCGGCCGTCTGAACACGGTCATTCCAACCTCCATGAAACCTCGGACGAACGGATTATCGGGGAATCGTAGCATGCGGCCGTGAAAGGGTTCTCGGGGGTTCTCCGCTGCGCGTTACGCGGAGGCGTTTGCGTGCACTGCGGCTCCGAGCAGCCCCGCTTCGTCGTTGAGGATAACGGCGACCGGAATAGTCGCCACGAAATCGGCGAGTGGTTCCTTGGCTCGAAACGCCTCGAGAAACGAACCGGCTTCGATCACGGGGAGGATCTTGGGCGCGATGCCGCCGCCGATGTACACGCCGGCAGTGGCGACGGTTCGCAGCGCGAGGTTACCCGCTTCGGCGCCGTACGCCGTCACGAACAGTTCGAGCGCCTCGACGCATTTCGGACAGCGCCGCTCCATGGCCGACTGGCTGATCGCTTTGGGAAGGTCTGCCGGATCGTCGACGGGCTTCACGCCAACGCAGAGCTGCCGCGGCACCTTTGCGGCCGGCGAGATGAATTCGGCGCCGCCGAACGAGTTGTGAGTGAACTGGTAAACATTGACGAGGCCGGGCCCCGAGAGGATGTGCTCGACGCTGACCCGTCCATACTCGCGCGTCAGCACCACGAGCATTTCGACCTCGCGCGGCGTCCGCGCTCCCCAGTCCGCGTGTCCTCCCTCCGATGCGCCGGCGATGAACCGGCCGTCGACGTTGAGCAGCAGCGCTTCGCCCAGGCCGGTGCCCGCCGCGATCACGGCGCCGTTGCCGGTGGGCTGCGCGACGCCCTGCTGCAGTACGGCCAGCTCGTCTCCTTCGAGGACGGGAACCGCTGTCGCCATCGCCTCGAGATCGTTCAGCACGTGTACGTGACGAAGGCCCGCGGCTTGTGCGATCTCTTCCGCATCGACGAGCCACGGTACGTTCGTCATGCGCGCGACCTGGTCGGTCACAGCACCGGCAACGCCGAACGATACCGCTTCGATGCGTTTCGGCTCGACGTTGTTGGCCTTGAGGAACTCCCGAATCATCGGGACAAGGCTGGGGTAGTCGAGCGTGACGAATTCGCCGATCTCGATTGGCGTCGGGCGTTCGGGCGCGCGATTGAACAGGCCAAGCAGCGTCTTCGTTCCCCCGATGTCTCCAGCCAGCAGCATGCGCCCTATTATTGGTGATCTGGTGATCGCCGCTCACCAATTCGCCTTGACTTTCGCCGCCCGGTGTCTCATCTTTGCGCGGAATGGCGTCGTCCACCACCGATGACGCGTTGCGTCGGCAGTACTACGGCGCACGCGACATTCGAGGCCTTTATCCCCGGATCACGGAGAACCACCTCCGTTACCTGGAAAAGTGGGGATTAATCAGGCCGGCCGCGAACACATCGACCGAACGGTTTTACACCTTCAGCGATCTCACGACGATCAAGCAGCTGGCGTCCGAGCTCGAACGCAACGTGCCTTTGAAAACGGCGTTGCGGTTGCTCCTTGCCGAGCACCAGGGGCAACTGCAACTGGATTTCCATTCGTGTGGCAGTGCTCCCGCCAAGGTCGTCACGCTTGCGGCGCGTCCACCGAAGCGCGTTCCCGAACGCGCCGGCGTGCCGGTCACTGTCACGCCAGCTTCGTTCGGCGATCCGCAGGCGGCGCTTGCCGCGAAATACTTCGTCGAGGGCTCACGCCTCGACAATGGCGACGAGAAGAAGATGCCGCACGCGGCGACGTCGTACCGCAAGGCGCTCGTGATCGATCCGAACCTGGTGCCCGCGATCGTCAACCTCGCGAACATCCATTACGCGCACGACGAGCTGATCGAAGCGCAGGCGCTTTACGACCGCGCCATCAGCCTCGATCCGGACTGCTTCGAGGCACACTTCAATCTCGGCAACATTCATCACGATCTCGGGCGCTACGACGATGCGCTGGTGTGTTATCGGGATGCCGTGGCGCTCAATCCAACGTACGCGGACGCCCACTTCTATCTTGCGGTTACGCTCGAGAAGACCGGGCACTCACCGGAAGCCAAGCCTCACTGGAAGATGTACCAGGAGCTCGCGCCTAACGGCGAATGGATAGAGCTTGCGAAGGAGTTCAGCGAGTAGGATGTCAATGTTCAATGGTCAATGCTGAATGTCCAAAGGACCTCGCCTTTTGAGCATTCGACATTGAGCATTGAGCATTGACACGCGTCAGTAACTGTATTCGTTGCGCTCGCGCTTTTTCGGTGTGCGGCGCAACTTGTAGAAGCTGCATTCCGGGCACCACGAGTCGGCCTTGAAGCCTTCCTTCCCCGCGAAGGGAAGGACGTCGCGGTGCGTGCAGAATTCGCCTTCCTCCGGCGTCGCGCGCCAGCGGCACGACTGGAATTTCTCCACCGCGGGCGAGAGCGCGGGCGGATCCGCGGGCGCCGGAGCCGTGGGTTCTGGAGTTGAGACGTCGGCCGGGGCCGACGGACCGCCGAACGGATTCGTGTTGTCCATCATCCCTGCAATCCAGGTCCGAACGAACGCTGCAGCGCTTCGAGCGCCCGCAGCTCCTCGGGAGCGACCAGCGTCAATGCTGTCCCCGTCGCCGCCGCGCGGCCGGTCCGTCCGACGCGGTGCACGTACGTTTCACGCGACGAGGGCACTTCGAAATTCACGACGTGGGTAATGCCGTCGATATCCAGCCCGCGCGCCGCTACGTCGGTCGCGACGAGCACGTGATACCGGCCACTGCGAAATCCTTCGACCGCCTGGGTCCGTTGCTGCTGCGTCCGATCGGCATGCAGCGCCGCCGCGTGCAGGCCGAAGCCTGCGAGCTTCCGCGCGAGCCGCTCGGCGCCGCTCTTCGTGCGCACGAAAACGAGCACCGGACCCTCGGTGTGGCGGAGGAACTTCGCCAGCCACTCGGTTTTCTGTGAGGCCGCCACGGTCTCGACGGTGTGCGTGATGCTTTTTGCGGGCCCGCCGGCGGATCCGATTTGCACGTACTTGGGCGTCCCCACGACTTCGGCCGCGAGCCGCATCACGTCATCGGGCATTGTCGCCGAGAAGAGCAGTGTCTGACGCACGCCGACGGCCGGAAGCGTCTGCACGATGCGGCGGACGTCAGGCCAGAAGCCCATGTCCATCATGCGGTCCGCCTCGTCGAGCACGAGCGTGTCGAGGCGATTGAAATTCACCGCGCCGTTGCGCTGATGATCCATCAGCCGCCCGGGCGTCGCGACAACGATGTCGACGCCGGCGCGAAGAGCGCGCTCTTGCGCGTCCATGCCGACGCCGCCGTAGACCGCGATGCTGGTGAGATCCGTGTGATACGTGAAGCCCTGGACGTCGTCTTCAATCTGGACGCACAGTTCGCGCGTCGGCGCCAGGATCAGCACGCGCGTGAAGCCCATCTCGCCGGGATGCGCCCGGCGCGCCTTGAGAAGCCGATCGAGGATTGGCAGCACGAACGCTGCCGTTTTTCCGGTACCGGTGTCGGCGCAGCCGATGACGTCATTACCGCCGAGCGCCATGGGAATGACCGCGCTCTGGATCGGCGTCGTGGATTCAAAGCCGCGGACGCGAATCCCTTCGAGCAACGCGGCGTCGAGGCCGAGCGCATCGAAGGCAACGGGAGACGGATCGTACTCCGCCTGGGGACGATCGGTCGCCTGCGCGCGATGTGGCGCGTGCAGGCGCGCACCGGTGTCCGAGCGGCGGGGTCCGCCGCTCCGGCGTCGACGAGGCCGCGAGGTTCGTGTTGTATGGGAGTCCAAGCGTTTTAGCGAGCGCGGAAGGTGATGATGCCGCGGACGGGATCATACGGCGAGACGCCGACCGTTACCCGATCACCGGGAACGACCTTGATTCGAAAGCGGCGCATCCGGCCGCTGAGCTGCGCGAGTACTTCGTGTCCCTGGTCGCACTGCACGCGATATAACCCGCCGCTGTGAACCGCGACGACGGTACCCTGCACATCAATCAGATCATCCTTGCTCAATTGCTATCCTTTCAATCAAATATTGTGCCACGTCAGCGGCCGCAATGCAAACTTATTGCCGCAGCCGCTCCCTAAGACGCCGCTCCTCGAAAAAAGGAAACCGCTACACACAAAAAAAGGGGACAGTCCCCTTTTTTCGCAAATAAAGGGGACAGCCTAGAGCGCGCGGACCGCGGCTTCTACCTGCGCCGCAAGGGCGGCATAGTCGTGCCCTCTCAACGACATAGGAGCGCCGAAGGCGCAGCGCGCGCGGCCGATCGTTGGAAACGTCGCCTTCAAGTGAAGGATGCGATCGAGCCCTTCGAGGCGGACGGGAACAACTGGAACTTCGAGCCGGGACGCCATCATGCCTACGCCGGCGCGGAAGGGATTGATCTCACCAGCCTCGGTCCGCTTCCCCTCGGGAAAAATCAGGATGGAGTATCCCGCGCCCAGCAGATCGCCCGCGTAGCGCAGCGTCTGCCGCGTGCCGCTCTCGCGCTGCGGCAGCGGAAACGCATTGAAGAAGAAGGCGGCGAGGTAATAGTTCAGGCTGTTCGTGAACCACGCGCGGCGCCCGTACTGTTCGGGATAGAAGTGCGCCTTGAAAAACTCCTTCGCCATCGCGGGCGCGACGCGGTATCGCCACGGAGCCGGCAGCGAATCAAGAATGACCGGCGTGTCCATGTGGCTCTGATGGTTTGATGCGAAGATGACGGGCCCGTCGATGTCCTCGAGATGCTCGAGCCCTTCAACCGTCACGCGCGCGAAGATGCGTCCGACCGGAAGGATCCACGTCGGGAGGCTTGCACGGCGGACGGCGCGCACTGGCAGCCACCGGTTCCACGAGGGAAACGCGAACGCCGCCTCCTGGGGTCTGACCCCACCCTGACCCCGATCTGACCCTGCTCCGACCGGGGTCTGACCCCGGTCGGACCCCGGCCTGACCCCACTCTGACCCTCACTCGTGAGCGCGTCGAGGTCGGCGACGGTCTTTGCTGCCGCGAAAGACATTTCGTCGACGGTGATCTGGAACGCTTCCTCCATCGCCATCATCAGCTCGACGCGTTCGAGGGAACTCAACCCAAGCTCGTCGATCGTCGTCGACGGTGCGATCGTGCGGCCCGGCGCAAACCGGGCAAGGATCGATGCGACATCGCGGCCGCTCGCGGGCTGCGCGCCGCTCGCGGCATGCTGCCCCGTCAGCCACTGGCGCAGCTCACGGCGTTTCAGCTTCCTGGTGCCTTCCGTTCGTGGCAGTGCGCCGCCAGTCCACACGGCTGCCGCGCGAATCTTCTGATGATCGCCAAGAGCCGCGTTCGCGCCGCGCACGACCGCGTCGGCAGCCGCGCCGGGCTCCAGGACCAGGACGGCCTGCACGCGTTCGGCGCTGCTGCCCGCCACTGGCGC
>JBKOZS010000327.1:0-20721 GCA_046726015.1 Acidobacteriota bacterium
GGCACCGATGTCGGCGCTCGCCAAGATGGTGAGCTCGCTATCGGTGGCCGCGTTCTTCGTGTTGACGTTGTCGCGCGTCGGCGTCACGCCGTGGCACGCGGCGCTCGTCGTGCTGGCGATTGTCTGGTTCGGCGGCCTCGACAACGCGATCAACCTGCTCGACAACATGGACGGGCTTGCCGCGGGGGTCACGGCAATCGCCGCCGCCTCGCTCGCCATCGTCTTTCACCGCGAGCTCGGCCCGTCGCTGGTTGTCGTCCTGGTGTCGCTCACCGGAGCGCTGATTGGTTTTCTCGCCTGGAACCGCCACCCGGCGAAACTCTTCATGGGGAATTGCGGGAGCCTTGCGATTGGCGGCATCGTGGCGGCGTGCGCGACGACCGCTATCGCGCGAGCGGGCACCGCGGTCGATGCCGCGGCAGCGGCGCTGATCCTGATCGTCCCGATGTTCGACAGCACGTTCGTCGTGCTGCTTCGGCGCCTGGCGGGACGCAGTACGACCCGCGGCAACATCGATCACACGTCGCACCGCCTGGTGTCGGCTGGCTTCTCCGAACCCTCGGCGGTGGCGCTGCTCTACGCGCTTGGCATTGCAGGGGCGGCCATCGCTTACGTCATCCGCGGAAGCGGCGCGTCGGCGTGGCCCCTGGCGGCCGCCGTCGGCGTGGCTGTGCTGTTGATGGGACTCTATCTCACGCGCGTTCCCGCGTATGCCGGGCAGGACTTCCAGGCGTTGCAGAGCGCCCCAATCGCGCCGCTGCTGGCCGACCTCACCTTCCGATGGCACGCCGGCGAGGTGTTGCTCGACCTGATCCTGATTACGACGTGCTACTACGCCGCGTACCGAATCAGGTTCGAAGGGGACGCGCTCACGGTGTTTCTCTCGAGCTTCGCGGAGTCGTTGCCCGCAATTCTCGGGTGCCAGCTGGCGGCGCTCTACGTCTCGGGCCTCTACTCGCGCATGTGGAGCACGTTCGGCCTGCACGATCTCTCGACGGTCATTCGCGGCGTAGCCATGGGGCTCGTGCTCTCGGTGCTCTCCGTCACGTATTTCTACAAGTTCGAGCGTTTCTCACGCAGTGTCTTCCTCATCGATGCCGTCCTGCTGACCGTCGCCATCGTCGCCACGCGATCGTCGTTCCGCGTGCTCGGCGGCATTGCCGCCCGCAGCAGTCCGCAGAAACGCCGCGTCGCGATTTACGGCGCCGGGGTCCGCGGGCAGTTGCTCGCGCGCGAGATGCTCGCCAGCGACGCGTGGGAGCGCAACCCGGTGGCGTTCGTGGACGACGATGGGGTCAAGCGGGCGAGGCGGATGCTGGGCGTCCCGGTGTGCGGCACGCTGCGCGACCTGGAAGTGATCATCAGGCGGTTGAATGTCGAGGAAGTCCTCATCAGTACTCCCGCGATCGGCGCCGAGGCCGAGGAGCGCGTCCGCCAAATCTGCGCCGCGCGCGGCATCGAGGTCCGTCGGCTCTACCTGGACATCCGGTGACGAAGCTTCGACTGGGCGTCGATGCGCGCGCCTTCTCGTCTCCCGCCCGCGGTGTGCGCCGCTACACATGGGAGCTGTATGACGCGATCGCGCGGATCGATCCGTCGGTCGAGGTGATCGCGCTGGGCGCAGTCCCGGGCGCGCGTCTTCCTGAAAACGTAACGCCGCGATCCGCGATGTCCTTGCCCACGAACCTGGGATGGATGGCGCTGTCGATGCCGCTGGCTGCCCGCGGAGCGGCGCTAGACGTTTACCATGCGCCCGCCTACACCGCGCCGCTGTGGGGTGTGCATCCGCAGGTGCTCACGATCCACGACGTCAGCTACGAGCGGCGCCCCGAATGGAACGCGTACAAGAACGATCCGCTACGCCGGTGGTTTTACCGGGCGTCCGCGCTTGCCGCGGATCGGATCGTGACGGACTCGTCGTTCTCACGGCAGGAAATCGCGGCCGCGTATGGCATTCCCGCCGAGCGCATTCACGTCGTGCCGCTCGCGGCAAGCGACGCGTTTCGTCCGGGTACGGTCGACACCGGTGCGCTGCCTCCAGGGGTTCGTCAGCCTTATGCCCTTCATGTCGGCGACCTGCACGTCCGGAGGAACCTGACCACCGCGCTGGCGGCAATCCTTGCGCTCAGGCGCGAGGATCCGCGGTGCCGCACCCTCACCTTCGTCTGCGCCGGCATCGATCGCGGGACCGGCCCCACGCTTCGGACACAGGCCGCGACCGCTGGTGATCCATCCGCGCTGGTGCTGACGGGATCGGTTGACGAGCGCGCGCTGCTGAACCTCTATCGAGGCGCAGCAGTGCTGGCGTATCCATCACGTTACGAAGGGTTCGGGCTGCCGATCCTCGAAGCGATGCGCTGCGGCATCCCCGTCGTAGGCGCAAACGGATCGTCGATCCCGGAGTTGATTGACGACGCGGGGCTTCTCGAGGACGAGCTGGACGTGGAGAGCTGGCGCCGCGCGCTGCAGCAGGTCGTCACGAACACGGCGACCGCCGCGGCGCTGAGTGCGGCCTCGGTTGCGCGGGCCGCACAGTTCTCCTGGAACCGCACGGCCGCCGAGACGCTCGCGGTGTTGCGCGCCGCTGCCGGACGGAAAGCGGCTAGCGCATGATCGCTCCGCGGTTGTCCGTCGTCATCGTCAATTTCAACTCGGGTAACGAGACGCGCGAGTGCCTGCGAGCCGTCGCGGCGGACCTTGCGTCGGTCGAGTGGCAGGCGATCGTGATCGACAACGCATCGACTGACGGCAGCGCCGCGCGGATCGAACAGCGGCCGAACGTGAACGTGATTGTGAATGCGGAGAATCGCGGGTTCGGCGCCGCCATCAACCAGGCGGCGCACACCACGGCGGCCCCGCTGCTGTGGCTGCTGAATCCTGATTGCCGGGTCGAACCAGGTGCGTTCGTCGCGTTGCTCGAAACGCTCGATCGCCACCCGGGCTGCGCCATCGCGGCGCCGCAGCTGCTCAACGCCGACGGATCGGTGCAGGCGAGCGCTCGCGGAGAGCCAACCGCGTGGACCGGTTTGTTCGGCCGTCATGGACTGCTCGCGAAGATGTTTCCGCGATCCTCCATGACGCGGCGCAATCTGCAGTCTCGTGACCTCGTGGCTTCGGGAGCCGAGAGTATGCCGGTGGATTGGGTCATGGGCGCATCGATGCTGATCCGCCGCGAGATGTTCGACGCCGTCGGCGGCTTCGATGAGCGGTATTTCCTCTACTGGGAGGACGCGGACCTGTGCCACCGGCTGCGCGAGCGCGGCTGGTCCACCCGCTTCGTCCCGCGCGCCCGTGTCGTCCACAGCGGCGGCGCCAGCGCAAGAACCAGGTCACGCCTCGCCATCCGCGCGTTCCACGAGAGCGCCTACCGATACTACGCGACGCACGTGGTACGATCGGCCTGGCACCCGGCACGCTGGTTGGCCAAAGCCGCGCTCGCATTGCGGGCACAGTGGCGGATTTGGCGCGGATGAGAATCGCCAATCGTCAATCGGCAATCCGTGAATCGGCAATCGCCAGTCGGCATTCGACAATCTGGCATGTCATTAGTCATCGACGCCCGGGACGTCTCAAAACGGTTCGTGCTGCGGCACAACGCGCACGAGATCAAGGCGCGCGCGCTCGGCATGCTCCGCGCCGGCGAGCGGACGCGCACCGAGGAGTTCTGGGCGTTGCGCGGCATTTCGATCCGGATTGCCGCAGGTGATTCAATCGGCCTGGTCGGACGGAATGGATCCGGCAAGAGCACGTTTCTCAAGCTCATTGCCGGCATTCACCGTCCGACGTCCGGGCAGCTCCTCATCGAGGAGCGGGCGCGGATTGGCAGCATGATCGAGCTGGGGACCGGGTTTCATCCCGAGCTCACCGGTCAGGAGAACGTGCTCCTCAACACGGCAATCCATGGCCTCACCCGCGCGGAGGCGCTGGCCATCTACGACCGAATCGTCGCGTATTCCGGGCTGCAGCATTTCATGGACGTGCCGATCAAGAACTACTCGTCCGGCATGTACATGCGGCTCGGGTTTGCGATCGCCGCCAACATGGACCCCGACGTCCTGCTGCTCGACGAGATTTTCGCGGTCGGCGACGAGGAGTTCCAGAAGCAGTGCATGGCCACCCTGCACTCGTTCGTCGAGGCGGGACGCACCATCCTGTTCGTCTCGCACGCGCCCGCGGCGGTCCGCGCGATCTGCAAGCGCGTCTGCGTGCTCGACCAGGGGCACCTTGCCTATGACGGCGACGTCGAGAGCGGCCTGACCGAGTATCGCCGGCTCAACGCGAGAATGCCGCACCGGCCGGTCCGCGTAACCGAGGACGACCCGTCACCGTCACCGGCGACGCAAGGCTCCGGCGCCGCTGTTCGCAACCTGGCTGACGAAGAAGGCGAGTGGGTGTTCGACTTCCTGATGGCGCAGGGGCTTCGCCCCGATCATTACGTCATCGACGTGGGATGCGGCCGGCTCAACGCGGCCGCGAGGCTCCTGCCCTACATGGTGCAGAGCCATTACTGGGGGTTCGAGCAGAACCTCGAGCTGTATCTCGGCGGCGCGCAATCGGAACTGCCGAAGGCGGGGGTCTCGCCCGAGCGCGGCCACTTCGTGGTCAATGAGGAATTCGACCTGTCCGACGTGCCGCACACGTTCGACTTCGCAATCGCCAGCGCACTCCTGCGCCGGCTTCCGCTCGGGATGGTGGCGCGTTGTTTCGCGTCGGTCATTCGGAAGCTTTCGCCGGATGGGCGTTTCTATGTGACCTGGGCGGAGCCTGGGCCTGAGGCTTTCGAACCGCGGGAACAGTCGGACGGCACAACCACGTCCGCCGACTGGCCGCCGTATCACCATGATTTCAACCTGCTCGCGCGGCTGGCGGAACTCGCCGGCGGCCGCGCCGAGCGTCTCCCCGACTCGCACCATCCGCGCGGCGAGTCGCTCCTCGTGATCACCCGTGTCTGAATGGGGTCGTACCGCGGTGAGATTGGAGTCTGACCGGGCTCAGACCGGGGCTAGACCGGGGTCGGAACCCGGCCTCGACGCCGCCGTGGACGAGCTTCGGACGCTCGAACGGCGACACCGGGAACTCGAGGCTGAAATCCGCACGACACGCGAGCAGATCGAGCAGATCCGGCGAAGCGGTGACTGGCAGGCGCTCGAGCTGTATCGGCGCGGACGCGCGACCCTTCTAGCGAACCAATTGTCTATCCAGGGCCTGCGCGCGGCGCTGCGCGCGCGGAGTTCGCACCGCCGGATCAGCGACGAGCTGCGGATCAAACCCGTTGGCGTCAATCTCTCCGGGTACCTGGACACTGAAAGCGGGATGGGTGAAGCGGCGCGGGCGAGCATTCGAGCGCTCGAGGCCGCGGGCGTGCCGCTGACGCTGAACAACGTCCCCTCGCGGCTCCGCACCGCGGATGCCACGTATCGCCACGCCTTCACGATTGACAACCCGCATCCGTTCAATCTCGTGCACCTCAACGCTGACAACATGCCGGCGTTCGCGGCGGATCGTCGGCGCGCGTATTTCCGCGATCGCTACACGATCGGCTACTGGTTCTGGGAACTGGCAACGTTCCGCGACGAGTGGGTCCCGTTCGCGGGTTACGTCGACGAAGTGTGGGCCGCGACCCGTTTCGTCCAGCAGTCGATCCAGTCGAAGTGCCTCGTGCCCGTGCGACGCATGCGGCTGCCGGTCGTGCTGCCGCCGCTACCGCCGCATGGCCACGCGCACTTCGGGATTCCTGCCGGACCGGCGGTCTTCCTTTACATCTTCGACGTGTCGAGTCAGACCGAGCGGAAGAATCCGTTCGGTGCGATTCGCGCATTCCGGCGCGCCGCGCTTCCTCACGACGCTGCGGTCCTCGTGCTGAAGTTCAGCAACCCGGAATACGATCGGTCTGGCGTGCGCCGCCTGCACCAGGAAGCAGCCGGCCTGAACGTGGTGATGCTCGACGGCTACCTCGATCGGCCGGACCTCTGCGCCCTGATGAATACCGCCGACTGCTATTTCTCGCCTCATCGATCCGAAGGCTTTGGGCTGACGATCCTCGAATCGATGCGCCTCGCGAAGCCGGCGATCGCGACCGCGTATTCGGGCAACATGGATTTCATGACCGAGGAGAACGGCTATCTCCTGGATTACCGGCCGGTCACGCTGGCGCGCGACTACGGCCCTTACATGACCGGCGCGACGTGGGCGGAACCGGACGTGGATCACGCCGCGACGCTCATCAAGCGCGTCGTCGAACACCGCGACGAAGCGCAGGCAAAGGGCATTCGCGCGCGGGCGATGGTCGAGCGTGATTACGCACCAGAGGTCACCGGCGCGGCGATGCGCGCGAGGCTCGAGGCGATTCGAAGCGGCCGGCGCGACGAGGAGAGCCTGTGAACGGTGTGGATCGCCAGCACGCCCGGCTGGCAGAGCTGACCAGGCGCCTTGCAGCGGCCGCACGGCAGACCGCCGTCATGGAGCGGCTGAGCATCGCGGCTCTGGAGCACGACAGCCGGCAGCTTCAGCGCGAGTTGGACCTGATGCGAGGCTCGTCGGGTCTTCGCGCCATCGGCATCGCGCGCGCCGGAGCGATGCGTGTCGCCAGCGCCGTTCGACATCCGGTCTGGACGACGGGAAGCGCGGTGCGGCGTGTGACAGCGCGCCGCCGGTTGGAAGTGGCGAGCCGGGCACTCTCGCATCTGACGACCCGATCGTTCCCGTTGCGGCTCGGCGCGCCGGTCGAAGAGCGTCCTGGCGGGACGGGTGACACGGATCAGATCCGATGGATTGGCGCCGTTGCCGTGCGCCACGAGCGGCACGATGCGCTGCTGTGCATTCCGAACGGTTCGGTCGAATACCGCATCACCGCGCCTGCCGCGTCACGTTTCCTGACCTCGATTGCGATCCTGCCGGACGCATGGCAGCAGAACGCCGGTGCAGTGACGTTCATCCTCCGCATCGACGCCCCGTCGCTGTCGTGGCGTGGAACACGGGAAAAGACGATCGATCCGGGCGCGCGATACACCGACCGGTGCTGGCATCGCCTTGCGATGACCTTGCCGCATTCCTCTGACCCGGCCGTCGATCTCATCGTTCGTCTCGAGACGCGCGCCGCGAACCCGTCGAAGCACGCGGCGGCGCTGTTCGGCGATCCCCGGGTCGAATGGACTCGCCCGTCCGGCGACGTGTTGCGATCGCTGCAGACCTTTGCGTCGCACGCGCGCCAGTCCGGCGTGTCAGGTGCGCTCGGGCTGATGCACCGGGCGCGGTCCGCCGAGGAGGAAGCCGAGAGCTACGCGCGCTGGATTGCCGCGCACGATCCGGACCCGGCCCGCCTGCGTGCGCTCGCTGCCGAAGTGGCAACGCTTCCGCTCCAGCCGCTGGTCAGCATCATTACGCCGGTGTTCGACACCGATCCGCGATGGCTCCGCGCGTGTATCGAGTCGGTCCGTGCGCAGGTCTATCCGAACTGGGAGCTGTGCCTGTGTGACGACGCGTCGACGGCGCCAGAAACCATGGCGGTGCTGCGCGAGTATGAAGCGGACCCGAGGATCAGGCTCACGCGGCTCCCGCAGAATGCCGGTATTTCCGCCGCGTCGAACGCCGCGCTCGCGACCGCGCGCGGTGAGTACATCGCGCTGCTCGATCACGACGACGAGCTGACGCCCGATGCGCTTGCGCGCGTCGTCCGCTGGATCAATCACCGGCCCGACGCCGACGTGATCTACTCCGACGAGGATAAGTTCGATCTCGCGGGCCGCCGCTGCGAACCGTGCTTCAAACCGGACTGGTCGCCCGAGCATTTCCTGCACCGCATGTACACATGCCACTTCATGGTGGCGCGGCGCGCGCTCGTGATGGAGGTGGGAGGCTTCCGCACCGGCTACGAAGGCGCGCAGGATTACGACCTGATGCTGCGCCTGTCGGAGCGTACCACGCGAATCGAGCACGTTCCGTACATCCTCTATCACTGGCGCAAGCTTCCGCAGTCCACCGCAAGCGCGTTGCAGGCCAAGCCGTGGGCGCAGGACGCCGGCCGGCTGGCGCTGCAGGATTGCGTGCGGAGGCGAGGCATGAACGCCGAGGTCCTGCCAGGAGGGGCGCCGGGGCTGTTCAGGATCCGACGGAACATTGCCGGCCGGCCGCTGGTCTCGATCGTCGTTCCAACCGCCGGCCGCCTGCGCAACGTCCGCGGCGCGCCCACCGACCTGGTCGCGCTCGCGATCCGCAGCGTCGTCACGCACACCGCCTGGCCGGAATACGAGTTCATCCTCGTCGCCGATGCCGAAGGGCTTCAGCCCTCCTCTCTGGCCGCGCTCGAAGGGACACGGTACCGCGTCATCGCGAGGAACGCCGAGGGCCCGTTCAACTTCTCGCGAAAGGTCAACGCCGGCGTTGCAGCATCGAACGGCAGCCACGTGCTGCTGTTCAACGACGACCTCGAAGCCATCGAGCGTGACTGGCTGACGGCCATGCTCGAGTACTCGCAGGATCCGGCGATCGGCGCCGTCGGCGCGAAGCTGCAGTACCCGGATGGCCGGCTGCAGCATGCCGGGATGATCCTCGGGGTCGCGGGTGTCGCGGCGCACGCGTATCACCAGCATCCGGGGATGACGGAAGGATACTTCGGCAACGTCATCGGGCCACGGAACGTATCCGCCGTCACCGCGGCCTGCCTGATGACGCGGCGTGACGTCTTCGATGAGGCCGGCGGGTTCGACGAAACCTTTCCCGTCGACTTCAACGACGTGGACTACTGCCTCCGCGTCCGCCGCGCCGGCTACCGCATCGTCTACACGCCGTACGCGCGGCTCGTGCATCACGAGAGCGCGAGCTTCGGCGCGCGCACGCAGGATGCCGCAGGGATCGAGGAAATGCGGCGCCGCTGGCGCGACGTGATCGACAACGATCCGTATTACAATCCCAACCTGACCCGCGACACACCGGACTACCGCCTGGGTCCGATCCATTCATGACTGTCGTGGCCTCTCCTGATCCGAGAGATGCCGATGGCAGGCGGACGAACGGGTTGCAAGACATTCCGTGCAATCTGTGCGGCGCGAACGAAACGTATCCGCTCTACACCAAGTTCGGATTCACGATCGAGCGCTGTCGCCGCTGCAGCCTTGTTTACGCCAACCCGAGGGCGCCGGAGGAGGCAATCCTCGGCCGCTACACTGCCGAGTATTTCTGGAACGAGTACCTGCCGGCTGCCGGTGCGCCGCGGGGACGCATCGATGTCGAGTGGCTGGATCGCCGGCATGCGCCGATGCTGAACCTGATCCGGCGTGAATCGCCGCAGGGCCGGCGGCTGCTGGAGGTAGGCTCGGGAGCGGGGTTGTTTCTGAAGGCGGCATCGCGCGCGTCGTGGCAGGTATCGGGACTGGAACTGTCAGCGGAAGGCGCCGCGTTCGCGCGTGAGCGGCTGGGCCTCGACGTCCGCCAGGAGCGCGCCGAGACCATGAGCTTTCCTCCTGGCTCGTTCGACGTAGCCGTCATGTTCGACGTCGTCGAGCACCTGTTCGATCCGCGCGCAGTCCTGAACGCAACCCGGAGAGCGCTCAAGCCTGGAGGAATCCTCGTCGTCAGCACGCCGAACTTCAACGCGCTGTCGCGTGCCGCTCTCGGCATCGACTGGGCGGTGCTGAGCCCGCTCGAGCACACCTACTACTTCACGGAGCGGACGCTTGGCGCGATGCTCGAGGCGTGCGGGTTCGCCCGCCCGCGCTTCGTGCGCAGGCTCGCCGGCTGGGGCGCGATGCAGACGATGAACGCGCAGTACACCCACGCGGCGCACGCGTGGCGCGCCGTCATGTATCGGGTTCTCGTCCGCACGGTGGGGCCGTTCGTCACCCCGCTCGTCCAGCGCGCGGGCGCGGCCGACGCGCTCGTCGCGATCGCCGCGACGAAATGATCGCGTCCTCGGGCGAGCTTCGGCCGCGATCCGCACGCCGGGCTTACCGCTCCCGAGCCCTCATCGCGTCGATGTTCGCACTCGCATTCGTGCTTCCCCTGGCCTGGCTTCTCAGCGTCGAGATCCCGGCCACGAGCCACTCGCCGCTGGCGCCCGAGTCGCCGGAATACGAACCGAGGCCGGTCAGGGTTCCGGGCGCGACGTACGCCGGCGTCGGCGGCACCAGCACGAGTCTCTACAGGCTGCGTCTCGTCACGCACAACGTGGCCCGGCTTGCGTCGCATTCGGAGATTCGCCTCCTCGTCACCAAGTACGACACGAACCCGTCACTGGACTCGGCCGAGCTGTCGTTCACCGGCACGGACTGCATTTACACGATCGTCCGCGGCGCGCGCTTCCCGAACAACGACGTCCTGACGTTCATGAGAGGTAGGGGATGCGCGCCACTTCTCGGTAAGCCCACTGGCGAAGTGCGGCTGACGTTTCGATTCTCGACACCAGGACTGATCGCCGTGTGGACATACCTTCCGCCCCTGAAGCAGCCTCCCACGCGCGACGACCTCATCGTCGAGGATCGCGCCGCGCCGGAATCGTATGCGCGTCCAATCGTTCGGGGCACGCTCGTCGATACGTACCCCTCGAACCGGGCGCGCCGGATCGACCTGCTTGCCTACGTGTGGCAGGTGTCCCCATCGTCACGATGGCTGTGGAGCGCGATTGGATACGGTGGCCTGCTCATCTGGTGCGCGGCGTTCTGCTTTGCCGGGGAACAGCCGCAAGGCGGGAGCACGGGATGGGCCAGGATTGGCCGACCTGCCGCCGGCGCGTTCTGCGCGGCCGCGGCGCTGAGCGTCACGCATGCCGTCGTCGTGCCTCCGTTCCAGGCCGCCGACGAACCGAATCACTTCCTTGGCGTCCTGAGCCTGGCCGGCAGGCTCGATTTGGGAAACGACGCCACGGCCTGGGCGCGACTTGGCCACTTCGAGCGAATTCAGTTTCACCCGGACGAGCGGTTCGGCCCTTTCGATGTCGGGCAACCCGGCGCCATATGGAATGACGGCGTCGCACCGGATGCGGGACGCGGTTCGGGAGCCGCCTGGATATGGCGTCCGATTGGGTCTTCCCTCGCGTCCGCTGGCGTTCCGAGAATGCTGCTGACAATCCGGCTGGTTCACGCGGTTCTGTTCTCGCTCGCGGTGGCGGCTTCCGTGGCATTGCTCACGTTGGCGTGTGGAGCGCGCCATCCTCTCTTGATCGCAGTGCCCCTCTTCCTGATACCCACTCTCCCGTTCTTCGGGATGCACCTGTCCAATTACGCGCTCCTCGTCGACCTTTACATGCTCCTGGCGACAGGCGTTCTCATCGCGTTCTGGGACGGTGACAACAGCCATCTGGCGGGTCCGATCGTCGGCGCCGCATGGGTCGCGGGCATTGCCGTGAGTCGAAGCGCTATTCCGCTGGCGGCCATGATCGCGATGGTGCTCGTGGCGCGTCTCGTGCTGGGCGGACGCGGCCAATCCGTACGTTCGGCGCTGATTTTCTGGATGGGGTTCAGCGCATGGTTGATGGTGGGGGTTGCGCTCACCGATTCGGAGTACGTGCGATCGGCAACTACGGCGGTCCAGACGACGTTGCCCCGCGCGGCCGTCTTCGCCGTGACCAGTGTCGTCGATCACCCCTGGATACTGCTCGCCTTCGGCGCGTTTGCGGCGGGAGCCGAACACGGGCTTGGTTTACTGCGTCAGCAGGGTGCCGCGTTCGAGCCCGGCATGCGGTCGGCGGCACGGATCGTCGCGGTGATGGCATCGGTAGTGGTGTTTGCGATGCTGGCGGGATCTTTCATCTTTCCGTATCCGCTGTTGCACAGCATCGACCCCGCGCGCCCGCCCGCGGTCTCGCAGTATGTAAAGGACGCCGCCCTGGCAGGCCTGACGGCATTCCGCTTCGGTCATCCTGACTTGCTGACGTCAGTTACGTTCTGGGGCGGCTTCGGGTGGCTGGACACTTTGCCTTCAGACTTGCTCGTGTCCGCCCTGGCTGGCGCGAGTGGTGTGGCGCTGGCTGGGTGGTTCGTCTGGATCGCGCGGACCGGCTCGTACCGGACGCTGGTGTGGCTGCTGTGCGTCCTGTGCGCATATGCGCTGACGCTGATCACCTATGCGATCAGCGTGGTGCGCGTGACGCCTGCGGATCTCCACGGACGATATCTGCTTGGCTTGTATTTGTGTGTGCTGCTCGTTGCCTGGTCATCGCCTGCGCGGTTCGTAGAACAGGTGTCGCAGCCCCGATTGGCCGCGCTCGTCGCATGCGTCGGCACCTGTTGCCTCGGCCTGCACGTGTATTCGCTCGCCGTAATCATCACGCGGTACTTCTGACGTTTTTCTGACGAAGCGGACAGGAGACGCTGTTCCAGCCTGCCACACACCCGCACAGATCTGTGATCGGGGCGATCGATTTGCGCAGATCGTCGTCGCACGGCCCAACATTTCCTCAGGAAAGTCCACCGTTACGGCTACAATGACTCACCTCAGCACCTACTAACATCGCCACTGGTTGACCGCCATTCAAACGTCCGGGCGACGTGTGCCCCCGGCGTGGCAGTGAACGTTTCACCGTGCGTTCCGTTTAGGTTAGTAGCACTGGTCATAAACGGTGTTGGAGAGAGATGGTCTTTATGTACAAGGTTTCAGCAGTTGCAGCCACAGCGATCCTGGGTCTGGGTCTGATGCTTGCCATTCCATCGATCGCCGAGGCGCAAGCCACGCGTACTTGGGTATCCGGTGTGGGCGACGATGCGAATCCGTGCAGCAGAACGGCGCCGTGCAAGACGTTCGCAGGGGCAATCAGCAAGACTGCCGACGGTGGATTCATCAATGTGCTCGACCCTGGCGGATTTGGAACGGTCACGATCACGAAATCGATCACGATTGATGGCGGGACTGAGCATGCCGGAATTCTCGCCTCCGGTGGAATCAACGGTATCAACATCAACGGTGCCGGCATCGTCGTTCGGCTTCGCAACCTGTCGATTGAAAGTCCAAACGTGTTGCGGGGAGCCAACGGCATCGTAGTGTTCAACGCTGCCGAAGTCTACGTGGAGAAATGCTGGATCGGCGGCTTCAATGTCGATGCCATCGATTTCAAGCCGGCGGGCGGTGGATACGGGTTCATCTCGGACACGACGATCGCAGACAATCAGGGCGGAGGCATCGTCGTCAACACGGGACGAGTGACGGTGAGTAATCTTCGAGCGGAGTCGAACGCCAACGGCGTGGTCGTCAACGGCGGTGCGATTGCGACCGTACGCGACAGCTATGCGGCGGGTGGCGGCGCGGGATTCGGCGCGGTGGTGTCTGCGGCATCGGTGATCAACGTCGAGAACAGCGTCAGCACCGGCAACCAGTACGGCATCTACGTCAACAGCGGCGCGACGGCACGGCTCACGAACAGCAGCGTCCTCAGTAACACCGGCCATGGATTGTTCAACGACGGGGCGTCGTTCATCGTGTCGTACGGTGGCAACACGATTGCCGGAAATCCAACTCAAGGTGCGTTCACGTCAACGGTGCCAAAACAGTAGCGTAGTCACGTCAATGCAGAGCGTTCTCATTCTCGCCCTCGCGTGGGTTGCGACGGCGGCTGTTGGCGAGCCACCCCAGGCTGTCATTCGGTTGGAATTCGCCGGAAGCGTCGTGACTGTGGTCGCGGACCACACGCGCGCGGCCGACGTGCTCACGGAATGGGCGCGTGTGGGACATACGAAGGTGATCGGTGCGGACCTGCTCTCGGACCGCACCATCACCCTGAATCTCACGCGTGTCGACGAAGAGGATGCGCTTACGGAGATCGTTGGCGCGGGATTCGGCTTCATCGGGCCGCTGAAGGAGAAGACGGCCGCGGGGACATCGCGGTTCTCACAGATTGTCGTGAGCGCCGCAAAGCCGGGCCCGGCCCCGGCTGGCCCATCCGCGAATGAACCGGAGTCGAAGTACTCCTACCCGTCGCCCGCACATGCGTTCGACGGCGGCGAGACTGCGCCGGGCAACACGGGACCCGCGGGCGGGGCCACATTCGTTCCCGAAACGGTCTTCGACTACATCGCTCCGCAGGGGGAAAAATCGGTTGCACCAGGCGCGGCCCCGGAATCCCCGGGCGTCGCAGTCCGGTCAACCGGAGCGACGTCAGGCGATCCCGAAGTGTTGTACGAGTACTCAACGCCGAAACAATTCGAGAAGCTGCGGGGGAATCAGGCCGGTTCGACAGCGCCAGGTCGTACTGAGGGTCGTGGCGTCGATCCCGAAGTGCGCTTCGACTACCTCCGGCCCGCAAAAACGTTCGAGCCGCCGAAGAAGGAATCGCCAGAAGCGGATTGCCCTCGCTCCGCAGCAGGGACGTCGAAAGCGAAATGCGGTGGTTAGGAGAGGCGTCCGCGACCGACGACACCGCGAATGATCAAGGGAATCGTCGACGGGAGCAGCACGGCGGGGAGAAAGACCGAGGTGGGTAGTAACTGCAGACAGTAGTACAGGACCACGAGCACGCTTGCCGAGATGGCGAGCGCCGCGTACAAAGACGTCGTGCGCGCGTGGCTCCAGCCGCCGCGCACGAGCTGCTGATACAGGTGAGTGCGATGCGCCTGGTGGATCGGTTCACCGCGCAACGCGCGCCTGACGAGCGTAAAGCACGCATCGAAGAGAAACGGTGACAGCACGGCGACCCATGCGATGAACGGCAGCGGGTCTTCCGCCTTCCCGCCCGTCAGCACCGCCCACCCCGCAAACAGGAAACCAAGGAACGTGCTGCCAACGTCTCCCATGAAAATGCGTGCGGGCGGCCAGTTCAGCGCGAGAAAGCCGCAGACACCCGCGGCGAGCACGCTGAGCGCAATTGCAAGATCCGGACGGCCGACGCAGCCTGCCAGCGCGCTCATCGCGAACGCCGCGACGATCGCCTGGCTGGCGGCAAGCCCGTCGATCCCGTCCATGAAGTTGTAGATGTTCGTGAGGAATACGATCCAGGCGAGCGTTGCCGGGATTGCAACGGCTCCCAATGAATAGGTGCCTGCGCCGGGGATGGTGATCTCGCGGATCACGATGCCGGCGCTCACGACCACGAGCGCCGCGCCGAATTGCGCCAGCAATCTCACCAGCTGCGGAAGCCCCCATCGATCGTCCGCAAGGCTCACGAGCGCGAGTGCGCACGCCGCCGTCAGCAACACGGCTTGCGGAGCTCGCTCGGGCGTCCCGAGGAGAAGCATGCTGCAGGCGATCGCGGCAGGCACGACGAATGCGAAGCCGACGCCGCCGCCGCGAGGCGTTGATTCAACGTGCAGGCTGCGGGCGTTCGGCAAATCCGTGAACCCGAGGCGGACTGCCTGCCGCCGCATCAGCTCGGCCGCGGCATACGACAGCAGCGCACAGCCGATGGTGAGCAGGAACGCGTAGAGCATCATCAGCGGCGTACCTGCAGATCGCCGTTGCGTCTCAACCCTGCCACGGTCCGCCGCCACCCTTCATCGAGATCCACGCGCGGCGTGAAACCAAGCTCGCGTTGAATCAGGCTGCCATCCACGGCAATGTCCTGCGTGTATTTCTCCAGCATCGCCTTGGCGCGCGCGATCGGAGGCACGCTCGCGATCGGCCCCGCGGCACGCAGCAACAACCGTGGAAGCGACGCCGGCATACCGACACGTGGCGGCCGTCGGTTGAGCGCCGCGCAGATCGACTCCGTCACTTCCTCAACGGAATGCGTCGTCCCGTCGGTCACGTTGAACACACGCCCGGCCGCTGCCGGGTGGCGCATGACGAGGAGCGCCGCCTGCGCGGCGTCCTCGTCGAAGACCAGTGTGCGCCGATTCGGACCTGGACGCAGCGGCAGGAAACGGCGGTTGGCCAGAAATCGAACCATCGTGCGGTAGTTGCCTCGGACGCGCGGACCGTAGACCGCGGCCAGTCTGAGCGCGACTCCGAGGCGATGTCCATCGCGAGCCGCCTCGGCCAGGATCGCCTTCTCCGCCTCGAGCTTCGTTCGCGCATACGGCGTGTCCGGCGCCGGCGCCGTGTCTTCAGTGGCCACGACGTCGCGATTCTCGCCGTAAACACCAATCGTGCTGAACAGCACGATGCGCTGAACGCCTTCGGACCTCGCGCGTCGCACTAGAGCGGTCGTAGCCGCGGCATTAACCGATTCGTAGTCTGCGCGCTGTTGCTCCTCGGGCGTTACGAAGTGCAGCACCGCCGCGAGGTGCAGGACGTATTCGACACCGGCCAATGCACGCGCCAGCACGTCCTGCTCGCGCACGTCACCAATCTGAACGTCAACGCCTGAAGGAAGAAGTCCTTGCTGCGGTGCGTGCCTGGACAGCGTCCTCACTCGGCAGCCCTCGTCGACAGCACGTCGGACCACGGCAGGCCCGACGGCACCGGTTGCGCCCGTAACGAGCACGAGCGGCGACTCAGTGCCTGGCACCGCCGTCCTTCGACGCTACGGCGCGAACGAGCGCATCGTACTCGGCACCGACGACAGCACGCGCGTAACGCGTCATGACATACTCGCGTCCGCGGGTTCCCATCTCCGCCCACACCGCGCGGTGGCGAAGCGCGTCGCGCACCACCTGCGCAAGTTGCGCCGCGTCCCCCGGTGGCACGATCGCGCCGCAGTTGGCATCACGCACGAGCGCGGCGAGGTCCGATTCCGGTTCGGTGATGGCAATCAGCGGCCGCTTTGACGCCATGATGCGATATACCTTCGACGGGATCGCATCCGATCCCGTCGCTGCCGCCTGCGGCACGAGTGAGATGTCCGACGCGCCGTAGATTTGCGGCATCAGTGTGTTGGGCTGGTACGGCAGCACCGTGACGTTGCCCTTCGGCAACGCCGCAGCCTCACGCGCGAACTGGGCTCGCAGCATCCCATCGCCGACCAGCAGAAACCGAACCAACGGCTCGTCGCCGAGCTGCCGCGCCGCCTCGAGGACGACGTCGAGCCCCTGCGCCGGCCCCATGTTCCCCGCATAGGTGATCGCAAAGCGGTCCTGAAGGCCGTGCGCGCGAGAGAAGTCATTGTCGCGCGGCGCCTCGACTACACGGTCAAGATCCACGAAGTTCGGGATGACGTGCACTTTCGATTGCGGCACGCCTTTCGCCACGAGCCGCTTTCGCATTCTTGGCGCGATCACTGTGACGGCCGCGGCCTTGCGGTACACGAAACGCTCGAGCCCCTCGAGAATCGAGATCAACGTCCGGTTGTGAAGCGCACCAAGGTTGACGGCGATGTCGGGGTAGATTTCCTGGACGTTATAGATGAAACGCGCGCCTCGCAGCGATCCGATCATCCATGCGCTTATTCCGATCGACAGCGGCGGCGACGGCGCAAGGATGACGTCCGGTTTCGGAACGGACATCAGCCCCGCCAGCGTGCTGACGGTGTGGAAGCCGAGCCAGCCGAGGATGCGCCGCAACACGCTCGGTGTCTTGGCGGGCATTGCTGCGTGAAAGACAGGGATGCCGTGGTACTCACTCTTTTGCAGCAGCGATCCCCAGAACGGCCGCATCGGCTGACGCGCTTCGGCCGCCGCGTCCCGATTGTAGTGTGGCGTCGTCGTTAATACCGTCACCTCGTCGCCCCGTGCGCGGAGCTCCGCCGCGAGGTCCCCCATGATCTCCGCTGTCGACACGCTGTCGGGCGGAAACACGAGGCTCAGGATCAGGACGTGTGGCAAATCGGGGCGCGGCTCAATCGCGAAGGCGATGCTGCCATTCGTACTCGGCGGCATCGACCGGCCGGAATCCGGTGACGATCCGGACGACGGTTTCGGCGACGAGAGGGGCGAGGTATTCGGCGGGAGGCTGCCAACTCGTAGGTTGGCTCGTGACGAGGCGGACGTGCCGGAGGATGTCTTCGGGATCTGAACCCGACAGGAGGTTCGAGCCGCAGTCGATCGTTTCCGGCCGCTCGGTCACTTCGCGGACCGTGACATTCGGGACGCCGAAAATGCAGGCTTCCTCCTGGACGGTGCCGCTGTCGGACAGGATGCAGAAGGCGGATCGCTCGAGGCGGATGAAATCGAGGAAACCGAGCGGCTCGACAAACCGTAAGCCGTCGCGCTCGATATCGACGCCGAACTTCGACACCTTTGCGCGCGTGCGCGGGTGGAACGAGCAGATCACCGGGAACCCGAAGTGCCGGTGCAGCAGCGCGAGCGCCTCGACCAGATCGCGCAGCTTGTCTTCACGATCGACGTTCTCGGCCCGGTGCATTGTCACCAGGAAGAACCGGCCGGCCTGGAGACCGAGGGTCTCGAGGATCGTACTCGCCGCGATACCCGCTTCGTGCCGCTTGATCACCTGGAAGATGGGGTTGCCGATCACGAAGATGCGTCGCCCATCGATGCCTTCGTGCAGGAGATTCTCGCGGCTGCGTTCCGTGTACGGCATCAGCACGGTGCTGCAATGATCGATGATGCGACGGTTGACTTCTTCCGGCACGCGGTCGTCGTAGCACCGGTTTCCGGCTTCCATGTGAAAGACCGGGATGCCAAGGCGACGCGCCACGATCGCGGTCAGGCCGCTGTTGGTGTCGCCGAGAATCAGCAGGCGATCCGGCCGTTCGGCCATCAGGATGGGTTCGATTCCCGCCAGGATCTCCCCTGCCTGCTTGCCGAACCCGGTCGCCCGCACGTTCATCACCTTGTCGGGCGCGCGGACGCCAAGCTCGCGGAAAAACAGTTCGTTCAGCCGCTCGTCGTAGTTCTGCCCGGTGTGAACCAGGACGTGATCGGCGTGCTGATCGAGCAGCTCGATGACGCGGCTCAGGCGAATGATCTCGGGACGGGTCCCGAGGACGGTCATCACCTTCATGCGGGTGTTCCCGCCACGCGATCTTTCCGCCGCCACGTCGCCAGCTCACGCTGGACGATTTCAAGCTTCAACAGCATCGCCGCCATTTCGTCGACATCCAGCCGGCGCGTGTTGTGCGAGTGGTAGTCCTCCTCGCGGGACAGTGTTTCCTCTCCCTGCGCGAAATACACGTTGTAATTGAGATCGCGGTTGTCGGCGGGCACGCGGAAGTAGCTGCCCATGTCTTGCGCCTTGACCTTCTCCTCGCGGGTGAGCAGCGTCTCGAACAGCTTCTCACCGTGGCGCGTGCCGATCACGCGAATGGGATTCGGTGCATCAAACAGCTTCTTGACGGCAAGGGCCAGCGTCTCGATCGTCGCTGCCGGCGCCTTCTGCACGAAGATGTCACCGGGCGTGCCGTTCTGATACGCGAACAGCACGAGGTCCACGGCATCGTCGATCGACATCATGAATCGCGTCATGTTCGGGTCGGTCACCGTGAGCGGCTGCCCGTCCTTCACCTGCTGGATGAACAACGGGATCACCGATCCACGTGACGCCATGACGTTGCCGTAACGGGTGCCACACAGGATCGTGCTGCCCGGCCGCGCGAGCCGCGCCTTTGCGACCATCAGCTTCTCCATCATCGCCTTCGAAATGCCCATGGCGTTGATGGGATAGACCGACTTGTCGGTCGAGAGCACGATGACGCGCTCGACGCCGCGGTTCATCGACGCGGTGAGTACGTTTTCGGCGCCAAGTGCGTTGGTCCGCAGCGCTTCGAGCGGATAGAACTCGCACGAGGGCACCTGCTTGAGGGCGGCGGCGTGAAAGACGTAGTCGACACCGTCGAGTGCCGGAGCAATGCTGTCGTAGTCCCGGATATCGCCGATGTAGAACTTCAGCTTCGGGTTGTTGTACCCGAGCCGCATGTCTTCCTGCTTCTTCTCGTCGCGGCTGAAAACCCGAATCTCGCTGATGCCGGTGTCGAGAAATCGCTTCAGCACGGCGTTGCCGAACGTGCCGGTCCCGCCGGTGATGAGAAGCGTCTTGTTGTCGAACATGCTGCTCTACACTCCGCTGGCGCTAGTCGCCACGCACGCCATGCCAGGCGTCGTAAGGGGTCGGATCCGCCGCCATCTCGTCGACCATCTCGGGCCAGGATGGCGGAACAAAGCCGGTCAGCTTTCGAAACGTCGACGAATCGAGGCTGCGATCGATCTGCACGTGGTCACTCGGCACGATCTCGATATCGACGCGATAGGCGTCGCGCAGCAGCACCAGCAGATCGTATTTATTAATGGGTTCGGACGACACCTGTACCGTCCCATGCAGCGCCGGATAGTCGAGGAGCGCGCTGCGGATGATCCGCGCCATCACCTGCGTCGTGAAGCCGGTGTAGATTGCGCGAGTATACCCTTCCACGCGCTTGCCGCGCTGCGACAGGAACCACTCGACGAGACCGCTCGCGCTCGCGAGCTCCCGGCCAATGATTGAACTCCGGATGGTCAAGGCACCGGGCCCCGAGGTCTCGCCCAGGAACTTCGTGCGGCCGTACAGGTCGAGTGCATCCGACGCATCATCTTCGGTGTACCTGCCCCTGCGCCCGCTGAACACGCAGTCGGTGCTCATGTGAACCAGCCGTGCTCCACGTTCGACGCAGAGCCGCTGGAGCTTGTGCGACAGGAGCGAGTTGATTGTCAGGCTGAGCACCGGGTCGTGCGCAGTTGGAAGCTGCTTGATGATCCCTACGCAGTTGACCACGGCGTCCGGGCGCACGCGCGAGACCGCGTCCACAACCGTGTCGAAGTTCATCACGTCGACGCCGGGCACGACCTTCTTCTCGTCGAAGATGCCGTACTTCGCATACGACCGCACCGCTCCGCGGAACGTCGTCCACGTGTCGAACTCGCCGCGAAACGCCTGGACGAGCTTGTGCCCGAGCATTCCGCCGCCGCCGAGAATCAGGACGCGCACGCTTAGACC
>JBKOZS010000328.1:0-17581 GCA_046726015.1 Acidobacteriota bacterium
GTAGAGCACCGGGTCATCGTCGCGGATCGCCGCCTTGAGGAGTCCCTTCGCATCGTGCGCGGTTGAGGGCTCCACCATCTTCAGGCCGGGCGTGCAGAGGGAGAGCGACGGGCTCGACACGGAGTGTGCACGAACTCGATCTTCGGCACGGCAAAATCATCACCCGCGTAGACGCCGCGCGTGACCGTGGCCGGATCCGGCATCGGCTCGTCGACAGCAAGGTCCGCCTCTTGCGCGGCATAGTCCTTCGCCATCTTGTCGATGTCGTCCAGCTCCCTGTCGCTCGCCACGCTGCGCTCGTTCAGCACCTGCCTGAATCTCCGCAACGGATCCTTCGCGCTCCACTCGTCGAGCAACGCCTTCGGCACGTACCGCGCATCGTCGTGCTGGGCATGCCCCTGCATGCGCATCGTGTCGATGCCAATCAGCTGCGGGCCACCGCCCTCGCGCGCGCTGTCGACCATGACCTTGGCGACGTCGTAGACGGCAAACATGTCGTTGCCGTCGACGAGCTGGCGCGGGATGCCGTACGACGCCGCCCGTTCGTCGATCCGCGTGATGGCCATCTGTTTCGAAATCGGCGTCGAGTACGCGTACTTGTTGTCTTCGGCGACAACCACGAGAGGGATCTTCTGCACCGCGGCGAAGTTCATGCCCTCGTGAAACGCGCCGGTGCTGGTTGCCCCGTCGCCGATCCATGCCATCGCGACGCGAGGATTCCCTGTCATGCGCGCACCCATGGCAATGCCGGCAGCAACCGGAATGGAATCACCGAGCATGCTGATGGGCCCGACGATCACCGGTTCGTTTGCATCCGGTGCGGGCATGTGAACGATGTGAATGTTGAGATCGCGCCCGCGGGAGTTGGACGTGCCCTTCGCCATGTACTGACGAAAGATCTCGATCGGCCGCACCCCCATCGTCATCAACGCGCCCATGTTGCGGATGAGCGGCAGCACCACGTCGCGCCGCTCGAGCGCATATGCCGTCGCCACCGACTCCCCTTCCTGCCCGAGACTGCGATACAGGCCGCCAATGACCTTGCTCTGGCGGAACAGGATGACGAGACGTTCCTCGACCTCGCGCGCGAGCCGCGCGAAGTAATACATCTCCAGAAGCTGTTCGCGGGCCAGCCGATCCGAGGGCCGTTCAGGGTCGGCAACGCGCCATTCGTCGGCGTTCAGGGTCGATTTGTCGGTCATGCCCGGGTGATGGTTGCCTACGCGTGTATGGCCGCTCCATGCGCAGCGTGCGCGGCCTCTCCGACCGCTTCTGACATCGTCGGATGCGCGTGGATCGTGCGGATCAGTTCCTCGACGGTGCACTCGAGGCGCAAGGCGAGTGTCGCCTCCGCGACGAGCTCGGTCGACCGTGGACCAATCATGTGGACGCCGAGCACCTCATCGTACTTCGTTTCGGCCACGATCTTCACGAAGCCCTCGGTCTCGCCAGCGATCTTCGCGCGGCCGAGCACGCCGAACTTGAAGGTGCCGATGCGCACGTCGTATCCGCGTTGCTTGGCCTCGGCTTCGGTCAGGCCCACGCTACCGATTTCAGGATCGCAGTAGGTGCAGCCGGGGACCTGATCGTAGTTGATCGGGCGGAACTCTCTGCCGGCAATCCGCTCGGCCAGCGCGATTCCTTCGGCCGATGACAGATGCGCCAGCTGGGGATGCCCGGGCTTCTCGAACGTGATGAGGTCGCCGATGGCGGAGATACCCTGCACATTCGTGCGGAACTGCTCGTCGACGCGGACGTAACCCCGCTCCAGTTTCAGGCCGGCCTCTTCGACGCCAAGGCCGCTCGTCACGGGCCCGCGGCCGGTCGCGACGAGCAGGTAGTCCGCGCTGATCTTTGTCGTCTTGCCGTCAGGTGTCTGCGCTTCGAGCTCGACACCTGTCCCGCTGGCCCGGGCACCGGTGACCTTCGTGCCGGTCAACACTTTGATGCCCTGGCGTTTGAACGATTTCTCGAGTTCGGCCGACACGGCTTCGTCTTCAATCGGAACCAGCCGCGGGAGCAGCTCGATGATCGTGACGTCGCTCCCGAAGCGGCGGAAGATCGATCCGAACTCGACGCCGACGGCGCCGCTGCCCAGGATCACGATCGATTTTGGAATCTCGCGCAGGCCGATCGCCTCATCGCTGGTGATGATTCGCTTGCGATCGATCTCGATGCCGGGCACGCTTCGCGGCTGCGAGCCGGTGGCGACGATGATCTCCTTCTTCGCGACGAGCGTCTGCTTGTCCCCTTCGGTGATCTCGACGCTGCCCTTCCCCTCGAGGCGCCCCGATCCTTTGATCCAGTCGATCTTGTTCTTCTTGAACAGGAACTCGATGCCGCTCGTCAGTCCCTTGACGATCTTGTCTTTGCGGGCCTGGACCTGGTTCATGTCGATGCCGATCGCTGATTCGCCGATCGTCAGTCCCCATTCCTTCCACTCCTGCGCGATCTTCAGCGCGTGCGCGTGCTCGAGCAGCGCCTTCGTCGGAATGCATCCCCAGTTCAGGCACGTCCCTCCAAGCACCGGCGCGCGTTCGACGACGGCGGTCTTCAGGCCGAGTTGGGCGGCACGAATCGCGGCGACGTATCCGCCCGTTCCAGACCCGATGACGACGACGTCGTATTCGTTCGGCATAAGCTGACTGCAACTTGCTCCTCTTGTTAACGGCCTTAGGGCAAAGTCACGAAGATCACGAAGACAGGAAGCTCATTCAATCTTTCTTTTTTATCGACGACAGCGGCACGAACGCCACTGTGGGAGCGGCGGCCGGCGCACTGGACGTGGCTTCTTCGTCCGCGTCTGGCACGCCTGGGTCCAGCCGAGCCACCTGCGATCTAAGACGCGTGAAGTCGTACCGCAATTCCCAGTAGGACTGGTTGAGCGCCTCGAGCTTCCGCGCGACGCGGCCCGCCCGCGCCCACGCCGCCCAGGCAAGGATCAGCGCCACGCCTGCGATCACCCACGGGAGCATAACCGTCTCAAGCTATCACAACGGCTCATGGCTCATGACTCGAGGCTCATGTCGCCTCAGGGCTTGACGAGTCAGGGCTCTCGGGCCGTAAGCCCGTGTACCCTGAGCCGCCATGCGCCATAAGACCTAAGCCCTAAGCCTGTTACAATCCGTCCTGAGTTCTCCCATGACCCGCGCCACCAAAACCGTTTTGATCTGCGACGACGACCAGGGGATGCGGGATACGCTGACCGCGATCCTCAAGCGCGACTACCGCGTGGTGACGGTGTCGAGCGGTGAAGCCGCGCTTGCGCTGCTGAAGAACGAAGACGTCGACCTCATCCTGCTGGACGTTCGGCTGCCGGGCATCAGCGGCTTCGACGTGCTTCGGATCGTGAAAGAGAACTACAGCCTCATCGAATGCATCATGATCTCGGCCATCAACGAGGTCGAGACCGCCGTGCAGGCGATGAAGCACGGCGCCTACCACTACATCACGAAGAACTTCGACTACGACGAGCTGCGGTCGCTGGTTCGCAATGCCTGCGAGCGCCAGGATCTCAACCGGCAGGTGATCACGCTCAGCGCGCAGGTTGCCGAACAGAGCGACAAAGCATTTGAGTCAGGTCCCAGCAAGCAGATCCGCGACATCGTCGATCTCGTGCAGCGCGTGGCGAAGCTGTCCGCCACGGTGCTGATCCTCGGCGAGAGCGGCACCGGCAAGGAGCTGCTCGCGCGCGAGCTGCACAGGAATTCCGGGCGCGGCGATGCGCCGTTCATTGCGGTCAACATGTCGGCAATTCCCCACGACCTCGTCGAGAGCACGCTGTTCGGCCACGAGCGCGGGTCGTTCACGGGGGCGCACAAGCAGCAGCTCGGGAAATTCGAGCTCGCGGCGGGCGGCACTCTCTTCCTCGATGAAATTGGCGATCTCCGGTTCGACCTGCAGGCGAAGCTGCTGCGCGCGATCCAGGAAGGAGAGATCGAGCGGGTCGGCGGAACAAAGCCGATTCGGACGGAGTTCCGGCTGATTGCCGCGACGAACGTCGATCTCGACAAGGCGGTGAAGGAAGGACGATTCCGGGAGGACCTCTACTACCGCATCAACGTCATCCCGATCCGGATGCCGCCGCTGCGCGATCGCATCGAAGATCTCCCGGTGCTCGCGAAGCTGTTCCTCAACCGCTACAAGGCCAAGTTCCGCAAGCCGGTGAAAGGGATTTCCGACTCCGCGCTCCGGATCCTCTCGTCGTACTGGTGGCCCGGCAATATCCGCGAGCTCGAAAACCTGATGGAGCGGCTCGTGGCGATGACCGACAAGGAATGGATCACGGACGAGGACCTGCCACTGGAATATCACTTCGCGAAGCTGGACGCCTCCTCCACGACGAGCGAAACGCGGTTCCAGGAGGCGTGCGATACCTTCGAGCGCAATTTTATCCTGCGCGCGCTCGAGAAGTCCGACTGGAACGTGACGGCCACCGCGCGTTATCTCGGGATCCCGCTCAGCACCCTCAAGCACAAGATGGCGCGGCTGGACCTTCGCGATCTGGCCAAGAAGCTCCGCGGCGCTTAACGTCCGCGAGGGGGGACATCAAGCTCAGCGGCCAAGAGGTTGGCCGCACCGGCCAATGGATTGCCCGCTGCGTAGGGTAATCAAACAGAGGATGCGCGCATGCGGCACACGCACCCTGGTCCAAAGAGTCCGTTCGACCTGTCAGGATTTACAGTAAGAAACCTCCTACGGGCCATCCGCATAGGACTCTTTCGACGCTGTTCACCCTGCCGGAACATCCGTTGCACTTTTTGGCTCGGGTCGCGGCATTCTTTGGCCTTGACTATCTAGCAATCCAACAGCCAGTCCAGTAAAGACGCTGATGATCTCGCGGGCGTCTTCCGCTCGCCATTGGGGTTCGTATGCAGCCGTCGATGTTCAACGTTCAGGTGCCGATCGCAGAGCGCAACGAGGTGTTCCTGATGAACACCTTCACCGACGCGCAGGTCATGGTCACGGGCGACGTCATCGCGCTGCTGGATCGACTGGCCGCCGGGGTGGCCCCGGCCGCGGCCGAGGAGCGCGCCACGATCGAACAACTGGCGGCGCATGGCTTCGTCGTGGCGGACCGCACGCAGGAACGGCGCGATCTCGAAGCGTTCTTTCGCGAAGTGCGCGAGGCGACCGACGTGCTGAAGGTCACCGTGCTCACCACGCTCCAGTGCAACTTTGCGTGCGGCTACTGCATCCAGGGGGACCACGGCGACTACAACAAGAACGCCGCCCGGATGTCGATGGAGACCGCGGCACGCGTAGCGGAATGGACGGAGACGCGCCTTGATCGCGTTCGGCCGAACCGCTTCGTGCTGACGTTCTTCGGCGGCGAGCCGCTGTTGAACATCCCGGTCATGTACTACCTCGCGTCGCGGCTGCACGCGGCGTGCGAGGCGCGCGGCGTCGAGCTTTTGATCAACGTCATCACGAACGGGCTGCTTCTGACGCGTGAGATCGTGGAACGGCTCAACGCCTGCGGCCTGAACGGCGTGAAGATCACGCTCGACGGCGACCGCGACACGCACAATCGCATGCGCCCGCTGCGTGGCGGCCAGGGCACGTTCGACAAGATCATCCAGAACGTCCGCCAGGTCGCCGGCCTCACGCGCGTGGCGATTGGCGGGAACTTCGACGTCGACACCGTCGACAGTTACCCCGCGCTGCTCGACTTCCTGAGCGAGCAGGAGTTCGCCGACAAACTCGCCAAGGTTACTTTCAAGCCGGTGATTCGCGAGCAGCCGCAGGCGAAGCCAAAGGGATTCATCCCGCTCACCTCCGTCGCGGCGGACGGCAAACCGCTGAACGGCGCGTGCATGACCTCCGCCGGCACTGGCGTCAGCCGCGTCTGCGATACGTGCAACTTCGTCGACGAGAAGATGGCATTCCTGCGCGACGAGACGAAGAAGCACGGCTTCTCCACGGCGGACGGCGTGCACATGGGCCCCTGCGAAATCCACAAAGGCAACGCGCACACGATCGGGCCTGATGGCTCGCTCTTCGCGTGCCCGGGATTCGCGGGAGAGGCGCGCCAGTCGGTCGGTCACATCGACGGGCGTGAGGAGCCGTTCCGCACGCAGGCGCTCCGCAACTTCGAGCGGCTGCAGGCGTGGACGCAGTGCAACGACTGCGCGTTCATCCCCGTGTGTGCGGGGGGCTGCACGGTCGCCGCGCACAACGAGCTCGGCGACATGCACGCGCCGAACTGTCACAAAACGAGTTTCGAGGCGGGCGTCGTTGCGCTCGCCCGCGACGCGGCCCGCGACCTGGCCGCAGCGAACTGATGGTGTCGAGGTCCGAGGTTCGAGGTCCGAGGACCGGGCAACTGTCTACTGGAAACTGGTTACTGGCAACTGACTACTGAAAGGAGCCTCTCATGAACGGCAAAAAGTCGCAGGACCAGAAAAAGAACGGCACCCTTCGTCCCTGGCTCGTCGACGTCGTCGTCGACAACCTGCGGTGAACGAGTCCCGATTGCTGAGTCGCGAATCGTTAGTTCCGAACGTCGCATCGGCGCGCTCAGCGCGTGCCACAGGAGTTGAATCATGAAGGTCACAGTGATCAAGAAGAGCAACACCAGGGTAACGACGATGAGCATCTGCCCGTGGATGGTGGACGAGCCGCCGGTGCAGCCGAAGAAGTAGAGATTCACGACGAAGGCCACAACGGGTCCGGAGGCAGTCGTTAATCGTCCGGGGTGATCGGCCGATCCGCTCGGGGGGGCGCCGCTCAGACGATTTGGTGCGCTCGAGCTTTTGGGCCGATAGAATTACGATCGCTGTCGGTGAAAACGACCAATTGCCTGCGCGCGAGCACGCTCGCCGTGCTCGTCGCGGTCAGCAGTGCCTGCATGGCTGGCTGTGTGCGTGAGCCACAAAGCCAGCTGGTGCAGGGGACGCTCCGCATTGGCGCAGCTTTGCCGACGGACGCACCAGGCGCCTCGGGACTCAGGGCGCTCACGGCTCTTCTGACCACCGAAACGCTGCTGTCCACCAACCCGGACGGACGGCAGTCGCCGCGACTGGCCAGCGAATGGCAATGGGACGAGTCACGCACGAAACTGACCGTGCGTCTGCGGCCGAACGTCTTCTTCCACGATGGCACCGAGCTGACGGCAGCGACCGCGGCTGACGCCCTGAAAAAGAGCGTCGCCGATCGGGAGGGGCCGAGTTTCTCGAGCATCAGCGACGTGACCGCCACCGGACGTTACGAGCTGCTCGTGCACCTCTCGAGACCTGATGCCTTCGTCATATCGGACCTGCCGGGGGCCACGATGGTCAAGCCGGGCACGCGGGACGTTGGAACCGGACCCTTCAAAATCATTGCGCGACAGCCGACCATCCGCCTGCAGGCGTTCGACCAGTACTACCGCGGCCGTCCGTCGGTGGAGCAGATTGAAATTGAAAGCTACCCATCGCTCCGCAAAGCGTGGGCCGCGATGATGCGGGGCGATATCGACATGCTGCACGGCGTCAGCCGCGACGCGCTCGACTTCGTCCAGGCAGAGACGACCGTACGCACGTATTCGTTCCCCCGGGCGTATTACGTCCCGCTCGTCTTCAACGTGCGACATCCGGTGCTGCGACGCGCCGACGTTCGCCAGGCACTCAGCGAAGCCATCAACAAGGACGACGCCGTACGGGACGGGCTGCGCGGTCGCGGCGCGCCGGCGGAAAGTCCGATCTGGCCCACGCACTGGGCCAACGCCGTCGGATTCCGCGCCCTGACGTTCAACCCGGAATCGGCCCGCGCACGGCTCGAGGCGGCGGGACTTCGCGTCCGAAAGCCGGCTGACGGCAGCATGCCGAAGCGGTTTTCGTTCACGTGTCTGCTGTTCGCGGAAGACACGCGCTTCGAGCGCATGGCGCTGGTCATCCAGAAGCAGCTGTTCGACGTCGGCGTCGATATGAAACTCGAACCCGTGAGCCTCCGCACGTTGGCCCCACGCCTTCAGAAGGGAGACTTCGACGCATTCCTGTTCGAGTTCGCCAGCGGCCGTTCTCTCAGCTGGACGTATTACGCCTGGCACTCGGCCGTGAATTCCCAGTTCAACTCCGGGTACAGCGGCGCGGACGCAGTGCTCGATCGGCTTCGGTTCGCAGCGAGCGACGAAGATACCAGGGCATTGACCGCGGAACTGCTCCAGGTCTTCAAGAACGATCCACCAGCGGTGTTCATCGCCTGGCAGGAACAGACACGTGCCGTATCGACGCGCTTCGAAGTACAGGCAGATCTGGGTCGCGACATCATGGGGTCGGTCTGGCAATGGCGAATCAAGCCGGCGACCCAGGTGCAGGCCTCCAGGTGAAGCGGATCACGTCGCGATTCGTGCTCCTGATTGCGACCGCGGCGGTCGCGCCGCTCGTGGTGTATGGGTTCGTGTCCGTGAGCTCGCTGCGCAAAGGGACCCAGGAGTCCGTTCGTACGGGCAACCAGCGCGTGGCGACACAGGTTGCCGAGCAGGTCGGCCTCTACATCCGGAACAACATCCGGGTGCTGCAGTCGATCGGCGCTGAAATGGGGAGCACGTCACTCGCCGCGTGGCAACAGGATCGCATTCTCAAAGATCAGGTCCTCACGTTTCCCGAGTTCCGCGACATCTCGCTCTTCGATGCGGCGGGTCGCACCATCGCCACCAGCAGTCTTGGCAGACCCAGGACGCGCGTGCCGGAGGAAGCGCGCCGCGGCGACACGATCTACATCGCGCCCGTGGAAGTTGACGATGATCTTCTACCGACGACGACCATCGCGGTTCGCCTCAGCCGCCTCGAACAGGCGTCGGGATGGGTTGTTGGCGAGATCGCCCTCGAGCAGCTCTGGCGGATGGTGGACTCCATTCGTGTCGGCGAACGAGGGTACGCGCTGATCGTCAGCCGCGACGGGCGGCTGATCGCACATGGCAATCCGGACGAGAAACGTCAGATCGCCATCACGGATCAGCAACGGGACAATCCGGAATTGAGATTTGCCGCCGACTTCCGGAACAGGAATGAAAGCTGGACGCAGTACGCGAAGCCGAATGGCGAGCCGACCCTTGCGGTCGCCGCGGCGGTCGGCGACACAGGATGGACGGTGGTCGTCGAGCAACCCACCACCGAAGCCTATTCCGCAACCCATCGTCTCGAGCGCCAGCTTCTGGCAGCGATTGCCGTCGCCCTGCTCGTGACGGTGATCACCGGCTACTTCTGGGGGCGCACGTTCATCCAGCGCATCTTCGCGCTCACGCGCGTGACGCGGTCGATCGCCGAGGGGAAGTGGGAAACGCGCGTGGCGCTGAACGGCCAGGACGAGATCCGCGAGCTCGGCGACGCGTTCAACTCGATGGCGGATCGCCTCGTCGAGCTGCAGGAGGACGTGCGAAAACAGGAACGCCAGGCGATGTTCGGGCGCATCGCCGCGGGTCTCGTCCACGACCTGTCTCACCCGATTCAGAACATCGGGAACAGCTGCAAGCTGATCCTGAAGATGTCCGACGACCAGGAATATCGCGAGACATTTCGCAAGACGGTCGATCGCGAAATGGTGATCGTCAAGCGCGTGCTCGACGACCTGCGCAACATCGCACGGCCGATCCCGCTCGAGCGGTTCCCCGTCGATCTGAACAAGTCGGTGGCCGACGCCATCGAAGCGATGCTGCCGCACGCGGAGACCGCGGGACTTACGCTGCGAGCGGAACTGGCACCGGAGCCGCTCTACATCGAGGGAGATGTGTTTGCGCTCGGCCGTGTCTACCGGAACCTGATCCTCAACGCGATCCAGGCCACGGCGCCCGGAGGGTTCGTGGTCGCGACAACGGAGGCGCACGGCTCGCGCGTGCAGGTGCGGGTGTACGACACCGGGTGCGGCATACCCGCCGATCGCCTCAACGCGATCTTCGAAGACTTCGTGACCACGAAGCGTCGTGGGCTGGGGCTTGGCCTCGCGATCTCCAAGAAGATCGTCGAGCAGCTTGGCGGAAGCATCGCGGTGGCGAGCGAAGTCGGCAAGGGCACCACTTTTGTGATCGACTTCCCGCGGACCGAGGCCCGGCCGATCGCGCTGGTGGCGGGATAACGGGTTCTACAGATTCTCAGGGTTCTCAGGAGTTCTACAGGGTCTGGTTCTACAGGGTCTGGTTCTACAGGGTCTGGTTCTACAGGGTCTGGTTCTCGAGTTCCCGGTGTTCGGGTTCCCGAGTTTCAACGTTTTAGTTTTTACAGCGCGGTTTCTTGGAGGATGTGATGTTTCGCAAGTTGATTGAAACGATGAATCTCGACGTCGACGGGCACGTCTACGTCGTGCACTACTTCGAACACAAGACCGCTCGCGGGACGCGGCGCTACAGTTGCGAAGTGGTGCTGGATGCCGGGGACCGCATCATTCTCGACGACGATTCGATGCAGAGTCTCGAGGCGAAGGTCGAGCGGCTGGCGCCGGCCACGGTGTATAGCCGGGCCCTGGCCGGGCGACGCTCGGAAGCGGCCTAACGAGAGAAAGGCCGGATGGCGATCCGGCCCTACAGTTCGCGACTGGCTGGTCCGGCGGGTCTGACCCGCCCTACTTCCGGGGGAGAACAGCGTCCTTGAGCTGTTTCGCGATGCGCGCTTTCACGACCGTCTTGGCGGGGATCTTGATTGCTTCGCCCGTAGCGGGATTGCGGCCCATCCGCGCTTTGCGCTTCTGAACCACGAGCTTCACCATCCCCGGCAGCACGAACTCACCCGAGCGCTTGAGCTCTTTCTCGGCAAGCACGTTCAGTTCGTCGAAGAACTCGCGCGCCTGCGTTCGCTTCACCTCGAACCGATCCGCGAAGTGCGAGAAGAGTTCGGATTTGCCCATCCGGCGGGCTTCTGCCATCGGCTATTCCCCTTGCTTGGGCGCGCTCTCAAAAATGCCGCGAGACAACCGCGCGCGCGTGCGGTCGGAGCGGAGAAATGCAGGCAAAAGACAAAGGGGTATCCTAGCTCCATTTTTTTTGCGGTGTCAATCACGGGACCCGGGAAAACCGCGATTTTCCGGCGTGAATGCTACAATTTTTCGATGCCGCCGCTCGAGACCTTTCCCAACCCGCAGCCGGGCCGCGATTACGAGATAGCCATACGGTGTCCGGAATTTACGTCCGTGTGCCCTAAAACCGGATTGCCCGATTTCGGTGAGATCCGGATTACGTACACGCCGGATGAGCGCTGCATCGAGCTGAAATCGCTGAAGTACTACCTCGTCGATTACCGTCAGAAAGGGATTTTCTACGAAGCGGTCACGAACCAGATCCTCGACGATCTCGTCGCGGCCTGCAGCCCGCGCCGGATGACGGTCGTTGGGGACTTCACGGCACGCGGGGGGATTACGACAGCCGTCACAGCCACGTATCAAAAGACCTAGCGCCTGCGGGCCGAGGGAGGTGACGGAACCAGCCGCCAGGGGACCCCCAACGCTCGCGTTGGGGCTTGAAAAGGCGGCGCCGGGCGAGAGCGAGTGGGGGTGGGGCCCCACGAGCATTGAGAGATGACGCGCACCACATCCCGATCGAGTCCGAGCTCGATCTGCATACCTTCCATCCGCGCGACATTCCCTCCGTCGTCGAGGAGTACGTCAACGCCGCGCATGGAGCAGGACTGAAGGAGATTCGGCTGATTCACGGCCGCGGCAAAGGCATCCAGCGCGGCATCGTGCAGGCCGCGCTCGAACGCCACCCGCTCGTCGCATCCTTCCACGACGCCCCCGAAACACACCTGGGGGCCACCGTCGCGGTGCTCCGAAACGGGGACACTCACAGTTAATCCCACCGCCGGACGGTTTGCCGCCAGAAACGGTGACAGTCACAGTTCTGAAAGTGTGAGCGTCCCCGTTCGGGGCTCAGCGCTGTATGGGCTGTGAGCCGTTCAGAAGACGCCAGGCACGAGGCGGAAGCGGACGCGCTGCATGTACTCGCGATACGCGCCGTCCTTGGCCAGCGTCTCTTCCTCCACCTTCGCGCGCAGGACGAGCGCGATGTCGGCCGCGGTCAGCACGAGCAGGTTCCAGGCGAGTGGATTCGCAAGCACGAACGCGATGTGCGTGACGAGATACCCGAGGTAGATGGGATGCCGCACCAGGCGATACAAGCCGGTGGACACGATACCGCGATTCGCAGGCGTCAGGCCGAAGGACCGTCCGAGTGACATCTTGCCGATGATGACGACGATCAACCCGATGACGGAAATGAGAATGGTGAAGGCTTCCGACGCCAGCGGCGCCCTGACCACAGCCGGCCCGACCAGCGGCGGCCCGAACATCGAGAACATCGTCAGCAGCCGCGCGCGGAGACTGCGATCGACCGCGCCAGGCGTGCGACGAAAGAGCGTCAGCACGACGACCAGCGCTTCGCTCGCCACGAGCAGCAGCCCGGTGATGCGCCCCGTAACCATGTAGTCGGCGGCGAGGCGGACCGCCATCATCGAGAAGAGCGTGACAATCGTGGCCTTCGAGGCCAGCTCTCCCCAATCGACACGACGCGTCGACGGACCTGGCGCCTCCAGCGTGCGGGCGCGTAGCGACGCTCCACGCGTCAGCGCGACGGAGAGCGCAAGTTCAAGACGCTTCATGGTTATACCTTGGGCTCGTTCCCCTGGGACTCCGACTCCTCCAAGAAGTAGCTGGCGCACGCCGCATCGAGCAGTTCGCGCGAGATGGCCGGCTCCCGCTGCTGGTAGCGGCACATGTCGATCACCTGCTCCACGAGATCGCGCGGATGGCAGGCGCGCATCTGCAGCTTGCGCGGCTGGTAGTACTTGCGCTGGAGATACTCGACCATCACCGGATCGAACGTCACGTTACGCTTGCGGCACACGAGATCGAAGATCTTCGTGTATTCCTCGACGGTCGGGTTCTTCGCGCGAATCTTGTACGGGATACGGCGCAGGAACGCTTCGTCCGCGAGCGACTCGGGCTTGAGGTTGGTCGCGAAGATGATGAACACGTTGAACGGGACCTCGAACTTGCGTCCCGTGTGCAGCGTCAGGAAGTCGACGCGGCTTTCGAGCGGCACGATCCAGCGGTTCAACAGGTCGCGCGGCGGAATCCGCTGACGGCCGAAGTCGTCGACGACGAACACGCCGCCGATCGCTTTCATCTGGATCGGCGCCTCGTAGAACTTGGCGATGGGGTTGAACGTCAGGTCGAGCATCTCGAGCGTCAACTCACCACCGACCACGACGACCGGCCGGCGAATCTGTTCCCAGCGACGATCGTGCGACGACACCGCGATGACGCTCCCCGCTTCACTCGCCTTCGCCGTGGAGACGTGGTTGACCGGGTCGTACATCGTGATGGTCTGCCCGTCCACGTCAATGGCGTGCGGGATGTGCATGTCGCTGCCAAGCGCACGGCCGATGCCTTCGGCGACGACGGTCTTGCCGTTGCCGGGCGCGCCATAGAGGAACAGCGACTTGCCGGAGTTCACCGCGGGACCGAGCAGGTCGTACATCCCGTTGCTGACGATGAGATTCTCGAAACCGCGCGACAGGATCTCTTTGTCGATCCACGGGCGCGCCGCCATGCACGCGCGAACGTAAGCGTTGTACTGCGAGATCGGTACGGGCGCCGGGCCCACGTAGCGGTTGATATCCAGGAACTGCATGGCGCGGTCGCGGCCGAGATCCGTCAGCGCGTAGCGATAGCCGGCGTTGCCGGTGCCGCTGGAGCCGCGGACTTCGATCAGCTTCTCGACGCGCGCGTGCTGGATCATCGCGTCCAGGACGGAGTACGGCAGGCGCATCGAGTCGGCGAGCAGGGTCCCGCTGCTCTCGCCGGCGACGAGCGTCTTGAGCATCAGCTGCTTGAGGGTATCCGGGTGCAGCCCGGTTTCCTCAATGGTCTGCGGCGGCGGCGGCGGCGCCGGCGCATTGAGGCGTCCCGCCTGTTCGAATGTCGCGATCGTGGCACTCATCAGGCGACCTCCCCGGGTTCAAGCACGCTGGCTGTCCCCTTTTTTTGCGAAAAAAGGGGGCTGTCCCCTTTTTTGGTGTGTTCGGCGAATCCCATCGAGTCGCCGTAATCCGTTGCTTCGAACAGGATGCGATGGCCCAGCGCCACCCCGGCGGCGGCGATGCGGCCGGCCGACAGCTCGAGGACACCGGCGGTGCCACGGCGCGGCAGCCGAATGCGCCACGGCTTCATGTTCTCGACGCAGTCGATGACGACGCCGCACTCGTCGAGCGCGACGACGTCGATCGTGAACTTCATCCCGAACGTGTGTACCCCTCGGCTCGGCACGATCCACAACGCTTCACCCGGCTCGAGCCGTTCGTGATGCAACAGGCCGACGCGGCGCGCCGCGCGTGTCGCGGCAACGTCGACCTTGTCAGCGATCACCGCGTTGAGGGTGACGTCCCTCGCCATGAGCCGCTTCATTTCGTCTGCTCCACCATGGGCAGCAGGACGGTGACGAAGCGAATGGCGGCCGGACCGATGGTCACGACCCAGATCGCAGGGAAGATGCAGATGACGAGCGGGAAGACCATCTTGACGCCCGTCTTCGCCGCCGCTTCCTCTGCACGCTGACGGCGCTTCGTGCGCAGCGTGTCCGAATACACGCGCAGCGACTGCGCGACGCTGGTGCCGAACTTGTCCGTCTGGATCAGCATCGTGACGAGCGAGCTCAGGTCGTCGACGCCGGTCCGGTCGGCGAGGTTGCGCAGCGCTTCGGCGCGCGGCTTGCCGGCGCGCAGCTCGAGGTTGATCAGCCGCAGCTCGTCGGCGAGCTCCGGATACGCGAAGGCGAGCTCCTGTCCGACGCGGGTCAACGCCGCATCCAGGCCGAGGCCCGCCTCAACACTGACGACCAGCAGGTCGAGCATGTCCGCCAGCGACAGGCGGATCCGGTGCGCGCGACGCTTTGCCAGCCGTGCCAGCCCCATGCCTGGCAGGATGTAACCGAGGCCGAGCCCGCCGAGCGCGAGCGTCAGGTTCGGGCGGCCGATCAGTGACGAGGACAACAGCATGAACAGGCCGAGCGCGAACATGACGCGGATGCCGAAGAACATCGTCAGCGCCTCGTCGCGGCGGAAACCAGCCTGGACGAGCCGCAACCGGAGGTCGCCCATTTCCTTGGTCGACCGTGGCGCCTTCTCGCCGAGCCGCTTCAGCACGCCCGCGACGGCCTGGAACTTTGGCTTCTCTTCGCGATCGCGCCCGAGCGTCAGTTCCTCGAGCCGGCGATCGATCGCAGCCGCGCGCGACGGCATGAAGGCGTACGCAGCGGCTGCGACGAGCGCCGTCCCGAACACGAACGCGAGCAATGGCATCATCAACACGGCTACACCTCGATTTTGACGACCTGCTTGATCCAGAAGTACCCGACCGTCTGCATCACGACGGTTGCGCCAAGCATCATGTGGCCCATGCGTTCACGGAACAGCAGCTCCATGTGCTCGGGGTTGATGAAGCAGAGAGCGACACCGAGAAACGCCGGCAGCCCGAGCAGCACGTAACCGGTCATACGTCCGTGCGCCGTGTAGACACGCACCTGGCGCAGGATCTTGAACCGCTCGCGCACGACGTGCGCCAGGTTCTCGAGGATCTCCGACAGGTTGCCGCCCGTCTCGCGCTGAATCAGCACGGCGGTCGAAAAGAAGCGGACGTCGATGAGCGGCACACGCTCGGTCAGGTTGCCGAGCGCGTCCTTCATCGGGAGACCGAAGTTCTGCTCGTCGAACGTCTTCCGGAATTCCGGCCCGATCGGCTCCGGCATTTCGTCGGCGACCATCTTCAGGCCGGTGGCAAACGCATGGCCCGCCTTGAGCGCGCGCGCCATCAGGTCGAGCGCTTCGGGGAACGCCTCTTCGAACTTGTGGAGCCGGCGCGTCCGCTTGACCTTCAGGAAGATGAACGGCAGGGAGAACCCGATCATGCCGCCGCCCAGCCAGCCGACGCTCATCCGAAGGACGCTCGCGACGATGAGACCGAACAGCACGGCCAGACCGAAGGCGACCATCAGAAGGCCGCTGATGCTGATCTTGACGCCTGACTGCTCGACCCACTCCGCGATCCGCGAGCCGCGAGCCGATTGGGCGACCATTCGCTCGAACGCCGGCAGCGGCCCCTCGAGACGGCTCTTGACCAGGCCCGCCGCGACTTTCGCGTCTTCCTCGACCGGCCGCACGACCTCGTCCAGCCGGGCGTCCAGCTTGCGCTGCAACATCAGGCCGGGCACCTTGCCGAACATGTAGTACGCGAGGAGGACACCTCCCGCGCCCAGCACGAACATCGACAGCACGAACACAATTGCGGTCATCACCGCACCTCCACGACGCCTTCGAACATGTCCGGCGGCAGGATGATGCCCGCGGCCTTGAGCCGCTCGCAGGCCTTCGGCCGCACGCCGGTGGCGCGGAACCGGCCGATGACCTTGCCATCCTGGTTCACGCCAAGCTTTTCGAACAGGAAGATCTCCTGCATGGTGATGACGTCCCCTTCCATGCCGGTGATCTCCGAAATGCTCGTCACCTTGCGCGTGCCGTCGCTCATGCGCGACTGCTGGATGACGAGCTGGATGGCCGACGAGATCTGCTGGCGCATCGCGCGCTCCGGCAGGTTCGTCGCGCCCATCGCGATCATCGTTTCGATTCTCGACAGCGCGTCGCGCGGCGTGTTCGCGTGCACCGTCGTGAGCGATCCGTCGTGGCCCGTGTTCATGGCCTGGAGCATGTCCAGCGCTTCCTCGCCTCGGGTCTCGCCGACGACGATGCGGTCGGGACGCATACGGAGGGCGTTGACCAGCAACTGCCGCTGCTTGATGGCGCCCTTGCCTTCGACGTTCGGCGGACGCGTTTCAAGACGCGCCACGTGCTCCTGGTGAAGCTGAAGTTCCGCCGCGTCCTCGATCGTGACGATGCGCTCGCGCTCGGAGATGAATGCGGACAGCACGTTCAAGAGCGTCGTCTTACCGGCGCCGGTACCGCCGCTGATCAGCATGTTCAGCCGCGAGCGCACGCAGTGCTCGAGGAACTCGAGCATCGGCCGCGTAAGCGACCGGATGTTCACGAGGTCTTCCGCCTTGAGGCGCTCCGCCGGGAAACGGCGGATCGAGAGCAGCGGACCGTCGACCGCCAGCGGCGGAATGATCGCGTTGACACGCGAGCCATCCGGCAGGCGCGCGTCCACCATCGGCGAACTGTCGTCGACGCGGCGTCCGACCGCGCTGACGATGCGGTCGATGACGCGCATCAGGTGCTTGTCGTCCTGGAAAGTGGTCGGCAGGCGATCGAGCTTGCCGCTGCGCTCCACGTAGACGTGTTTGAACGTGTTGACCAGGATGTCGCTGACCCCCGGGTCACGCAGCAGCGGCTCGAGCGGACCGAGGCCGAAGACCTCGTCGATGATGTCCGCAAAGATCGCTTCACGCTCGGACATGCTGAGCGGCATGCCCTCTTCGGAGATGAGGTCGAACAGCAGCGAGCGGATTTCAGACTCCGCGCGGGCCCGTTCGGCCCCCGCCAGCGCTTCGAGGTTGAGGCGGTTCAGGAGCTTCCGGTGAACGTTCGCCTTCAGCTCGAGATAGCCTGCGCGCGGCGCTTCCGGACGTGGCGTCGTGCGCGGCGCCGCGCCGCCCGACTGACCGATG
>JBKOZS010000329.1:0-10552 GCA_046726015.1 Acidobacteriota bacterium
CTCCCGACGTGTCAGACGTGTCATAGGAGATCACGTGAACCAGGCCGAGCGACTTTCAAGCGAAATCGTGTTCAACGGCAAGGTGTTCTCCGTGGAGCGCGCCCGTGTGCGGCTGCCGCACGGACGCGAAGCCGTGCAGGAGATCGTCCGCCACTCCAAATCAGCTGTGCTGGTTCCGGTTCCCGAGCCGGGACACGTCATTCTCATCAAGCAGTATCGCTTTTCGTTGAACACCTGGATGTGGGAACTGCCGGCGGGGAGCGTCGACGAGGGGGAAACGCCGGAGAACGCAGCTCGCCGCGAGTGCCACGAAGAAATCGGCAAGATCCCCGCGACGATCGTGCGGCTCGCCGCGATGTATCCCACGCCGGGCTATTGCGACGTGGAGATGGTGTTCTTTCGCGTATCGAACCTCGAAGAGAGCGATGAACACGCGGAGGTCGATGAGGATGAAGACATCGAGGTCAGGGTGTTCGAGTTGCGCGACGTCCGGGAGATGATCCGGCGCGGCGAGATCGTTGATATGAAGACGATCGTGGGTCTCGGCCTCATTTGAGACGTTCAAGTACTCCGATCGTGTTGACGTGGATCTCGACCGTGTCGCGGACGTCCGCGGCATAACCGCCGGCGAGCACGACAACGACCGGCACACCGGCACGACGCGCGGCGCCGATGACCATCTCGTCGCGCTGCGCGAGGCCCTCCTTCGTCAGCGCCAGGCCGCCAAGCCGGTCTCCCTTGAACGGATCCGCGCCCGCGACGTACACGAGCACGTCCGGTCCGCTGTTCATCACCGATGGCAACGCACCGCGCAGCGCCTCGAGGTAGCGGAGGTCGTCCGCGCCGTCCTCGAGGCCGATGTCCAGGTCGCTTCGCGGCTTGAACATCGGATAGTTGTACTGCTGGTGGATTGAGAACGTGAACACGGTGGCGTCGCGCTCGAAGATCATCGCGGTGCCGTTGCCGTGGTGCACGTCGCAGTCGACGACCGCCGCGCGCGCGGCACGGCGGTCACGCTGGAGTACGCGAATCGCCACCGCGACGTCGTTCAGCGGACAGAATCCCTCGCCGTGATTCGCGAACGCGTGGTGGAGGCCGCCGCCAACGTGTGCGGAGACCCCGTCCTCGAGCGCGGCTCGCGCGGCGTCACACGAGCCTCCGACCATCAGCCGGAATGAATCGGCAAGCTGCGGCATCCACGGCAGCTCCAGCGTGGCAATTTCGTCCGCCGTCAACCGGTTGTTCCGCAGCTTGTCGAGGTATTCCGGAGTGTGCACGAGCGCGAGATCGTCCCAGGAGGCGATGCAGGGTTCGATCGCTCGAACCTTCAACGCCTCGACGACGAGGCGGTACTTCGAGGTCGGCCAGATGTGGCCGGGCAGGGAGACCTCGTAGATAGGGGAGTAAAAGACGCGCACTGAATGCGAGGGTGCAAAGTCCCGAGTCCCGAGTCCCGAGTCCCGAGTCCCGAGTCATGAGTCCGTCTCGGAGACTCGGGACTGAGGACCAGCGACTAGGGACTCGGACTGAGGACTAGCGACTAGGGACTCGCGACTAGGGACTCTCACACTGCAGGTTGCACCTCTGGCCGGATCGGCTTGGGCAGCGTGGTCTGCTCGGAGGACGGCAGCAGCGCGATGGCAACCGCCTCGGAAATCTCCGAGACGTAATGAATCGTCAGCTCGCGCCGGAGCTCCTCGGTCAGATCCTCACGCACGTTCTTCTCGTTCTGCCGCGGCATGATGACCTCGGTGATGCCGTGACGCCGCGCCGCGAGCACCTTTTCCTTGATGCCGCCGACCGGCAGCACGCGCCCCGAGAGCGAGATCTCGCCGGTCATCGCGATGTCGCCGCGCACCGGCCGTCGCGTCAACTGCGACGCCAGCGCGCTCACCATCGTCACGCCCGCTGACGGGCCGTCTTTCGGCACGGCACCGGAGGGGACGTGCAGGTGGATCTCGGAGTCCTTGTAGAACGCCGGATCGACGCCGTAGTGCTGGGCGTTCGCGCGGAACCACGACAGCGCGGTGCGTGCGGACTCCTTCATCACGTCGCCAAGATGGCCGGTCAGCGTGAGCGAGCCGCCGCCCTGCATGCGCGAGGCCTCGACGAACAGCACTTCCCCGCCCGCCGGCGTCCATGCCAGGCCAACCGCTACGCCGGGATCCTTGGTGCGGTTCTCGATCTCCTCGTCCAGGAACGACGGCGCGCCGAGCATCTCGACGACGACGTCGGGCGTGATCACGACCTTCGACTCGTCTCCTTCGGCACGCCGCCGCGCGACCTTGCGGCACAGCGCGCCGAGCTCGCGTTCGAGGTTGCGGACGCCTGCCTCGCGCGTGTAGCCACGGATGACCGCGCGAACCGCGGGCTCCGTGAACTCCATCTGTTCCGGCGTGAGGCCGTGGTTCTTCACCTGCTTCGCGACCAGGTGCTCGAACGCGATCTTCAACTTCTCCTCTTCCGTGTAACCGGCCAGCTCCAGCACCTCCATGCGATCGCGCAGGGGCGGTGGAACCGGATCCATCACGTTTGCCGTCGTGAGGAACAGGACCTCGGACAGGTCGAACGGCACGTCGAGATAGTGATCGCGGAACGAATTGTTCTGCTCAGGATCGAGCACCTCGAGCAGCGCCGATGCCGGGTCGCCACGGAAGTCGGATCCGAGCTTGTCGATCTCGTCGAGGATGAAGACCGGGTTCTTCGATTCCGCGCGGCGCAATCCCTGGATGATCTGCCCGGGCAGTGCGCCAATGTACGTGCGCCGGTGACCGCGGATTTCCGCCTCGTCGCGCATGCCGCCGAGCGACACGCGCACGAACTTGCGCCCGAGCGAGCTTGCGATGGACCTCGCGAGCGAGGTCTTGCCAACCCCCGGCGGGCCGAGGAAGCACAGGATCGGACCCTTCACGTCCGGGTTCAACTTCCGCACCGCGAGGTATTCGAGCACCCGGTCCTTTACCTTTTCGAGACCCGAGTGGTCGGCGTCGAGCACCTGCTTGGTGTGCTTCAGGTCGATCGAATCGTCGGTCCGCTTGGCCCACGGGAGTGCGATGATCCAGTCGAGATACGTGCGCGACACGGTGTACTCCGCTGCCGCGGCTGGCATCTTCGACAGGCGATCGAGCTCGCGCAGCGCTTCCTTCTTCACCCCTTCGGGCATGCCGGCGGCGTCAATCTTCGAGCGGAGCTCCTCGATCTCCTTTGCCTGCTCGTCCCCTTCACCCAGCTCCTTCTGGATCGCCTTGAGCTGCTCGCGCAGGAAGTACTCACGCTGGTTCTTGCCAACCTCGGACTGCACCTGCGACTGGATCTTGGAACCAAGCTCGAGCACCTCGAGCTCCTTGATCAGGATCCGGTTCAGGGCGTCCATGCGCGCGCGGACGTCCAGCGTCGACAGGATCTCCTGCTTCACCGGCGTCCCGATCGTGGTCAGGCTCGAGGCAATGAAGTCGGCCAGCTTGCCCGGGTCGGTGATGTTGGCGGCGAGCGACTGCAGGTCGTCGGAGAGCAGCGGCGACAGTGACACCACCTGCTGGAAGTTGCTCTTGATGTTCCGCTGCAGCGCGTCGATCTCGAGGTGATCCTCGTCCCGGAGCTGGTCCTCCGCGACCGTGACGCCGGCTCGCAGGTACGGCCGGGTCTGGACGATCTGATCGAGCGTGACGCGGGCGAGCCCCTGCACGATCAGGCGCAGGCTGCCGTCCGGCAGCTTGAACATCTTGTGGATATGAGTGACGGTGCCGACCGGGTACAGGTCCTCCTGGAGCGGTTCCTCGGTCGCCGCCTCCTTCTGCGTGAAGACTCCGATTAGCCGGCCCGCGGCATTCGCCTCGTCGACGAGGCGCACGGACGCCTCGCGGGCGACGGCTAACGGCATGAACGAATTGGGAAACAGGACGGTGTCGCGCAGCGGGAGCAGCGGCAGTTCCGGTGGAACCTGCACCGGCCGCTCGGTCTCGGAACCCACATCGGCGCTCTGCGCTGCCAGGCGTTCCTCGTCCTGATCGGATTGATCGCTCATTCGGCGATCCTCCTCTGTGTTGAAAATTGGGCCGCGGCGGGCTCGCAGGACCGCCCGGGCCTGCGAGTGTAAACGAACCGGGTGCCTGGCCGATCGGGTAATCGAGTGGTTGTCAAACGACCCGATTACCCGACGTCCGTTGACCCGGGTGTCAATACTCTCAGCCCTGCATATCGAGGAAGAGAGAGGCGGCGCCACGGCGCTGCGCCATCAGACGCTCGCGCTGCTGCGCGACCTCGCGGGTTTCCTCGCAGTCCTTGCAGCGCACTGCGAACGGCAGCGCGCGAAGGCGGCGCTCGGAGATTTCCTCGCCGCACTCGAAGCAGTAGCCGAACGTGCCCTCTTCAAGCCGGCGAAGCGCCTCGTCGATCTTGCTCAGCGTCTCGGCCTTCATCTGAATCAACGCGAACTCGATCTCGTCCTGAATATCAGCCTCGGAACTCTCCGCGGCGTCGAGCACCCCCTGCACGGTGCTGCCGGCACCTTCCGCCCGGACACCGCGCATCCGTCCCTGCACTTCATTCATGATTTCGCGGCGGCGTTCCTCGAGGATCTTCTTCAACTCGACGTAGCGATCGCGATTCATCTGCTCCCGGGGCGCTTTATTAACATTTACGCTCATATGAGTGCGACTCCTTTCCGCTCTCCGCTCGCGTCCCTGTTTTCGTCGCGAGCCTTTATGCAATGAATTTGCCAGCTATAAAGCCCATCAGTCTACTAGATTTTCGCCTGCTGAGCAACCCCCATATCCGCCCTGATGCGGGTTTAGACGCCAGATCGGGCCGTTTTGGTTCTTGGGGGCGTACACAAAAGAGGACGGCCGTGGCGCCCTGTGGGTGTGGCACCACGGCCGAGATGTGTCAAAAGGGGGTTACTGGACGAATCGCGAGCCGACGGAGCCGTTTGGCAGGATGCCCCGGTCGACCAGGCGCTGCCCGTCACGACGGCTGCCGGTGCGAAGCCACTTCTCGTACAGCCGAAGGACGTCGGCATTTGACGAAAGCCCGGTGCGCTCGCTGACATCCGACAGGACGTCCGTGAACCCCACGAACTTGCGCGCCAGTTCGCCGAAGACTTCGCAGAACGTGTCCTCGTCCCGGCGGCTGAGCGACCCGTAAGCGTATTCCCCCATCGACTTGTAATAGTCGACATCGACGCTGCTGCGGCGGAAGCTGTCGGAAAAGAACCCGGACATGAAGAGGGAGAAGTCTCCAACGTTGCGCAGTCGTGCACGCTGCTCGATCCCGCCGCTCTCGAGCGCACGTCCCAGCCGGAGTGCGAGCGGCTGGTGGCTGTCGTCGGCGAACGGCATGCACCCGTCGGGACGCATGAATCGACACAGCAGGTTCACCAGGTAGTACGCGGTGAGCTCGTTGGCGCGGAAGTGCTGACGCGCGAGCGCCCCATCGATGAGAGTCTTGAAGTACTCTGCCGGCGTCGGCTCTTGCAGGAGCGGATCGGCCATACCTCCTCCTCGAGGACCGTAAACTGCAAAGGGTATTCCTGTGGCCAGCGCTGGGAAACGCTAGCAATTTGGGCGGGATTGCCGCTGATTATACGGACGGCCACCGAAATTGCAATCGGACGGGAGACAATAGGTCCCTGCGGGCGCCGCGGCAAAGGGGTGCCGAAGTGTGCACTCCGAGTTGGCAATTCGCGCGCTCGACTGCTTACGGCATACTGTTTCTGCACCATGAAATCGACCTGTCCGCTGTGCGGCGTCCGGAAGGCGAAGCGCGCGTGTCCGGCGCTCGGCCGCGATATTTGTGCTGTGTGTTGCGGGACGAAGCGGCTCACGGAGATCGCGTGCACGTCCGACTGCCGCTACCTGTCCTCCGCGCGCGCGCATCCGGCGGCGGTGGTGCAGCGGCAACAGGAACGCGACATGGCATTCGTGCTCCCGCGCATCTCGGATCTCTCGAAGATGCAGTACCGGCTGTTTCTGTTCGTGCAGGCGATCCTGCTGCAGCATGCGAAGAACGCGGTGCCGGCGCTCCTCGACAGCGATGTCGCCGAAGCGGCTGCCACGGTGGCCAAGACGATTGAAACGGCGCGCAGCGGGATCATTTACGAGCACCAGGCGACGGCGATCCCGGCGCAACGCCTGGCCACCGAGGTCGGTCAAGCGGTGATGGATGTCGCGCGCCGCGCAGGCGCCGAGGCCTCGCGCGTCGAGCGCGACGCGTCGGTGGCGCTGCGGCGCATCGAACGGCTTGCCCGCGAAGCGGCCGCCGAATTCCCTGATGCGGATCGTCCCGCCGAGGCCTGGCTGGCGCTCGCCGAGCGGATGATGGGTCCGGCAGGAGCTGCCGATGCACCTGCCGAAATGCCGGCGAAGGACGAGCCGCGAATAATACTCCCGTAAGCTCGCGTGTCGGAAGCTGCCCCTGGTGCACGCTCGCGTGCCGAGGTGCGAGGCTCGAGGTCCCCGTGCTATAATCGGATGTTTGTGTCGCCCTAAACGGGCGCCGGTAAGCAACTTATCCAGGCAACGAGTAAGAATCATGGCGAAGCGCTGCGAACTCTGCGGAAAGGGCCCGGTCGTCGGGCGCAACATCAGCCACGCGCACAATGTGACGCCCCGCCGGTTCGAGCCGAACCTGCAGCGGGTCCGCGCGATGGTGAACGGCGGGATCAAGCGGCTGCGCGTCTGCACGCGCTGCCTCCGGTCGGGCAAGGTCGTGAAAGCCGCGTAAGGCCGCGGATCTCACGGATCCCATTGATGCGCCAGGTGGTTTCCTCCCCCGCAGCCCCGAAGGCCATTGGGCCGTACTCCCAGGCCATCAGGGCGGGTAACCTGCTGTTCGTCTCGGGGCAGGTGCCGATCGATCCGGCCACGGGGAATCTGGTCGACGGGGATATCGCGGCGCAGACGCACCGCGTGTTTCAGAACCTGGGAGAGATCCTCAAGGCCGCGGGCGCGTCGTTCGACGCGGTCGTGCGCTCCACGGTCTACCTGCTCGACATGAACGACTTCGCGAAGATGAACGAGGTCTACGCCACGTACTTCTCGTCGCCCGCGCCTGCCCGCGCAACCGTGCAGGTCGCCAGGCTCCCCAGAGACGCGAAGCTCGAGATCGACGTGATCGCTTCGCTGTCTTAGCGCGACGCTCTCTCCACGTCGACGACTCCGTCCACGCTCCTCAACGACTTGATCACTTTCTGCAGGTGTTTCACGTCGCTGATCTCCACAGTCATATCAATGCGTCCGGTCTGATCATCATCCGAATGCGCCTCGACGTTGCGGATGTTCGTATTGATACCCGCGATCTTGGACGTGACGTCTGCGAGGATTCCCTTGCGATCTTCGACCTGGAGACTGAGGCGAACTGTGTAGGGTGAGGTGTCGGCCCCCTTGTCCCACTCGACGTCGATGCGGCGCTCGGGATCGTAGAGCAGATTGACGACGTTCGGGCAGAGCGCGGAGTGGACCGAGACGCCTTTGCCGCGCGTGATGTAGCCGACGATCTTCTCGCCGCGAATCGGATTGCAGCAGCGCGCGCGGAACACCATCAGGTCGTCGAAGCCGCGGACCTTGATCTTTTCGTCCGCCGGCCCGAGGACGCGCCGCACCACCGACGCAATGCCGCTCTCCGGCGTTTCCTTCAGCTGTTCCTGCGGAACGAGCTTGGCCAGCACCGTGCGTGCCGCGACCTTGCCGTAACCGATCGCCGCAAACAGTTCCTCTGCCTTGCCGTGGCCGTATTCAGTGAGCGTCGCCGCGAACGCCGGACCGTCGGTCAGCCCTTTCATGTTCAGGCCGTAGCGGCGGGCTTCTTTTTCGAAAAGCTTCTTTCCGAGCTCGAGGCTGCGCTGTTTCTCCTCGGCCTGGATGTAGTGCTTGATCTTGTTGCGCGTGCGCGACGTGACGACGAAGTTCAACCAGTCGCGGCTCGGCTGATGGCCGGGCGCGGTGACGATCTCGACGATGTCGCCATTGCGCAGCCGCGTACGAAGCGGGACCATCTTGCCGTTGACACGTGCGCCAACGCACTGGTGTCCGACGTCGGTGTGGATCGAGTACGCGAAGTCGACGGGAGTTGCGTCCCGTGGCAGCGCCTTCACTTCCCCCTTGGGGGTGAAGATGTACACCTCCTCGGGATACAGCTCGATTTTCAGGTTCTGCAGGAACTCCTGTGGGTCGCGGACCTCCTGCTGGAACTCGAGGAGCTGCCGCAGCCAGATGAAGTACTGCTCGTCGCGGTCCGCGCCAACGCGCCCCTCTTTGTACTTCCAGTGCGCCGCGATCCCTTCTTCCGCGATGCGGTGCATCTCCGCGGTCCGGATCTGCACCTCGAACGGGAATCCGCGCTCGCTGATGACGGACGTGTGCAGCGATTGGTAGCCGTTGGGGCGCGGCATCGCGATGAAGTCCTTGATGCGCCCCGGCACCGGCGACCACGTCTGGTGGATGATCCCGAGCGCCGCGTAGCAGTCCTTCACCGACTGCGTGACGATGCGAAGCGCCATGAAGTCGTAGACCTGGTCCAGGTCGACCTTCTGCTTCTTCAGCTTCTGATGGATGCTGAACAGGCGCTTGATGCGGCCGTCGATGTGGATCACCGGCACCTGCGCCTCCGTCAGCTTCGCAGAGATCGTCTTGGTCAGGTCTTCGATCAGGCCTTCCGTCGCGCGCCGCCGCGCCTCGACGCGCTGTCTCAGCGATTCGTACGCCTTGGTCTCGAGATACTTGAACGCGAGCTCCTCGAGCTCGTTCTTCAGCTTGCTCATCCCGAGCCGGTTCGCAATCGGCGCGTAGATGTCGCGCGTCTCCTGCGCAATCGCGAGGCGCCGTTCCTCGGCGAGGTGATGGAGCGTCCGCATGTTGTGAAGACGATCGGCCAGCTTCACGAGGATCACGCGGATGTCGTCGACCATCGCGAGCAGCATCTTGCGGAAGTTCTCCGCCTGCCGCTCCTCGCTCGAGGAGAACTGGATGGCGCCGAGTTTCGTAACCCCCTCGACGACATGCGCGATGTCGGCGCCGAACAGCTCCTGGATCCGTTCGATGGAGGTCTGCGTGTCCTCGACGATGTCGTGCAGGAGGCCGGAGGCAATCGCGACGACGTCCAGCTTCATGTCGGCGAGCAGGTCGGCCACCTCGAGTGGATGGACGAGATACGGCTCTCCCGAGTGACGCACCTGTCCCTTGTGCTCGAAGGCGGAGAAGACGTACGCCCGCCTGAGCAACTCGATATCGGCGTCGGGATTCGTAGCACGGACCTTTTCAACGAGGTCCTCGAACCGGATCATGATTTGTGGTGTCTAACCTTCGAGAAAACCGGGGGGACCAGGTGGCAAAGCCCTGCCGGGCGCGGTTGACGGCGGTTTTGGCCGCCAATATACTGACCCCTTGATCTATTGTAAACGGCGCGAGAAGGGGAGAGCATGACGATCCGAAACCGCGCGGCTTCGGCTGCATCGATGGCCCTGGTTGTCGGCTTGAGTATGACGGGCGCTGGCTGCGGCAAGTATTCCGTCAGCAACTTGAAGGCGGTCAAAAACTTCAAGGACGCCAACCAGCTGTACCAGACCAAGGACTACAAGCGCGCGGCAGAGCATTATGAAGCGGTCGTCGCCAACGAGAGCGCGTTGCAGACGACCCCCACGCTCAACACAGCGTACTTCTTCCTGGCCAACAGCTACGACAACCTGTACAAGCCGGGCAAGGAAGGGGATCCGACGAACGACGCCTTCCTGCAGAAGGCGATCGAGAACTACGCGAAGTCCGCCGAAAAGAACCAGGATCCCAAGTGGAAGAAGTCGTCGCTCGAGTATCTCGCCGCGGCCTATACCGACAAGATGCAGGACCCGTCCAAGGCGGAGCCGGTCTATCAACAGATCATCCAGATGGAGCCGGGCGAACCGGCCAACTACATGGCGCTGGCCAAGCTGTACGAGGACGCCGGCCGCTACGAGGAGGCGGAGGCGCAGTACCAGAAGGCACGCGAGGTGAAGCCGAACGACCCGGGCGTCTACGTCGCGCTGGCCGCGTTCTACAACCGCCAGGGTGAGTTCGAGAAGACGATTGATGCGCTGCAGAAGGCCGCAGACATGAATCCGAACAACCCCGAGGGCTATCACCTCATCGCCACGTACTACTGGGACAAGGCCAACAAGGACTTCCGCCTGAGCGATGCGCAGAAGCGCGATTACATCCTCAAGGGCCTCTCGATGGAGGACAAGGCGCTCTCGCTGAACCCGAACTACATGGAAGCGATGACCTACAAGAACATCCTGCTTCGCCTCCAGGCGCGCGTCGAAAAGGATCCGAAGAAGCAGAAGGAGCTCATCCAGGAAGCCGACGTGCTCCGCAACAAGGTCCTGGAGATGCAGAAGACGGCGAAGAAGAGTTAACTGGGTTCGCGTCAGGAGCTAAGGGCCGCTCTCACACGGGAGCGGCCCTTTTTTTGTACTGACGCTGTCGGTGCTCGGTGCAAGGTGCGAGGTGCTGCGTGCTCGGTGCCCGTGGTGCTCGGTGCCCGTGGTGCTCGGTGTCCGTGGTGCTCGGTGTCCGTGGTGCTCGGT
>JBKOZS010000330.1:0-10698 GCA_046726015.1 Acidobacteriota bacterium
CAGTGCGCCGCAATGGTGAGCGCATCCGCGGGCATGAGTGGTCGCATGCCGCCCTCCGCCACGCAGGACGAACCGCTGCGCAACTGGGCCGGCAACTACCGGTACAGCACGCGGCGGATCACGTCTCCCACCTCACCGTCACAAGTCCAGGAGTTCGTCCGAAAGAACGAGCGCTTCAAGGTTCTCGGGACGCGGCACTGCTTCAACGGCATCGCCGACAGCGCCGACGAGTTCCTCTCGCTTCGCGAGATGAAGCAGGTCGTCGAACTCGATCCCGCCGCGCGGAGAGTGACCATCGAGTCGGGCATGAGCTACGGCCAGTTGTGTCCGCACCTCGATCAGCAGGGATTCGCCCTGCACAACCTGGCTTCGCTGCCGCACATCTCGGTTGCCGGCGCCTGCGCGACTGCGACGCATGGCTCCGGCACGAAGAACGGAAACCTCTCGACGGCGGTCTCAGCGCTCGAGATCGTGACTGCCGGTGGTGACGTCCTGGCGATTGCGCGCGATAAAGATCCGCAGACGTTCCCCGCCGCGGTCGTGCATCTCGGCGCGCTTGGCGTGGTCACCAGGGTCACACTGAACCTGCTGCCGGCGTTCACGATGCGGCAGGACGTGTATCTGGATCTGCCGATGGCGCAGGTCAGAGCGCATTTCGACGACATTGCCTCCGCTGGCTATAGCGTGAGCCTCTTCACCGACTGGCAGAAGGGACGGATCACCGAAGTCTGGGTAAAGCGCCGCGTCGACAAGGATGTGACGTTGACGGCCGCGAAGGATTTCTACGGCGCACGTCCGGCGACGACAAACGTCCACCCGATCATGGAGCTGTCAGCGGAACATTGCACGGAGCAGATGGGGGTTCCCGGGCCATGGTACGAACGGCTGCCGCACTTCCGAATGGGCTTCACGCCTAGCAGCGGAAAAGAACTGCAATCGGAGTATTTCGTGGCGCGGAAGAATGCGGTCGAGGCGATCGCTGCCGTCGAGCGGCTGCGGGATCATGTGAGCCCGCACCTGATGATCACGGAACTGCGAACCATCGACGGTGACGATCTGTGGATGAGCCCGTGCTACAAGCGTCCCAGCCTCGCGATTCACTTCACGTGGAAGCAGGATTGGCCATCGGTCAGCAAGGTGCTGCCGATGATCGAACGAGAGCTTGCTCCATTCGACGTGAGGCCGCACTGGGGCAAGCTCTTCACGATTCCGTCAGCGCAGCTTCAGCAGCGATACGAGAAGTCGGCGGAGTTCAAGCAGGTTGTTGCGCAATACGATCCGCGCGGCAAGTTCCGCAACGACTTCCTGCGCTCGAACCTGTACGGCTGAAAGCCACTCTCGAACCTGCCGTCAACGGCCAGCACCGGACGACGCCGATGCGCCGGTCAGCTTCCGAATCAGGTCCACTTCGTCCTGCTTGTACGGCGTGCCATCCTGCTTGAAGATCTCATGGAACCATACCGCCGGTTCGCGGCCGACGTATGGCTTCTGCCAGGAGTCCCAGGGCAGGTTGGTCTGCGTCTTCCCCGCCACGAAGCCCCAGTTGATGGCGGCGACGTTGTATTTCTTAGCGATGGGCAACGAGCCCTCGAACGTGCTGCCGTTGCCGCGTGCCATGTATTCGGTGCACATGATCGGGCGGTTCAATCGCTGCAGCCACTTGATTCGCTTCTCGAACTCGGCGCCACTGTCGTAGTTGTGGAACGAGATCACGTCCGAGTTGTCCAACTGCACGCGCTCCATGGACGACAGCTTGGCGTCGCTCGACCAGTCTCCCCTCCAGACCCCCGATGTGAGCGGCTGCTCGGCCCCCGCTTCGCGGGCCCACTGAAACGCCCGCGGCAAGAGCGCGAGCACGAGCTCGACCTTGTTCTTGGGTTCTTCGCGTCCATAGCTGTTCGTGTTCGTGTTGTCCGGCTCGTTCCAGATGTCCCAGCCGAGCACGCGCGGATCCTTGCCGAATGCCTGCACGACGCCAGTGACGTAAGCTTTCAGCCGCGGGTACTCTTTTGGATCCTGCAATGCCCTGGCGCCGGGGCTTTGCAGCCAACCGGAGTTGTGCACGCCAGGTCTGGGATCGCGCTGCCGTCCGAGCCTGGGATTGGGATCCCAGCACGAATCAAACAGCACGAGCAGCGGTTTGATGCGGTGCCGCGCGGCGATGTCGAGGAACTGACTGATTCGCTCACGATAACCCGCCGCGTCCTGCTGCCACGCCAGGTCGTGCAGGAACACCCGCATCGTCGTCATCCCGAGTCTCTCGGCCCAGCCAAGTTCCTTCTCGATCGTCTTCGGATCGAAGGTCTCGGCCTGCCACATCTCGAGCTCGTTGATCGCCGTGGCCGGAATGTAGTTGCTGCCGACGAGCCACGGCTGCTTCGCGTACCACTCGTTCGCCTTCGCCTCCGGCCAGCGACCCGTCGGGGTTTGCGCTGGCGCGAGCGTGACGACGCAGCAGATCAGCAACAGACCGAACAGTCCTGGCTTCCTCATCGCTCCGCCCTTTCGTCTTCGAAGTTGTCCGTCTCTTCATTTCACTGACGCACCGGCACGGGGCGCGTCATCAGATCGACGTATAATCGGAAAAACCGATCGTTATCGAACCGCCGTACAACCTTTGCCTTCTGCAGGACATTGCCCGGGCGTGCCCTGGGATACCCCAGCGTACGGCCGTAGCTGGGTCCCCACGTGGTGTCGACATCGACCCACATCTCGACCACTTCCTTCGCATACGTCGGGTCAATGAGATACGCGAGTGCGAGCGTGTCGTAGATGTACGACGTCGCCGACGGATTGCGATCGAGAGCCCGGCCAAACCCTGACTGCTTCAGAAGTTTGGTAATGATCGAGTCGGGATTGCCTGTGATCCGCTCGAAAAGCGCCTTGTCGAGCGGCACCGTGTTCGTGACGTCGAGCGGAATGAATGTCTGATCGATCGGCTCCCTCGCGACAATCCGCGCAGCCTCCGGGTCGTACCACACGTTCATCTCGGCCGCCGGCGTGGTGTTGCCGGGTACCTCGAACGCGCCCGCCATGTACACGATCCGTTTGATCAACGGAACTATCTCGGGATGCATCCGGATCGCCAGCGCGATGTTCGTCAAGGGCCCAATCGTCAGGAGCGTCACCTCGTGTGGATATTTCTTGACGGTGTCGACGATGAAGGTGACGGCGTGCTGAGGCTGGACGCGGGTGTTCGTCGCGAAGCCGTCGAGCGGCGCAACGATCTCATCGTCAGCCGGCTCCGGGTGCTTGTACCACGAACCGCCGATACCCCAGAGCGCTCGCTCGTGCTCGACGTTGCGATAGTCGTGCACCAGCGGATATCGCGCACCGGCATAGACGCCAACCGTGCCCCCAATCCCGAGTCGCTCGACCGCGCGGAGGGCGTCGGCCACTTCCTGTTGCAGCCACTCGTTGCCGGCCACGACGGTGATGCCCAGCAGCTCAATCGTCCCCTGCGCATGAATCTGGGCGGCCATGATGCCGACCATGCCGTCGTCGCCGCTCGTCGTGAAGTCGGTGTCGAGAATGACCTTTTCGCGGGGCGCCGTTGTAGTGCCTGCGACCGACATCACAATGGCGAGAACCGCCGTCACGATGGCTTTCGGCATAACCCCTCCACGAACGGCGCATTATAGGCTTTGAAATTGCACAGTTGCACTCTGCGATGCCGAACCTCCGGTTCCACTACAAACTCATCATTTCGATCCTGATCGTGTCGGGCATCATCGCGGGGCTGCTTGCGATTGCACAGGACCAGGAGACGCTGAAGATCGAGAGTGCATACAGCGCCGAGAACCGCCACTGGCCGGCATATCTCGCCGTGTTGCTTGGCGTCGAGGCTACCGGGGGGAATCAATACCAGGTGCTCACCAACGGCGACCAGATTTTTCCCTCGATGCTGGCCGCCATCAACCAGGCGAAGCGCCGCATCAGCTTTGAAAGCTACATCTACGAGAAAGGGTCGGTGGGCGAGCAGTTCACAAGCGCGCTTGAAGCCGCCGCCCGTCGCGGTGTGCAGGTCAGGCTTGTGCTCGACGCCATGGGTTCGAACAGCGTGCCGGAAGAGATCATCGACCGGTTGGAGGAAGCCGGCGCCGAGGTCGGACAGTTCGGGAAGCCGAACTGGTACACCCTCGAGGAACTCAACTATCGCACCCACAGAAAGATTCTCGCCATCGATGGCATCGTCGGGTTCACGGGTGGTGTCGGTCTCGCAGATCACTGGCTCGGACACGCGCAGGATCCGGATCACTGGCGCGACACGATGGTGCGACTCGAAGGGCCCATCGTGAGGCTGATCGAAGGAGCGTTCTACGAGAACTTCGTTGAAACGGACAGCCCGGCAAAGCCGATTCTGGATCCGCCGTCAGAGGTGCCACCCCCGACGCCCAGAGACAGCGCGTTCGTCCTCCGCAGTTCACCGACCGGAGGGAGCAGCGATCTGAAGCGGTTGTATCTGCTGGCGATCGGTGCGGCGGCCAAGACGCTGGACATCTGTACGCCGTACTTCATCACCGATGAATCGAGCGAGTGGTCGCTCATGCAAGCGGTCAGGCGCGGTGTCAAGATCCGCATACTCGTCGAGGGGGATCACACCGACGCGAAGCCCGTGAAGTACGCGAGCCGCGAGGCATACGAGCGTCTGATGTTGCAAGGCATTGAGATCTACGAGTATCAGCCGACCATGATGCATACGAAGGCAATGGTGCTTGACGGCGTGTGGAGCATGTTCGGGTCGGCAAACTTCGATAACCGATCGCTCGAGTTGAACGACGAGCTGAACGTCGCGGTCGCCGACCGCGATCTCGCGCAGCGCCTCCTGCAGGATTTCGAAGCGGACCTGAAGGTCAGCAAGCGTCTCGACCTGAACGAGTGGCGACGCCGCTCGCCTCTCGAAAAAGCCCGCGAGCACTTCTGGAGCTATTTCGGCGAGATCTTCTGAAACCTTCTGTCTTCTGGCTTCCGCCTTACAATGATCGACTGATGGTTCGCGTGCGTTTTGCTCCGTCTCCGACCGGCTACCTGCATGTAGGTGGCGCACGGACGGCGCTGTTCAATTGGCTCTACGCGCGACGGCATGGCGGCACGTTTGTGCTGCGCATCGAAGATACCGATGCCGAGCGCTCGTCCTGGGACATGGTCGAGGGCATCGTCGACGGGTTGCGCTGGCTTGGACTCGACTGGGATGAAGGCCCTGACGTGGGCGGACCGCACGCGCCGTACTTTCAGTCGCAGCGCCTCGAACAGTACCAGCAGAAGGCGCACACGCTCGTGCGTGAGGGGCACGCCTATTACTGTTACTGTTCGACGGAGGAGTTGCAGCGGAAGCGCACGGATGCCGAAGGACGTGGTGAAGCGTGGACGTACGATCGCGCTTGCCTGAAGCGATCGCGCGAGGAAGCCGCGCGGCTGGACGCCGCCGGCGCGACGCGGGCGATTCGCTTCAAGGTGCCACCGGGCGAAACTCGCTTCACCGATCTGGTCCGCGGATCGATTGCGTTCGACAACCCCAACATCGAGGATTTCGTGATCCTCAGGTCTGACGGACAGCCCACGTATCACCTGTCGGTTGTGGTTGATGACATCGACATGGAGATGACGCACGTCGTGCGCGGCGACGATCACATCTCGAACACGCCGAAACAGGTGCTCCTCTATCAAGCGTTCGGCAGGACGCCGCCGCAGTTCGCACATGTGCCGCTGATCATGGGTCCCGACAGGAAGCGATTGAGCAAACGGCACGGCGCGACGTCGGTGATGGAGTATCAGCGGCTTGGATACCTTCCGGAGGCAATGGTCAACTTCCTGTCGCTCCTTGGCTGGTCGCCCGGCGGCGATCGCGAGGTGCTGAGCAAGGACGAGTTGATCGCGCTGTTCACCCTTGAGGGGATCAGCGGGGGGAACGCCGTCTTCAACGTCGAAAAGCTCGACTGGTTCAATCAGCAGCATCTCGGCAGGCTTCCGGCCGCCGAACTGCTTCGACGGATTGAAGATCGCCTTCGCGCGAGGGGCCTCTGGCGCGACAGTCTCACCGGAGCCGAGGCGGACTGGATCGAAAGGGTCCTGACGCTGCTGAAACCACGCGTGAAGAAACTCGATCAACTCGTGGACGAGCTCGCACCCTTCCTGGTTGAGATGCCGGACATCGATCCCGCCGCGGCCGAGAAGCACCTCTCGAATGTGGAGTCGAGAAGCACGCTCGGCGTTCTTGCGGATCGCTATCAGACGCTCGAGCCGTTCGATGCCGCAACGGCGGAGCGGACGCTTCGCGCTACCGCGGAGAACACAGGGATCAAGGCGGCCGCGCTGATTCACGCCACCAGGGTGGCCGTGACGGGCCGCGCCGTCAGCGCCGGACTCTTCGATGTGCTTGCCCTGCTGGGCTCGGACCGTGTAGTGAATCGCGTCCGGCGCGCCCGAGATTACACACCGAGGTCGTAGCCGCGTTCCATTGCTACACTGCGCTTCCTACCCTCGGTCGCGGTGCGCCCAGCCGGGGTCGGAAACGTAATTCCACATCGGGCTACTTTGGTTCTGTTCTTTCGGGTTGTGCCCTAGAGCCGCTCCCGTCAGGCACCCCAACATCGGCAATTCACGCCACTCATTTCCTCATTGGATACCCGTTCGTAAGTTGCTTCGTTTCAATTAATTACGACGAATTGCTGGCACTGCCGTTGCAGTGGCTGGGCTCGCCTGAAACGCCGGTCTCAACCCGTGGCACCGGGAGGAGGACAGCAGTGGCGAAGGAAGATCGCGGATTCGCATCGATGGACAGGGCAAAGCAGAGAGAGATTGCGAGCAAGGGTGGCAAAGCGGCGCACCAGAAGGGAACCGCACACGAGTGGACGAGCGAGGAAGCGCGCGACGCCGGCCGCAAGGGAGGCATCGCCAGCCATCGTCGCCGTCGTGAGCAAATGGGATCGAGTTCCGGTTCGGAGATGACCGACCGTCAGGCGGGAGAATCCGAATCGAACATGAACCCGATGGAGAACGAGTAGCCGAGGGGTCTCACGGCCCCTCGTTTCACCACTTCAACACGCGTGTCCCGCCACACCGGGTCCTTCGCGCCTTCGAAGTACGTGACGTCCCGCTCGTTTTCGCGCCCGCTCCCTTCCTGGTTGTAATCCAGGCGCCTGCAATGTGCTGATGCCAGTCGACGCGCACGCAGGTGCGCGTCGACAATCGTGGCTGAAGTGCGCGTCTCATCCCTCCTCAGCATTCCTCGTGCGGAAAGCCTTAGACTAGTGGCTTACCGCTATGAGCCCTGAAGAATACGCCCGCGCCCGACGCGTGCTGATGCGGCGGGATCCCGTCCTCGCGCCTGTCATCAAGAAGTACCGCGAACGCTCCCTCATCGAAGGACCGCCGGCCGACCCGTTTTCCGCGCTCGTTCGCACCATCGTTGGCCAGCAGCTCTCGACGAAAGCTGCTGCGACCATTCACGGTCGGCTGGTCGCGCTGGTGCCAGGCGGCATTGCGACGCCGCATGCGATTGCCAGCCTGAGTGATGAGCAGTTGCGGCAGGTCGGCATGAGCCGGCAGAAGAGCGCGTACCTCCGCGATCTTGCCGCAAAGGCAGAAAGCGGCGAGCTTCCCCTCGACGCACTGTCGGATATGGCCGACGAACAAGTGATCGAGGCAATCACGAAGGTGAAGGGACTCGGCCGATGGTCGGCCGAAATGTTCCTGATGTTCCGCCTTCGACGTCCCGATGTGCTGCCGGTCGACGACCTTGGCATCGTCAACGCCATCCATCGCCTTTATAAACTGCGCAAGAAACCAACCGCCAATCGGATTCTGAAGATGGGCGAAGTGTGGCGGCCGTACCGCACGGTTGCCTGTTACTACCTTTGGAGAAGTCTGGAGAACACGCCGCAATGAAACCACGGATCACACGGACCACACGGATCGGACGGATCTCATCCCTTGCGCTGTTGATCGGCGCGGTGATGGCCTCCGTGCATGGTCAGCAGAAGGACGAGAAGAAAGACGATAAGAAGTGGGACGTCACCGCCGACCTTGGGCCGACGACGAAGCTGGCATTCGACACGTCCGAGGGAACGTGGATGAACGTGGACGTCAGCCCGGACGGCCGGCAGATCGTGTTCGATCTGCTCGGCGACCTGTATGTGATGCCGATCGGCGGCAGCGGCAGCTCACCTGCGACGCGCCTCACGAGCGGACCCGCATTCGATATGCAACCGCGCTTCAGCCCCGATGGCAAGCGAATCACGTTCTCGAGCGATCGCGATGGTCTCTGGAACGTCTGGACGATTGCCTCGGATGGGACCAACGCCAGGCAAATCTCGAAAGAGAAGCGCTGGTTCATCAACAGCCCGACGTGGTCGCCTGACGGGAACTACATCTTTGCGCGCCGTCACTTCGTGGCGCAGCGATCGCTGGGCGCGGGCGAGATCTGGATGTATCACGCGAGCGGATCCGAAGGGCTCCAGGTCACGGAGAAGAATGGTTTCCAGAAGGACGCCGGGGAGCCGGCCATTTCACCGGATGGACGCTACCTCTATTACAGCAAGGACATCACGCCAGGACAGACTTTCGAATACAACAAGGATCCCAATGGAACGATCTACGCGATCATCCGCCGCGATCTGAATACTGGACAGGAGCGGACGCTCGTGAACGTGCAGGGCGGCTCGGTCACGCCGCGCCCGTCACCGGACGGGAAGTGGCTGGCCTACGTCCGTCGCGTGCGCCTGGGCAGCCAGTTGTTCGTTCGCGACCTCGCGACCGGCCAGGATCGCGCACTGTTCGATCATCTCGACAAGGATCTCCAGGAAGCCTGGGCGATTCACGGCCTCTATCCGCAGTACGCGTGGCTCCCAGACAACAAGAGCCTCGTCATCTGGGGCGAAGGGAAGATCTGGCGCGTCGACGTTGCGTCGGGTGAAAGCACCGCGGTTCCGTTCACCGCACACGTCGAGCAGACCGTCAATGAGGCCGTGCGATTCCCGCAGAAAGTCTTCACGCCGGAATTCCCGGTCAAGATGCTGCGCAACGTGACCACGTCACCGGACGGTAAGCAGGTGGCGTACAGCGCGCTGGGTCACGTCTACGTCAAGGCGCTTCCGGAGGGCACTCCACAGCGCGTCTCGACGGTGACCGATCGCTTCGAATTCGATCCGGCATGGTCACCGGACGGACAGTGGCTCGTGTATACGACGTGGTCGGATGCTGACTACGGCCGCGTGCATGTCAGCAAAGCGGACGGTTCTGGCGGACGCGACGTGTTCACGACGCCGGGCCACTACATCGAGCCGAGCTTCTCGCCCGACGGTAAGACGATCGTGTATCGCGCTGCAGCGGCCGACAGCGATCGCGGCAAGTTGTACGGCACAGAGCCTGGCATTTACGTCGTGCCGACGGAGGGATCGACCGCGCCGCGGCTCGTGCGTGAGAGCGGCTCCGCCCCGATGTTCGATCACACCGGCAAGCGGATTTACGTCAGGGACTCCCGCAACAACAAGGCCGTGCTGATCAGCGTGGGCATTGACGATCCCTCATCGCCGCTTGCGGGCAACGACGAGGTCGTCCACTTTCAATCCGAGAATGCCACGCAGATCGTGCCGTCACCAGACGGCAAGTGGGTCGCCTTCGCCGAACGGTGGCACGCGTTCGTCGCACCGTTCCCGCACACCGGCCGTCCAGTCGATCTTGCCCCGACGATCACCGGATACCCGGTCGCACGGATCTCGCGCGACGCGGGCTTTTACCTCCACTGGTCCGGCGACAGCCGCAAAGTGTTCTGGTCGCTCGGCGCCGAGCTGTTCTCTCGCGACCTCTCGCGCACGTTCACGTTCTTGACTGATGGCCTCGACAAGGCGGATGAGCCCGAGGCAAAGGGAATGCCGATCGGGTTCACGGCGAAGAGCGATGTGCCGGACGGTTCGGTCGCGCTGGTGGGCGCCCGGATCATCACGGCGGCGGGTGACCAGGTGATCGAGAACGGGACGGTGCTGGTCGAGAACAATCGCATTACGGCGGTGGGGCCATCCTCGTCGGTGCGGGTGCCCGCCGGTGCGCGTCGAATCGATGCAACCGGGAAGACAATCATGCCCGGGATCATTGACGTCCATGCGCACGTCGGTGGTGAAGGCGATGGAATTCTCGCGCAGAACTTCTGGCCGTTCGCGGCGAATCTCGCGTTTGGCGTCACCACGTCGCACGACCCCTCGAACGATAGCGCGACCGTGTTCACGAACGCGGAGTTGATCCGTGCCGGGCAGAAGCTCGGGCCGCGGCTGTTTTCCACCGGCACGATCCTGTACGGCGCAGAAACACCGTTCAAGGCGGTCGTCGAGAATTACGAAGACGCGCTGTCGACCCTGCGACGGCAGAAGGCCATGGGCGCGTTCTCGGTGAAGAGTTACAACCAGCAGCGGCGCGACGCGCGGCAAATGATCGTAAAGGCTGCGCGCGAGCTGCAGATGGAAGTGGTGCCCGAAGGAGGATCGCTGTTGTATTACAACGAGACGATGGTCCTCGATGGGCACACGACGGTCGAGCATTCGCTGCCTGTGCCGAATCTCTACAAGGATGTAGTCACGCTGTTCGGCAAGAGCAAAACAGGTTACACGCCGACGCTCATTGTCGATTACGGCGGGCTGTCGGGTGAGTACTACTGGTATCAGCACACGAACGTCTGGGAGAACCAGCGCCTGCTGACGTTCACGC
>JBKOZS010000331.1:0-23028 GCA_046726015.1 Acidobacteriota bacterium
TCGCCGGTCTGGGAATGATCACGGCGTTCAGCGGCTGTGGCACCTGGAATCGTGCCCATCGTGCCTTACGTAGCTACCGCTGGCTCGAGCAACCAACCCGGTTCACTTTTCTGCCAAGAGCAATCAAGCGTGCAACCGAGATACCAATGCGCCCATGAAGTGAGCACACGACCGTGACCTGATCGATTGGCGGAGGGGAGGAGCGCTGCGCCGCTGTGAGGCAACCGCTGAGTGACGCGAAGTCGTTTGCAACGTTGGGGCTGCGCCTCATACCGGTCAGCGTAGTGTGCGAGCAGCAGGCAATTGCCGCTGAACCGCTCAGATGCTGGTGGGAATGTCGGGCCGCGAGCGTCACTTGGCGACATACACTGGACGACCCAATCTGCAACACTTACCCGCTTGATGGGTTCAAAAAATCCATCGTCGCGTGGGGCCTCCACGACTCGGTCTTGCGACCGAACGAGTGTCGTAAGAGCTTCAATGCGCAAAATCTTCATCGTCGGTCGCACGAACGCCGAATTCGAACAGATGACGTCGGCGAGCGCACCCGCGCGAACTGCCTGCTTGAATGTATAGACGAACCTTTCGCTCAAGGAAGGTATAGAGGAACCTTTCGCTCAAGCTCGATGCGATCAGTAAGTGTCATCAATTACGGAGTGTAATCGGGAGGCAAGCGTGACCTCGTGATCCGCCATCGGTGTATTGACGACAACTCAGACGATCGACGTCACCTGACCTCGAGCACGTCGTCATATCCGACGCTGCTCAATCGCGCTACAATCCGCGCCACGCGAGTGGGTTTGGTTGAGGATCGAGTACGCGTCAGGATCCAGGGCATGGCGATCAGAAAGGAGAGTCAACAATGCAAACTCTCATGAAGGATCTCACGGTAGAGTTGGGGGCCGATCGTCCGGGCGCCCTCGGTAAAGCGTTCGACACGATTGCCAAGGCCGGCGTGAACATCGACGGGTTTGCCGAGATGGCAGGCAGCCTTCACGTTCTGACTGGTGATGCGGCAACGACGCGGCGGGCCCTCGAATCCGGTGGGTTCCGTGTGACACGCGACGATGAGGTCATTGTGGTTGACGTGATCGATCGCCCAGGCGTCGCCGCAAACATCTTCCGGCAGCTTGGCGACGCGAATGTGAACGTCACGTTCGCCTATCTCGCGACGAACACCCGAGTGGCTATCGCGGCGGCAAACGTCCAGAAGGCCAAGGAAATCCTGTCACGGACCGGCGCGATCGCATGAACCGGCGTTGAACTACCCACTCGCGCGCCTCATCTCGTGTGCTCACCCGCCGTCGAGCACCCGTAGTGTCCCGCGCCTACGCCGAGTTCTAGACAACCGACTTAGATATCGTTCCTTCTCATAATGATGATCGTCTGATCATCCTGAGGGTCTCCGTCTCCGCGAAAGGCACGGAGCGCCGATGCCAGTCGAGTACCCAGTGCTTCGGGGGACCTGACGTCAACGGCGCGTACCAGATCGATCAGACCATCCCGACCGAGTTCGGTTCCAGCTGGATTCGTGACTTCGGAGACGCCGTCGCTGTATAGCAGCACAACATCGCCCGATTGCGGTCTGACGACCAGCCGGTCATAGGTGACGTCAGGCAGGAGGCCAAGCGGCACACCGGACACGCGCCCTCGCTCGCTTGCCCGTAGCGTTTCAAGCCAGCTCCACTCATCGCGCGAGGCACGATACCAAAGAGGTGGAGGGTGCCCCGCGTTCGTCATGACCATCAGACCCCGACGGCCGTGCCACCCGACCGCCACCATCGTCGCGTAGTGGCCGTCGCCAAAATCTTCTCGAAGGGCCTGGTTCAGATCCCGCATCAGTGCGATCTGTTCCAGGTCGCGCAGGTACAGCTGCATAAGCTCCCGCAGCTTCTCGCCGAGCACCGCGACCGTCTGTCCGTGTCCGCTCACATCGGCAAGCGCGATCCGCGAGACGATGCAACTCGGACAGACTGACACGTAGTGAACGTCGCCGCCAACGTGATCCGGCCCGACCGGCACGGAATATACCCATGCCGTCAAACCTGGCAATTCGACCAGGCTCGCAGCTTCCTTGTTACCGGCCCATGTTTCTGCGCACGCAAGGCGTCTCGGCGTCGACTGCATCGGATCTCTCCATGCTCGTGACAGGGCCGCCAAGATCGATCGCTCCCTTTTTCGGCAGCCCAGGACGTCAGTCGCACGATAGCAGGTCAGCCGCCACTCGCCCCTGCTACAGCAGCGAACATGCTTCTGTAAACGAGAGCCGTGGGAGCCGCGGATGCAGCGCAGCCGGATCACCGTAGCCCAGGTTGCACAGAAAGTTCGATTTTACGTGTCCCTCAGGGAAGAACTCCTGATCGCACCCGAAACAGGGTTCGCCGGCAGCAAAGAACGCCTCGTCGACTTTTGCATTATCGAAGCCCGACATCGGCCCGCAGTCGAGACCGAGCGCTCGGGCAGCCAGGATCAAGTAGGCACCTTGCAGACTCGAGTTCCGCTTCGCTGTCGCTTCCACCATCTCCGCGTTGCTCTCGAAGAGCTTGATTATCCCTGGGTTGTGAGGGAACAGCTTCGGCAGATGCTCGTAGAACTTCAGGTCGTACGCGATGATGACGGTGACTGGGGCGGTCATCGTCTTCTCGACATTCGCAGGTGCGAGCGCGGGACGGAGCCGTTCTTTCGCTTCCTTGGACCGCAGAAATGCAAACCGCGCCGGAGCGGCGTTCGCGCTGGTCGGCGCCCACTTCAGCAGGTCATAGAGATCCCTTATCGTCTGATCCGTGACGGGCTTCGGCTGCCACTTCGTGTACGTGCGGGCTTCACGAAATAGAGTGTCTAATGCGGGGTCATCGACTGGGTGGCCCATGCGGTCACTCCTCCCGGTCTGATTGCGGTCCGTAGGTTTATCGGCGTCTGCGGAGTTGATCGACGAGCTCTCTGATCGGCGCATGCCCGTCGAGGAAGGCTTCTCGACGACGACCCTTCGTGAAGCGGATCAGGCGGACGCGTTAGCCGATCGTCGTCGGCGCGCCGCAGCAATCGCCGCGCATCCGGTTCCGACCAGCAGCATCGACGCCGGTTCCGGCACAAGAGTCGGAGTGGCGAATAGATAGTGGAGAGACGCGGCCTCGTCGATCGCCCAACCGCCGGGCCCAGTCCGTGCGATGGAGACCTGGGCGCGTCCCGAACCAATCAGATCGACGCTAAAGATTTCCTGTCCGCCACGAGCTCCCCGGAGAGTGCCCGAGAACGAGAATGGCGCCACGAGCACAGCGAACAACTCCGGACCGTCCGGCAGCGCTGCGCCAGGAGAGGACAAGGACCAGCTACCGCGGAAATCGATGTCGTCGTAAGCGACTCCGTTCACCAGAGCATCCCCATGGCCCAGCGAGGTATTGTCAAATGTGGCGGTCGTGAAGGCCATTCTTTCGCCGTTTGCGCACCCACCTTCGTTGAAGCAGCCGATGTCCAGGCCTGTGGCATCCCAGAAAAAGTCCGGATCGATGTTCCTCGCGGCAGCGAATCGACTGCCCTCGAGATGCCAGTTGAGGATTCCCTCGGAGTCGAGGCTGATCGCGCCCGACAGGATCTGGATTGGCTCAGCAGCGGCGGTTGCTGCGCAGCACGCAGCGATGAGAAGGGTGCCGGCGACGCGCCTGAGCTTCATGGTGTCTCGCTCCATTTCTTGCCCGAACCGTTACCAAACTACTGCAACGGTGCACCCGTCGCGTGGCCGACGGGCACCGTGGACACGTTGCCAGCAAACGGGCCGACGTCAGCCGTAGTGTTCGCCGCGTTGGGCGAAGACGCGGTAAATTGAAGTTCCGCGGTGTCTCAGGCGGCCAATCTGGCGAGGGACTGCGCACACATCTAGTCACGGCACGCCAAGCGCAGACGACATTTGGAGTCCAGGCGCGTTTATCGACGATCGCTACGAGCCCGCGGCTCACTGCCGCACGTACTCCGCCACTATCTTCGCGACAAATCCAATTCCGGCGCCCGCCGCCATCATCACGACAAGCGGAAAGGACACGATGACGAGCGCGCTCGCGTCGTTCAGATGCGCCGCGGCGAGGATCGCGTTCGACATCGGTGCCGCCGGTCCTCCGGCATTGAGAAAGAAGTCGTAGTCGTACACCCAGGCGAACAGGCCGGCGACCGCGCCGATTGCGATCAGGCGCGGGCCCGAAGTCATCGCACCTGGCACTCCGAGCTTCATCTCGTCGGGGTGCGCGGTGTTGTGAGGGCCGTAGCCACCCGGATCGCTGCCGACCCGGACACTATCGTGGAGCCGCGAGTGTGGTTCAGGTCCGCGGTTATCATTTGCCACCGACACCTCGTAGAAAATGATCCGACCCCCGCATTCGCGACACGTTTTTGCACGAGTGGCATCAGCATGCCTTCGGGCGATGCGGGACGCTCGCGCCGACGCTGTCACTCGCCAGACCATTATCGGACAGGGGCGGTGACGATCGTATGGCGGCTGTGCTGACCGAAAACCCGGTACTGTTGTTAGCGTTGCCGAAAACAGAAATCCGGCGGGCAGCCCGGATGATCCGGGCCGCGCCGCCGGACGGCGGAGGACTTGAGAGGGTCAGCGAACTTCGAATGTCGTGAGGACCGGACGGTGATCGCTCGGCATCACGCCGTTGGCGTCACGCGTGTCGTAGACCTGGGAGGACTTGACCGAGAGGTTCTGGGAACCTTTCGAGTAGAAGATATAGTCGATGCGCCCGTTCTTCGTTTGACCTGTATTGCCCGAGAACGTGATCGTCGTTCCTTTCGACTTCGCGACGGTCCACGAGTCGTAGAAGTATTTGTTCAAGTGCGCGATCGACGTCTGGTCGGGCCATGCGTTCATGTCGCCCGTCAGGATCTTGTCTTCCGGCTTGGGCGCTGCCCAGGTCGTCACCTCTGTCGCCTGCGTCAGGCGGAGCGACACTGAGTCGGGATCGAGGTGCGTGAGGAGAAACGTGATCGGACGGCCGTTCCACGTCAGGGTTGCCTCGGCGATGCTGCGATCGCCATTGTGGATGATTTCGTAACGGTCCGTGCTATCGAACGGTACCCTCGAGAGAATGAGGTTGCCCTTGCCCTTCGAGTCCCAATTGCCGTACTCCTGCGCGAAGATGTAGTACCAGTTCTCGCCGGTCTTCGACTCCAGCAGTTTTTTGTACACCTCGGGCTGGTCCTGGTTGCCCCATCCGGTGTACTTCTCGATCTCGTTCAGCAATACGACATCCGGGTTCATCCGGACGATCCAGGTCGCGACGCGGTCGGGATCGTATTTGTTGTCGGTGCCATATCCGCCGTGATGCGTGTTCCACTGCAGGACGCGCATCGTCTTGGCGGTCGTCGTCGACACCGGAGGTGCCGCGGGTTCCTGGGGAGGCGGGGCAACCGCTGCCGCGCCGGTCGTGACCACGAGCGTCGGCCGCAGGGAAAGATCCGACGCGGTATCGGAATAGAACGATTTGTAAGACGTCGAGGCGGGGCTCCCCTCGTCGACGAGCAGCACACGTGTATAACGCGAGCTGCCGAAGTCGCCCCGCACGATCGCCTGCACCATCGCGGTGACGTCGAACGTCATCTGTGATCCCACAGCGCTGGGAACCGGCTTGATGTCGTACCGGGCGCCGCGGTCGCCGCCGGGCTGCGACCAGGCCAGGCCCGCCTTGCGGCTGTTCCAGGTGACGGCGGCTTCGTCGTAGGAGTTCGTGACGTGAAACGCCGAGAGCTGGCGGGAATCACTGCCCCCACCCGACACGGTGATCGTCAGATACGCGGATGCGATGGGCGTCCCGGCCGGAATCGTGGTGTTCGTGTCGAACTTGAGCAGCACCCTGCGGACGTACGAGGCGTTGCTGTCCGCTTTGGTTTCGAGCACGTTCTGGTTATTCAGATTCGTGGCGGCATAGGTGCCGCCGCGTAGCGTCGTCGCGCTGCTTTGAGTGAACGTGATCGTCGATTGGGCTGAGACTGTACCGGCTGTCGCGAAAAGGAAGAGGGCCGCGCCGGCTACGCGCCGGAGCAGGCTAGGCACTGTCGTCGCAATCATCATCGTCGTGTGTCCTCGAGTTCTGAGTGAATGGGAACTTCACTGGGATGACCAGTGAACGGGTACTTCACGTCGAACGTCGTCAACCTTCCGATGCTGAGCCGACGCCGAGCGAGCACGCCCCGCTATAGAGCAAGGGCGTGACCGCCTCGGCATGGTCCGGTAACTAACTGTAAATGCGACGGTTAGCGAATTGCCGCTGTGACGCTGGTTCGGGCGTGACGTCGGCAGTTGACGGCGAGGCGGCAGTCGCCGGCCTGGGTCGACGAACCGTCCGGGTTGAGCGGCATCACTTCTTCAAGGTGACGGCCGCGACTGCTGCGGCGGGCGCGACGAACAGCTTCAGCGCGTCGGCACAGCGCCGATCCTCGGACGTAAACGTGCCCGACAGAGTTGATGGCGGCCGGTTACCAAGGACGCGCCGTCGACTTTCTTCGGTGCGGTGCCGCGAATCATCCAGTGATCGCGGCTGTCGGTCGCGCGATCGGGGGGCGATGGTTCCAGTGCGGCGTCGGTGGATGGGCTGAGCGATATGTTACCTGCTAACGCTGGCTCCGATAATCTGCTCGTGCGATCGGGACCGCTGCATCTTGCAAGTCAGTTCACGGGCCGGCATCCGGCCCGAAAGATTTCGACATCCAGATTGCGTTCGGAACTCCTTGGCAGCAGTCTGTTCGGGCTCCTCGGGTTGCGTCGTCGACGGAATTGATGCCCAGCGGGAACAGCAAGCGACGCGTGATTCGATGGAAACGGACGATGGGCAGCTCCGGCTTACTCGGCACGGAGCGCCGCCATCGGCTCCACTCTGGCCGCCCGGCGCGCCGGCAGATAGCACGCAAGCAGCGCGACGACTGCGAGGATGCCAGGTACTGACGCGAACGTCACGGGATCAAGCGCCTGGGTCTGATACAGCAGCCCGCGCATCAGACGCGTGGCGCCGAGCGCACCGGCCATGCCGAGGCCGAGGCCAGCCAGCGTCAATGTCATGCCCTGGCGCACGACCAGTCCGAGCACTTCGCGCCGTGTCGCTCCGAGGGCCAGTCGCACCCCGATCTCACGCGTGCGCCGGGCGACGCCGAACGCGAGCATCCCGTAAAGGCCGATGGCCGCAAGCAGCAGCGCGCCTGACGCGAATGCACCGAGCAGCACCGTGCTGAATCGCTGCGGCGCCGACGCATCCGCCATCACCTGCGCCATCGTCGTGACCTCGGCCACCGCCAGCGCCGGATCGAGCGCAGCGATCGCGGCTCGCATTGGATCGCTGAGTGTAGCGGCCTCCTGGTCGGTGACTGCTGCCACTGTCATCCGCCGGACAAGTCCGGCCATCGGCACCGCGAGCGCCGGATCGACCGCTTCGGCGAACGGCACGTAGATGTGCATGATTGGCGGCTCGCCAAGTTTGCCGTCGACGACGTCGCCGACGACGCCGACAACCGTCTGCCACGGCGCCCGCGACGCCGCAATGCCCCACTTCAGTCGCTTGCCGATCGGGTCCTGCCCTGGCCAGTAGCGTTCCGCGAGTGCACGGCTCACGATGGCCGTCCCACGGTTCTCGAGGTCTTCCTCGGGCAGGAACCTGCGTCCCTTCACGATGGGCACGCCAAAGGTACGGAAGTAGTCGCCGAAGGTCCAGGTGACTGCCGCGCTGGCCGTTGCAGCGCTGGCGTCGATTGCCTGATCGGCCGTGAAGGCGCGACGCTCACCGTCGCCCTTAAGCGGGAGATCGGTCTGGATGGACACTGCACGGACCGATGGGATCGCACGCACCCGCTCGTGCAGACCCTGATAGAAGGATCGGACCGCCGGCGCGCGGTCGTACCCCGCCTGCGGCAACCTCACCTGCATCGTCAACACCCGTGGCGCACGGATCCCCGTGTCGACGGCCATCAGCTTCGTGAAGCTCCGCATCAGCAGACCCGCGCTGGCAAGTAGCACGACCGCCAGCGCCACGCTCGAGACGACGAGCGTGGCCTGCAGGCGATGTTGGCGTGCGCCGCCGATGCTGCGCGCCCCGCCTTCCCGCAGCAGATCCGTGAGATCGCGCCGTTCGCTGACGATCAGCGGCAGCAATCCGAAGACGATGGCGGTGAGTCCCGACAGCGCGAACGTGAAGAACACGACGCGCACATCGAGCCGCACGTCCTGCACCCCGGGAAGACTGAGCGCAATGACGTCGGGCAGCGCGCGCACCACTGCGTTGCCGATGAACGACCCGAGTACGCCTCCCGCCGCTGTCAGCAGCAGGCCCTCCACGAGCAGCATCTGCAGTAATCGACGACGGCCGGCGCCGAGCGCGGCGCGTACGCTGATCTCACGCTGGCGCGTGACCGCACGACTGAGCACGAGGTTCGCGACGTTTGCGCACGCCACCAGCAGCACGAGTCCGACCGCCCCGAGCAGAATCAGTAATGGTCGCTCGACCTGCCCGGCAATTTCCGCGATGAGCGGCACGGCGGTGACCATGAGCGAGTTGATCGGACCCTGGAGAATAGGCGGGTAGTTCCTGACCAGACTCGGTCCGAGCGCGCCGGCTTCCCGGATCGCCTGCTCGGCGGCAACGCCGCCGCGCAACCGGCCAATGACGGTGTGGTTGTACATCATCCCGCGCGCCTGCTGGCTGCGCTCGAACGGGCTCAGGGCGAGCGGGGTCCAGACCTGAGCCGGCTCGCCATTGATTTGGGGTCCACGCTTCGGAAACTGGAACGACGCCGGCATGATGCCCACGATCGTGTAAAGGCGGCGGTCGAGGGTCATGGTGCGACCGACGGCGTTCGGATCGCCGCCGTACCGTCGCTGCCAGAGTCCGTAACTGAGCACCGCCACGTCCTGCCCCGGCTGATCCTCCGAGTCGAGAAACGTGCGGCCATGCGTTGCGGACACCCCCAAAATTGGAAACACGGAGGCCGACATGCGAACGCCGGTGATCTGTTCTGGCTCGCCCGCGCCTGACAGTTCGTATTGCTGCGTGCGATAGGCGCCGATGCTCGAAAACGACCGTTGCAGCGTCCTGAGGTCGATGAAGTCTGGCGGCGAAACTCCGATCTTGCCAAAAGCCGACCCGCGAAAGCCTTCGTAAATCAGCATCAGCCGATCGGGTTCGACGTATCCGAGCGGACGCAGCAGAACGGCGTTGACGAGACTGAATATCGCGCTGTTCGCGCCAATGCCGAGCGCCAGCGTGACGACGGTAACAGCAGTGAACACCGGCGCTTTCACCAGGGCACGGACGGCGTGCCGCACGTCGGCCTTGAATGAACCCATAGCTGTCTCTCCGTGATAAGCGGTCGCCCGCTCTTTGGCGGAGCGCGCCCGTGCGTGAGTGACCGGGACCGAGCGACATAAATCGGGCACCACGCGCAGCCACGTCGCTATCGTCCCGCGGGCCTGCAAGAGGTCCGCAAAGTCGGCCTCGAGATCAGATGCGAAGCGCGCGCGGAATTCGTGCGGGTACAAGCAAAGCAGCGCGTGGTAGATCGCCTGGGAGGGGGACCAGCGACGCATCACCGTTCGCCGCGAATCAGCCGCTTGGCGCGGACCAACGCCGCGAGTCTCGTTAATCGGTGCGCCTCGGCCTCGAGTGCGCGGCGGCCGGCAGGCTGAAGTCCGAAGACGCGACGACGGTCGTCGCGGAGCGTGGTGAGCTCACGAACCAGCCCGGCATCTTCCATGCGCTGGAGCGAGCCGTAGATTGTGCCCGGCCCCATGCGCATGTCCGCACCTGCCGACGCTTCCACCGCCTGCATGATGGCGTAGCCGTGCAGCGGACCATCAGCAAGCGCAAGGAGGATGTGGAACACGGCGGCGGTCAGCGGCGGCTGCGCAAAGGATGGAACGCGCTTCGACACGGGTCGATCTTATTACCGTAACGGATATAAGCAAGACATTTGGATCCAGGCCGCGTGCGCGAATGGCTCCCGGCGGGATCCGTCGCCGGCAAACAACACTGGAGAGCACGAGGGTTACTACTACCTCGGCGCCGGCGCGCCGCTGTCAATGCCGCTGCGGTCGCGCGCAAGTCGGCAGTCTGCGTACCTGCAGGACGAACCCGGGCCGTAGAGGTGCCGCCGCTGGTGCGGTTGGTCCCCGCCCTTAGAGAACTGCAACCGCTTCGCTTTAAGGAAATTCAGTCGAAATCGGGGGAGTGGCTCCTCAGGTAGGACTCGAAGCCGCCTTCGCTGAAGCTACGGCGGGCCAGGCTCTACAACCCTCCGGTTAACAGGCGGAACAAGCAGCGTTAGTCGCCCTTTGCCGCTCGTTGCTGGCGATTGCCGCATACCGGAGTCCGCAGCCCACGCACGCGTAGCGCGGACTTGGCGTCGATTTCGAAGTCCGACAACGACTCCTTCGCAGGGTCCGGCCGATGCCAAACGAAAAACCGATCACGTGTCTTGACACCGCCCTCCATACGCCCGTAGAGTGCAAGCACTGCGTCGGTTCGCCTGTGATCCAGGCGTCGCAAGAGGGAACCCGGTGCGAGTCCGGGACTGCCCCGCAGCGGTAATCGGGAACGAACGCGTCATCAGCACTGGCTCTCATGAGCTGGGAAGCGACGCTAGTAGGCACGGCACGAGCCACCGCCCGTAAGTCCGAAGACCTGCCGACGTGTCATCGCCGACCCGAACCTTCGAAGGGAAGGTGGAGGGGCACGCCACGTCGGGGTCCTTCCCTTTCTCCTTTTCAGTTCGGACCGGCTCGTCCTTGCGCCGCGAGGGGCGGCGAGGAGGGACCATGTCCGCACGTCGTTCTTCTGGTGCGCTCGCGCGCTGCATCGTCGCATTGCTGCTCTGCGGCACCGCAAGCGCTCAGTCGCGCCAATCCACGCTGACGATCCACGTCGTCGATCCTGCTGGCGCGATTGTACGTGGCGCACGTGTGGCCGCCGCACCACGCGACGCCCGCCTGCTGATCACACGCCAGACCGACGGCGCCGGAGACGCGACGTTCGAGGAACTCCTCGCATCCACGTACATCGTTGAGATCGATGCCGTGGGCTTTGCGCCCGCAGCACACGTGGTCGAGGTCCGTACGGACGCGACGCGCATCACGATTTCGCTGGAACTCCGTGCCATCACCGAGCACGTACTGGTCACGAGTGCCGGTCATCTTCAAACGACCGCGGAAGTATCAAAGGCAGTGACGGTCGTCGACCGCGACGAGATCCTGGCCCGTAATGAATTCTCTGTCGCGGATGCCTTGCGCACCGTTCCGGGCCTGAGCGTTCAGCAACTGGGCGGCCCGGGCTCGTTCACCTCGGTCAAGCTGCGGGGCCTGCGAGAGCAGGACACCTCGTTCCTCATCGATGGTGTCCGCTTTCGTGACGCCGCGTCGCCGCAGGGCGACGCCACCGCTTTCATCAGTGATTTCTATATCACCAACATCGATCGTATCGAAGTACTTCGCGGCTCGGCGTCATCGCTGTACGGATCGCACGCGACGGGAGGGGTCGTGAATCTGATCACGGCAACGGGCTCCGGCCGGCCGCGCGCCGCGATCAACGCTGAGGCGGGCGGCCTCGGGTTCACGCGCGTCACCGCGCATACCGGCGGGGGAATTCTGGAAGACCGCGTCACGTTCGGCGCTGGCGCGGGTCACACGCGCACGCTTCGCGGCGTCAACGGTGACGACGAGGCGCGGAACACGTCGGTACATGGACGAGGCGATGTTCGCATCGGAACGTCGGCTCGGGCAACCGTACGGATCTACGCATCCGACGCCGAATCATCCGTTAACGAATCTCCGGCTGCGATCGGACCACTACCCGCCACAGGCTTCGTACAAGCGTCGCCGGCGACGTTCATTCCGGACGCGGACAATCCGGACGGCGTACGCAGCAGCGATTTCTTCTCGACCCTGTTGTCGTTCGAGCATCGTCCGTCGCAGGCGTTCGGCTATGCCGTCTCGCTGCATCGACTGACGACCGACCGCGCGTTCCGTGACGGGCCGCTCGGCACGTCGCCCTTCGAGCCGGTCGTGCCGACGTCGTCGCGATTCACTGGAACGATCGACACGCTCGAGATGCGCGCGGATCGCGAGTGGAACGCGCGTCACACCACGCGGGTCTCGTACGAGTTCGAGCGCGAGCACTACGGCAGCGATGCTGTGCCGGTACACCGCGCCCTGGCGTGGAACGCGGACATCACGCAGGACAGTCATGCCGCGGCGGTCCAGCACGAGGTTCGGTTCAACGCGCTGGAGGTGGCGGGCAGCCTGCGTGCACAGCGCTTCGACCTCAACGACGTGACGCTGACTCCTGCCGAGCGGGCGCCGTTCACTGCCGCGTCATTCACCACGCCGTCTGCGGCCTTCACAGCGGACATTGCCGCGACGCGCATGGTCGCGCGCACAGGAACCAAGGTCCGCACGCACGCCGGCAACGGGTATCGCGCCCCGGCCTTGTTCGAGCGTGCGGGCGTCTCGTTCGGCAGCCGTGGATACAGCGTCTTCGGCGATCCGACGCTCGAGCCCGAGCGGTCGATCTCCGTGGATGTCGGCGTCGATCAGACGATGGCCGGGGGCCGTGCGCAGATTTCGGCGACGTGGTTCCGCACGCGCGTCACCCGCGTGATCGCGTTCGAATCGCTCGACTGCGCGATCGATCCGTTCGGTCGCACCTCAGGCTACCGAAGCGCGGACGGACGCATCGCGCGCGGCGCGGAGATCAGCGCGCGATTGCATCCGCACCGCGCCACAGAGGTCAGCGTCGGCTATACGTTCATCGATGCGCCGCCTCCCGCCGGCAGCCGTGAGGGCCTTCCCCGCGCGGCGGCCATTCCGGCACATCAGTTCTCGGCCCTCGTCACCCAACGCGCGAGCGCCCTCGATCTGTCATTCGAGCTCGAATGGGCCGGTGATCACTTCGTGACGCTGTTTGATCCCGTCAGCTTCGACTCGCGTGCATACCGATTTGCCGGTCGCACGAAAGCGGATGTCGCGGCCAGCTATCGCCTGCCCATCCGCCGCGCCAACACACGGCTGTTCGGGGTGGTCGAGAACGTGTTCGATCGCCGCTACTTCGTGCAAGGATTCCGTGCGCCCGGCCGCGTCGCGCGCGGCGGACTGGGGGTGACGTGGTGACACGCTTCGTCCTGGCGTTCATCTGGGCGCTGGCGTCAGCAACCGTTGCTGCGCAAGAACATCCACGGCGCATCGTGTCGCTGGCGCCGAGCGTGACCGAGGTGCTCTTCGAAGCGGGTGCCGGACCTCACGTTGTCGGTGTCACAAGTTATTGCCGGTTCCCGCGCGAAGTCTTGGCATTGCCGAAGGTAGGTGGATACCTGACCCCGAGCTACGAAGCGATCATCGCGCTGCATCCGGATCTCATCGTCACGCTTCCGGAACACGCGGATCTCGAGCCGAAGCTGCGCGCGCTCGGGGTCCCGATCCTTCGCGTCGATCATCGGAGCTTGGACGGCATCGTCCGCAGCATAGAGCAGGTTGGCGAACGATGTGGAACGGCGGGAACCGCACACCGCGCCGCGGATGCGCTGCGCGAGGCGCTTGGCGCGATCGGACGTACGACAGGCCCACTGCCTCGCGTGCTCATCTGCTTTGGACGTGCAGAGGATTTCCGACAGCTGACGGCAGCAGCGCCGGGAACCATCCACGACGATCTGATCACGCACGCCGGCGGCGCAAACGTGCTGACCTCCCGCGCAGTCGCGTACCCGGCGCTATCGGCGGAAGGCGTGATCCGCCTCGACCCGGAGGTGATCATCGAATTCTCATCCAGCGGAACGGACACAGCCGCGCTTCGCCGCCAGTGGAACCGTCTCGATTCGATCACGGCAGTGAAGACCGGTCGGGTATACGTGTTCAGCGGCGAGTTCCTGTCGGTTCCCGGACCCAGATTTGTGCGCTTCGCCGAAACGATCGCGCGCTCCATTCGAGGTAATCGATGAGTGCCACGCTCGAGAACGGATTCACCGTGCTGCCGGCGCTGTTCACAGCGGAGGAGATCCGCAGTCTTCGACAGGCGATCGCGGACAGCATCGACCGCGTCGCGCGCGTCATGTTGACGCCGTTCGAGACGAGCCTGCCGTCGGCGCCGCTCGAAGAACGAATCGAGCGCGTGGCGCGGAACGACCGCGCGTACGCATCCGCTCTGCTCCAGGTCGTGATGGCCGACGCTCAGCGCGATAGGCGCCTGACCGCCGTAGCCACTCATCCCCGGCTTACGGAGGCGATAGCCGCCGTGATCGCTCCGGATGCCGCGACCGGCCATGTCATTCGCACACGCGCCGCGATACCAGCCTTCCTGTCGAGGGTCAGCGCGTGGCACCAGGACGTGCCGCGGCCGCAGACCGCGACCGGATGCGCGACCGTGCGCGTGGCATGTTGGATTCCGCTGTCCGACGTGGACGAGCACAGCGGTGCACTCGAAGTCATCCCCGGCAACTGGATCGCGCCATGCCGGCATGAGGAAGGAGACGATGGCCACTTCGCGATCCATGAGGAGGCGCTGCCGTCCGGCGAGCGACGCGTAGTCGCGATGCGGTGCGGCGATGTGCTCCTGCTCGATCGGTTCGTTCCGCATCGGTCGCGGCCGACGCGCGGCCTGCAGAGCCGCTGGTCCATCGTCATGTGGGTGAAGGCTGGAGGCCGCGCATCCGAATGTTGAGACATGCGTGGCTGCCGGCCCTCGCGATGATCACGATCGCCGCCGCGGTCGTCATCGGACCTCGCGGCGCGGGATCGTCACTCGTGACGGATGATCCGATCGAGGCGCGGATCAGGAATGAGCTGCGATTGCCGCGCGTGAGTCTGGGCTTCGTCGCGGGGGCAGCCCTCGCAACGGCAGGCATGGCATTTCAGGCGCTCTTTCGCAACGTGCTGGCGACGCCATACACGCTTGGTGTGTCCGCTGGCGCGTCACTCGGCGCCGCCATCTACGTCCATCTCGGCATCACGGCCAGCGTCGCGGGAATTCCGGGTTCGTCGTTCGCAGCGTTCGCCGGGGCGTTGTTCTCGATCGCGCTCGTGTACGCGGTCGCCCGCGCCGCGTACGCTTTCTCCGCGCCGATGCTTCTGCTGGCGGGCGTTGCTGTCAGCTTCCTGTTCACGAGCGTGATCCTGGCGATTCAGTACGTCGGTGACGTCACCACCTCGTTCCGGATCGGCCGTTGGCTGCTTGGCGGCCTCGAGGCCGTCGGTTTTCTGCCAGTCATGCACGTGCTGCCCTTTGCGGTGGTGGGAATCACGACACTGCTCGCGATCGCTCGCGATCTCGATCTGCTCGTGGTTGGCGAGGAGTCGGCAGCGACGCGAGGTGTGGACGTGGCAAGAGTCAAGAAACTGATCTTCGCTGCCGCATCGCTGATGGTCGGCGGTGTCGTCGCCGTCTGCGGACCGATCGGATTCGTCGGCCTCGTGGTGCCGCACATCGGACGCATCACCCTCGGCGCCAGACATCGCACGCTCGGACCGTTCTCGGTGCTCGCCGGAGGCACGTTCCTGGTGGCGTGCGACACAGTCGGACGCACCGTCGTGGCGCCCATCGAGATCCCCGTTGGCATCATTACCGCGCTCATCGGCGGACCGTTTTTTCTCGCCATGCTCGTGCGGGGGCACGCACGACAGCGATTGAGAGGAGAGAGATGAGCATCGCCACACAGGCCGGCGACGACGGCACGACGAGCCTCGTCGGCGGAAGACGGGTATCAAAAGGTGATCCACGTATCGAGGCGTACGGCACGATCGATGAGCTCATTGCGCAGATTGGCCTGGCGCGCGCTCTGGCCGCGCACGACGAGGCGGCGTCAATCGCGAAGGGCGTTCAGCGCGATCTGTTCGCGGTGGCAGAAGCGCTGGCCAGTGGCGAGGACCCACCGAAAACGATTGCCGCCGCCCGTCTAAGTGCCATCACCGGCGAAGTGCATCGCATCGAAACGCAGGACGGCATCCTCATCGATTGGGCCGTCGCCGGCGATCATGCGGGCGCCGCAGCTTTCGACGTGGCTCGGACGGTCTGCCGGCGCGCTGAGCGTCTCGTAGTCCGACTGCAGAATACCGGGGAGCGCATCGACCGGAGTCTTGTCATCTACCTCAATCGCCTGGCGGACTTGCTGTGGCTCGTTGGCCGCCTTATCGAACGGGACTGCGGCATTGATTCGTCGCTCAGACGTCCGGGCGACGGACGCGCGCGATGGTCGAAGGCCTGGCCATGAAGTCCGTCATGTCGGCACGGCTCATCGAAGCGATCGAGCGCGTCCGACCGGTTAGCGTCACTTGGCGCGAGCGGGCGGAGCAGCGTCTCGATCGGCTCACGAAGCCGCCGCGCAGTCTCGGTCGGCTCGAATGGATTGCCGCGCGACTGTGCGCGATTCAGGAAACCGACGCACCGCGCGCGGCGCCGCGCCGCGTGGTCGTGTTCGCCGCGGACCACGGCGTGGCTGCCGAGGGCGTCAGCGCGTATCCGCAGGCGGTCACCGCGCAGATGGTGGCCAACTTCCTGCGCGGCGGCGCGGCCATCAACGCGCTGGCCCGCACGACGGGCGCTGACGTCTATGTGATCGACGTCGGTGTCGCCGGCGATATCGACCAGACAAAGGGACCTGCTGCCGCGTTCATCTCGCGCCGCGTGCGGCGAGGCACCCGAAACATGACGCAGGGACCAGCCATGTCGCACGACGAGCTGACCGCCGCGCTCGACGCCGGTCTGGACGCTGCGCAGGCGGCTGCGACCGACAACGTAGCGGTAATCGCCTGCGGCGACATGGGTATCGGCAACACCACGGCTGCAAGCGCGATGACTTGCGCGCTGACCGGAGCGCCAGCGTCCGAGGTGACCGGCCGCGGCACAGGCATCGACAGCGACACGCTCGCGCGCAAGGTGGACGCCATCATCCGCGCGCTACAGGTGAATCGGCCCGGTCGCGACCCGCTCGAAGTGTTGCGAACGGTCGGTGGCCTCGAAATCGCAGCCATCACGGGAACCTGCATCGGCGGCGCGGCACACCGAATCGCGATCGTCGGCGATGGCTTCATCGCGACGGCCGCGGCGCTCGTGGCCGCGGAGTTGTGTCCACCGTTTCTCGATTACTGGTTCGCCGGACATCTCTCGTCCGAGCCTGGTCATCGCGTGCAGTTCGCCCATCTTCGTCAGGAGCCACTGCTCCGGCTGGACATGCGGCTCGGCGAAGGCACCGGCGCCGCGCTCGCCATACATCTGCTCGGCAGTGCCGCCGCGGTGATCAACGGGATGGCGTCGTTTGAGTCGGCGGGTATCGACGGCCCGGCTCACGGAAGAGAGGTGAAGCCATCGTGAAGTCCGTGTTGGTGGCTGCGGGATTTCTGACGCGAATACCAATCCCCGTCATCGCAGACGCTACTGACGTCGGCGGCGCGGCCCGGTGGTTTCCAGTTATCGGGGGGGCAATTGGAGGCGCCGCAACGCTGGTCGCATGGGTGCTGCGCGACGTGCTCGCCCTCCCGCCGGCCCTGATCGCCACGCTGCTGGTCGCCTTCAGCGCGTGGCTGACGGGAGCAATCCATCTGGACGGCCTGGCCGACACCGCTGACGGCTTTGGCGGCGGGCGCACGCGCGAGGATGTGCTGCGCATCATGCGCGATCCAGCGATCGGCTCGTTCGGCGCCATCGCGCTGCTGGTTGTGGTCGGCACGAAGGCTGCGGCGTTGACCGCCTTGCTCGAGCGCGGCGCGGCGTTTCCGTTCCTCGTAGCCGCACCGACGATCTCGCGGTGGACGATTTCGGTGCTCGCGGCGTCGCTGCCGTACGCGCGTGCCGAAGGCGGGCTTGGGCGGGCCGTCCTCAATCAACCCCTCGCAGGTCTGCTGGTGTCGACGATGGTCACCGCGCCGATCGCGGTCGCAGCGGCGGGCATGGATGCGCTGTTTGTGTGGATACCTGCGCTTCTGGGCGTCGCCTGGCTTGCGCGCGCCGCGCGGCGGCGCATCGGTGGCGTCACTGGGGACGTGTTCGGCGCGAGCGTCGAGTTGACCGAGACCGTGGTGCTACTGGCGGCGGTCGTGCTGACGAGACGCGTATGACGATTGGTCTGCCGGTTCCTGCTCCGGGGACGACCCGGTTCGTCCTGATTCGCCACGGGGAACCTGACGAGGCGTTCCGCGATCGGTGCCATGGCCGGCTGGACCCGGGTCTCTCGAGAACTGGACGCGAGCAGATGCAGAGAACGTGGCGGCTCGTCGGCAGCGGGCCGGCTGCGATCTACAGCAGTCCACGCCGGCGCGCTGTTGAGAGCGCCGGCCTGCGGACGGCCGCTGCGCCAGTCGTCACGCTGGACGAGCGCCTTCGTGAAATCGACTTTGGTGCCTTCGAGGGACTCACGTATCGCGAGATCTCGATGCAATATCCAGCGACGTACGCGGAATGGATGGCCAGGCCGACAGAGGTGACATTACCGGGCGGCGAGAGCTTCGCCGCCATGAATGCACGCGTACAGGACGCGCTCGAGCATATCCGGCGGACGCATGCAGGCGAGATCGTCGCGATCGTGTCGCATGGCGGCGTCAATCGCATCGCCCTGGCGGCAGCGCTGGATCTCGATCTGCGCCGCATCTTCAGGCTCGCCCAGTCGTATAGCTGCGTGAACGTGATCGACTACATCGGCGATGACGCGCTCGTGCGCGTAATGAACGCCACATCCGAGTCATGCTGACGCTCGTCCTGGGCGGCGCACGCAGCGGAAAGAGCCGATACGCGCAACGGCTGATCGGTGACCGGCAGGCGATCTATGTCGCGACCGCTCGTCGAACACGCAACCGCGAGATGTCCGGCCGCATCGAACAGCATCGCGCGGATCGCCCCGCCTCGTGGACCACCATTGAGGAGCCCGAGTCAGTCCCCCGTGTGGTGCGGACCGCCGTACCAGCTGACGCGCCGGTACTGGTCGAGTGCGTGACGCTGTGGCTGTCGAACCTGTTCGAGCGTGAGTCTCACACGCCTGCGCGCAAGCAGCAGGAAATCCTGATGGCGGCCGTGCGTGACCTTGCAGAAGCGTGTCGGATCCGGGACGTGGTGGTGGTCAGCAACGAGATCGGCGGAGGGATTGTGCCAACAACACGCATCGGGCGCCGATTTCGCGACCTGCAGGGATGGGCGAATCAGATTCTTGCGGCCGAAGCCCAGTCCGTGGTGTTCGTCGTTGCGGGGATCCCGCTCGCGTTGAAAACCCGAGAGACGACGCGCGACGTCTAGCGCTCCGGGCGGCCGCCCCTGGCTGAGCGCTTTCCCAGTCGTTCGACACGAGCACCCTCCGCGTCATTACTGTCACTGGACAAGGATCGGAACACCTGCAGTTCCTTTTGCGCCTTATCGGTGTCCCCCAGCTGCCGGTAAGCCTGCGCGAGCTGGTAGTGCGCCCCCTTGTTGCGCGGATCTTTCGTCACGCACGCCACCAGGTGGGGAACGGCGTCGGCGGCGCGGCCCTCCTTGAGGAGGATCTTCGCCACTCCGTAATGAGCGCCGACGTGTTCGCCGTCGAGCGTCAGCAGGCGCTCGAAGTAGGCGGACGCGCGATCGAAGTCCTGTCGAAGGTAGTAGATCGTCCCGAGTGAGAACAGCGCGTCTCCTGATCGGCTGTCAATCTCGAGGCTCCTCTCGAAATCCGCAATTGCCGCCTCGGTGTCTCCAAGACGGCGTTTGGCTTCGCCGCGGAGAAACCACGCGGACGGGTCACGCCGCTCCAGCGTCAGTGCGTTGTCCAGCACGCTGACCGCCTCGCGGTTCTTTCCCGTGTTGATCAGCGCCCACGCGAGGTTCGTCCGCGACCGCACGTCCGACGGATCGAGGTTCGCCGCGTTCTGAAGAACGTCGGCGGCTTCGGCGTCGCGAGCCACGTCGAGCAGCGCGACGCCGAGATAGTACTGGAACGCGGCGTTCTGCGGTTCGAGCCGGGCAGCTTCGGCCAGCTCCGGCACCGCCCTTTCCTTCTGGCCGTCCAGCGTGAACGTGATCCCGAGAAAGTAGTGGGCCCTCGCGAGCATCGCGTCACGTCGAAGAGCACGCTGCAGATGCGCGATTGCGCACGCGTAGTCTCCCCGAGCGGAACATACCTGGCCGAGGAGAACGTGACCATACAGCGACGCGATGTCCGCGTCGTTCGGGTCGAGGTCCACCGCCTTGCGGTATTCCGCTTCCGCGTCCTGCAGGCGGCCTTGCTGCTGATATTGTTGCCCCGCGCGCACGTGGTCCTCAGGCGTCTGCGCGGTTTGCGCCGCTCCGTTTGCCGCGACGAACAAGGCAATGCACATGAGCGAAAGGCGGCGGGTCATCGCTGGATTATCGCCGCGGAACTGCCGGCGGCACGGTCTTTGGCCCTGGCCCCAGCGTGAACGTGCGGTCGCCCTCGCGGACGACGATGTCGCGGTCGACAGGCACATCGGCAAGGCGATCCACCTGGCCGCTGGGCCAACGGATTTCGACCGACGCGATCGATGGCGTCTCGCCGAGCCCGAAGTGCGCGCGCAGATCGGACTGTGAGAGGTAACTGGCGCCGCTGCGGACTTCTTCCATCCGCGACGCACCGCCGGCGGTGACGGTCACTCGCGCGCCGATCCCATCGCGATTGCTCTTGCGCCCAACGAGGCGAACGGTCAGCCAGTGCGCCGCATTCCCGCCCCTGTTCTCGAGCAAACACGGGTAGGCATTGACGTTGGCGATCAGCACGTCGAGGTCGCCGTCGTTGTCGTAATCGCTCACCGCCATGCCGCGGCCGGGTCGTGGACCCGCGAGCGCGGCGCCGAGCGACGCCGTGACGTCGGCGAACGTGCCGTTCTCTTTGTTCTCGAGCAGCACCGTCGGTTCGGCGTACGTCTCGTCGAGCTTGTGCTGATCGACCTCGGGGTAGACGTGCCCATTGACGAGCAGCAGATCCTTCCAGCCGTCGTTGTCGTAGTCGAGGAAGCGCGTGCCCCAGCCGAGATGCTGCATCGTCGCGCGCCCGATGCCCGACGCCCAGGTCGTTTCGAGGAAGTTCCCGTTCTTTTGATTCAAGTACAGCGAGTGCGGCTCGCCGTAAAAGTTCGCCACCGCGAGATCGAGCCAGCCGTCGTTGTTGTAGTCGGCGAGGTCCACACCCATTCCAGCGCGTTCGCGGCCATCCTCGTCGACGGCGATGCCGGCTTCGAGGGCGACCTCCCCAAACGTGCCGTTCCGTTTGTTCACGTACAAGAGATTCGGTTGGGCGTCGTTGGCGACGACGATGTCAGGGTAACCGTCGTTGTTGATATCGCCCCAGGCGACGCCCAGCCCGCGGTAGCGGTCCTCGTCGAGCTCTCCGGCGTGACCGGTGACGTCGGTGAACGTTCCCTTGCCGGTGTTGTGATACAGGCGATCGCGTTCGCCCGGGAGTCCACGCGGGCCGCACATGACGGGGAATCCGCGGTATGAGCAGTTGACGCCGGGGACCTTCGCCCCGGGCAGCGGCGCGATCTTCGGATCGAAATCGATGTAATTCGCGACGTAGAGATCGACGAAGCCATCGTTGTCGTAATCACCGAACGCGGCGCTCGTGCCCCAGCGGCGGTCGGCCGTCAAACCCGCGCGTGCGGTGACGTCCGCGAACGTCCCGTCGCCCTTGTTGCGATACAGCCGGTTCTGACCCCAGTACGTGACGAACAGATCGTCGAAGCCGTCGTTGTCGTAGTCGGCGGCAGCAACGCCCTGACCCCATCCGCTGTGAACGAGACCGGCCCTGCGCGTCACGTCCTCGAACGTGCCGTCATGCCTGTTGCGGAACAGGTGATTGGAGGGTTCCTGCCCTTTTGGAAAACCTTCGAGCGTTGTCCCGTTGACGAGAAAGATGTCCGGCCAGCCGTCGTTATCGTAATCGAGGAACGCGACGCCGGTGCCGGTCGTCTCGAGAATGTATTTGTTCTGGCCGCTGGCGCCGTAGACGATGCGGGTTTGAAGACCGGCCGTGGCGGTGACGTCGGCGAACGTGATGTCAAAGTTCGCCGACGTGCGGATCGGTGGCGACAGGCACACCGCGATGATCAGCAATGGCGGGAGTACGATTCGCGTCAGCGAAGCCTCTCGGAAGAAGCGCAAGTGACGGCGCTGGGGGACCCGGCAGGCCAAAGACCCCCTGAGCAAAGCGAGCGAGCGACGCGAGCGAGCCACGCGAACGGAGCGCGCCGGCGAAGCGGCGCGCGAGAGAGCGTGTAGGGGGGTCCGGCGGGGCGAAGCCCCCCGGATTAGAACAACCACCGCCCTCCGATCCGGAATGCGCGTGGTCCGAGAATGCCGGTCGGCTTCCCGAAGTCGGGTCCGGTGTTCGGGTTCTGGTTCGTCACCGTGCTCACGTTGGCAAGGTTGAAGAAGTCCGCCAGCACTTCCAGCCGGTGTTGCCCGACGCGCACGAACTTCGACACCCGGAAGTCCATCGTCTTCAGTGTCGGGAATCGCCGGGTGCCGCGGGTTTCCGCGAAGATCGTAATCGGCCCCTGGTTCAGCGGGTTCCCGTCGATGTCGCTGTCGACCGTCAGCGTGCGTCCGTACGGCGTGCCCGACTGAATCTTCAAGACGCCGGCGATGTTCATCTCCAGGCGAGGAATCTCGTAGCTGCCGTCCATTTTCAGGATGTGCGTACGATCGAAGAAGCTCGGCCCGCTCGTGTTGTTGATTTTGCCGTTCGGGCTCGTGAACGCACTGCTCGTGCCCGCGCCCTCCTCCTCGCCGCTGAACGCGCCGACGCCGATGCCCGCGGTGCTGAGGTCGTCCTTCGATACGGAGTACGACGTCAGGAACTGCCAGCGGTTCGCGAAGCGCCGCTGCACCGTGATCTCGAATCCTTTGAACCCGGTAGTGAAATCCGACGGGTTCGTTTCGAGCTGCTTGTTGTTTCCAAGCGTGCTCGCAACCTGGTTGAAGACCGTGATGCGCTGATCGTCCGACGTTCCCGCGTTGCCATCGGGTCCGGGATCGAGAGCGGTCACGGGGGTGTACCCCTGCGGCCCCTGGGGAACGCCGGTCTCGACCACGGCGATGA
>JBKOZS010000332.1:0-23674 GCA_046726015.1 Acidobacteriota bacterium
CCGTGAGGAACCGGGACGGCGACAAGCTTCCTGGCGATGCGAACATCACCAGCGTCGCATACGCGGGCGGTGTCAGCGTGGTGACGAACAAGAAGCTCCTCGGTGGCTTCTATGGCTACCAGGTGCTGTTCCCGGTGGGAATCAACAACCGTCTCCAGGGCACGGAGATCACGCCAATCCGGGCGCCGGCCTGAGCGATTCTGCGATCGTGCCAATCAGCCTTGGGTGGCACTTCAAGAGAGCCGACGCCGTCGCCAGCTACAGCCTCTTCGCGCCCACCGGCCGCTATACGGACGGCGCCAGCGATAACACCGGGTTCGGCATGTGGGGGCACGAGTTGGGCATCGGGACGACGGTTTACCTGGACGAGAAAAAGCAATATCACGCCGCGACGCTCGTGAGTTTCGACTTCCAGTCGAAAAAGGAAGACAGCGAAACGAAGGTCGGCAACGAGATGAACATCGAAGGCGGCGTCGGCGGCGACTTTCTCAAGGGCGGCCTGAGCGCCGGCCTCGCTTCCTACTGGTCGGGCAAGCTCACGCAGGATCGCATCGACGGGTTCCCGGACATTCTGATCCGCGGCAAGAACAAGGTGTTGCGGTCGGTCCGGAGGTGACAATGGCGCTGGCGAGGAAGAACACGGTCTACGGCTTCCTTAAGTTCAACTACGAATGGGAAGTTTACGCGCGCACGACGACGCAAGGGAGCGAGCTGCAGATTGTGGCGACGTTTCTGTTGAAGCCGATCAAGTTGCCGACGCAATAAGGAGCAGCAGACCATGGCCCACGACGTTTCGGAATTCGTCAAGCCCTTCGTCGTCGAGACTGGCAAGGGCTTCAAGCTGCGCGACCGCGATGCCGATCGCACGCGTTGGGTGAAGTCGAGAGAAGAGAGCGAGCCGCTGCTCGCGCGCGGTGTCGAACAGCTGTGCGATCTGCAGGAGCGCCTCTACGCCCAGGACAAGTGGGGCGTCCTGCTGATCTTCCAGGCGATGGACGCCGCCGGCAAGGACGGCGCGATCAAGCACGTCATGTCCGGCATCAACCCGCAGGGCTGCCAGGTCTACTCGTTCAAGTCTCCGTCCAGCGAAGAGCTCGACCACGACTTCCTGTGGCGGACCTCGCGCTCTCTGCCGGAGCGCGGCCGCATCGGCATCTTCAACCGCTCCTACTACGAAGAGGTGCTCGTCGTCCGCGTCCATCCTGAGTACCTCACGTCGCAGAAACTGCCCCCGGAGCTCGTCACGAAGCGCATCTGGAACGAACGGTTCGAGGACATCAACGCGTTCGAGCGCTACCTGGCGCGAAACGGTTACGTGATCCGGAAGTTCTTCCTGCAGGTGTCGCGCGACGAGCAGAAGCGCCGGTTTCTCGAGCGGCTGGACCGGCCCGAGAAGAACTGGAAATTCTCACTGGGCGACGCCAAGGAGCGCGATCACTGGGACGACTACATGGCGGCGTACGAAGATCTCATTCGCGAGACGGCGACGCCGCATGCGCCGTGGGTCGTGGTGCCCGCCGACAAAAAATGGTTTGCCCGGATCGTCGTTGCCGGCGCCGTGATCGATGCGTTGCAGCAGTTGAAGCTGGAGTTTCCGAAAGTTGATGCGTCGAAGAAGAAGGAGCTCGCCGCCGCCCGGGCGGCGCTCGACGGGAAGCCTTCGCGCAACCGCGCAGAGTAGGGAGGTGCGCCTGCAGAACCTGAGCGTGAAGCTGGCTGCCGTCATCCAGTCCCGTGAAGCCGGGCATGTAATGCCCTTTCAGCTGTGCCGTCGCCTCCCCGCTGACGCGAAGAGTGCGGCAATCGCTGCGTCAGCCACATGTTGCGGCTCGGCCCGAACTCCCGAGCGCCTCACGCGCGGTCTTGATGAATTCACTCAGCATCGGAGTCGTATCGTCGCGACGCCACGCAACGGCGATCTCGAGTTCAGGAGAAGGCGGCCCTGGGCTTGCAAAGCAACCACCGCATGCGAGCTGTTCCCGTGCTGTTAATCGCGTTCGCCTCAGTTGGTCTCACGGCCAGGTTGGCCGCTGCGCGGCAGGAGGCGACGCAGCACAATGTGACGGCGTTGGCAAAACAGACGCAGAACCCGGTCGGCGATCTCATCTCGGTGCCGTTTGAGTTCAACTTCAACACCGGCGGCGATCTCGGGGATGCGACCTTATTCAACCTCAATTTCCAGCCGGTGATCCCCTTCAGGTTGAACGATAAGTGGCACGCGATTGCGAGAACCGTCTTGCCAATCGACAGCCTGCCGGGGCCGACGGGATCGCGATTCAGCGGTCTCGGTGATCTTCAGGAGGAGCTGTTCATCACGCCAGCGCAGCCGGGCAAGGTCATCTGGGGCGTTGGACCAGCCTTCTCTTTCGCGACTGGGACGGCCGCCACGGCTCCAGACCGGCACCTGGGCGCTTGGACCATCGGCTGTCGTTGTGAAAATGACGGGCCCCTGGGTATTTGGCGGTCTGATCTCCCAGGACCGGCCGATCGCGGACGCTGGCGATGATGTGGAGACGGATCTGCTCATCCTGCAACCGTTCGTCAATTACAACTTCGGCAAGGGCTATGCGATCGTGTCGGTGCCGATTATCTCGGCGAACTGGAATGCGCCCGACGGAGAGGAATGGACCGTGCCGGTGAGGATTGGCCTGTCGCGCACGACGGTCTTCAACCGCCGGCCGATGACCCTTGGCGTGTAGTACTACTACAACGTCGCCCGGCCGGACGGATCGGCGGGACAACTGTTGCGATCCGTCGTAACGCTTCTGTACCGACAGGCAAGGCCGTAAGGCTTCGCCACGGCAACACATCATGCGTCGTTTCTTGTTAAGATTGAGGCACGGAACCGAAGCGGTCCGCGCTGGCAATTGCGTGACCGCTTTTTCGCTTTTGTGAGCCTGCCTCGCTGTTTCGCACGCGCAGAACCTCCAGACTCATCGAAGCCACCGGAATCTGGAGCCGCCGTGCCAAAACATCCGAAAGCTGTTCGCACTGATTCCGCCCGCCCCAGGAACAAGTTGCTCGCGGGTCTGCCGCGCGCCGACTTCCAACGGGTGCAACGGCACCTTCGCACCGTGCCAATCCCGGCGAAACACGTTTTTCATCGCCAGGACGAGCGCATTCGGGAGGCCGTGTTCATGAACGGCGGGGTTGCCTCCATCACGACGGTCATGAACGACGGCACGATGGTCGAGAACGCCACGGTCGGCATCGAGGGCGTGATCGGCATGGACCTCTTTTTCGGTGCGGCGTTGTCGAGCGGCGAGACCATGGTACAGGTGTCGGACCCCGACGCCGATGCCGAGTGCATGCCGGTGAAAGCCTTCAAGGCCGAACTCGCGCGGCGGGGCGCGCTGTTCGAGGGTGTCCAACGCTACTCCCAGGGACTGCTGAAACTGGTGATGCATTCCACCGCCTGCATGACGCTGCACCCGGTCCACGAGCGATGCTGCCGGTGGCTCTTGATGACGCACGATCGTGTCGGACGGAATGACTTTTACCTCAGTCATGAATTTCTCGCGATCATGACCGGGGCCACCCGACCGACCGTGAGCCTCGTGGCGAGCACGCTGCAAAAGGCCGGACTGATCACCTACACGCACGGGCATATCACGATTCGCAATCGGCGCGGTTTGGAGGCGGCGTCATGCGAATGTTACGGCACCGTCAAGGCTCATTTCGACCGTCTGGGTCTGTGACGGAGTGGTCAAGTGGAGCGCCGCGATTTGGCATCGATCAGGCGATGAGAGGGCAATTGTCCGATTCCTGACAATTCACCGGCGATCTGTGGTAGTCTGCCCGAACCGCCCTTCCTTACGAGTCGCTGCCCGCCTTCCCGGCGCGGCGTTGACGACGAGCAGTCCCTCGCACCGAATCGCGCAGAGACGGGCCGCCATGTCCACGCAGCAGGAGATCTCTCCGTATCCACGGCTCGCCCATGATCGTCGGCGGCACCCACGCGAAATCTGCCCGCAGTGCCATGACTCGGCACGAGTTACGCCAAGGCCCCTCACCGGCGTGGATCCAGGTGTTCATTATTTCAATTGCAGCAGGTGCGGCGCCGTCTGGGGCACGAGAGACGACTGGGCCACGAAGAAAGAGCTTGAAAGCGCCTGAAAAGGCGACAAAGGCTCCGATGCCTACCAGCGCCCTGGCGCAGCACTGCGGCCGCTGCGGAGCCGCTGCCGCAGATGCGTATGAAACGCTGCCCTATGTCGGCCCGGGTCCGCGGGCCGTCGAACTTCGCAACGTCCGGGTGCGCCGCTGCCCCGGTTGCACCAAAATGCTGATCGAGATACCGGAACCCGCAAGGTTGGACACGCTGATCCGATGCCTCGGCGCCGAGATCGTTGGCCCCCTGCCACAGCTCGCGTATGAACAGGGGCTCTGGTGCATTCTGTCCCGCCGGCCCGCGGAAGCTTAGGGTACGCTCTCCTCTGAGGTAACGATGTAGACTTCCGGTTGCCATCGCCCCCGGAAGCCCACCATGCTCGAACGAGCGCTCGTATTCGGCCTGACTCTGGCGACGGCCGGCGTGTGGTCATCACCAGGAGCCGTTGCACCACCCTTCACGCAAGGCCAATCAGCCTGGCAGAGAATCGAGAGCCAGCACTTCGAAATCCACTACCTGCCGACACTCGCACGTGAACTCGAACGAGTCACCCGGAGCGCCGAGCGCGCGTACGACCGGATCAGCGGGCGATTGAACTTCACCCTCCCAACCAGAGTGCCGCTGGTCGTGTTCGCACAGTCGGGGGCCTTGACCCGGGAACAGGTGGTGACCTATGCCACCAGCGACCAGGTCGCGCCACAGCAACCACACCGCAGTCGCATCGTACTCCCATTACGTGAGGGCGATACCCAGCTCGATGCACTGATCGTCCACGAGCTGACGCACCTGCTCGTGGGTGAAATCATCTTGCCGCAGACGCCGGGAGACGGCGGCGTGCCGCGCTGGGTGCAGGAAGGGATCGCGAGCTACATGGCGAACGGCTGGTCCGATGACCACGAGCGCCTGATGCGCGAGCTCGTCGCGGCGGGCAACGTCCCGGCACTCTCGCAACTGACCGGCAGCGGCGGATTCGCGAACCCGCGACTGAACGACGCGCTCGGACATGTCGCGTTCGACTACCTCGCGAGCCGCTGGGGACCCGCCAGCATTCGCCGCTTCATAAACGCGCTCATCGTCCCGCGCGTGGACAGGACCTACGACGCCGTGTTCGATCTGACGCCGGCGCAGTTCGACGCGGCGTTCCGGCAATACGCGGAACGCCGATTCGGGTCAGCCGTTCGCTGACGGAGTCGCGCCCCTGCGCCCCTGCGCCCCTGCGCCCCTGCGCCATTGTATGGCACCATCGGAGAGTGACCATCCCACCGATCCTCGGAATGTTCCAGAGCGCGCTTCGCGCGTCGTGGGACGACAATGTCCCGAGACTGGGCGCGTCGCTCGCGTACTACACGCTTTTTGCAATCGCCCCCGTCCTGCTCGTCGCAATCGCCATTGCCGGCCTGGCGTTCGGCGCGGAGGCCGTGCGAGGCGAGATCGTCGGCCAGCTCGATCAGTTGGTCGGCCGTGAGGGCGCCCGGGCGGTGCAGAGCCTTCTTGAAGGAGCGAGTCACCGACGCGCCGGGTATCTCGCGACGATTATCGGGAGCGTCACATTGGTGTTGGCCGCGACCGGAGCGTTTCTCGAGCTTCAAACGGCCCTGAACACGATCTGGCGAGTGAAGCCGAAACCGAATGCCGCCACCTTCAGGGCGTTCGTGATGGATCGCGTGCGTTCCTTCGGCCTCGTCGTGGCGATTGGCTTTTTGTTGCTCGTCTCGCTTGCCGTGAGCGCGGCACTGGCGGCCCTGGGCACCTGGCTCGATCGAGTCTCGCCTGGCCTCCCCCTGGTGTGGAATACCGTGAACGTAATCGTGTCGCTCGCCGTCATCACCGCCCTCTTCACGTTGCTGTACTCGTTCCTCCCCGACGTCAAGCTTCGCTGGCGCGATGTGGTGGTTGGCGCCTTTGTCACTGCCGTTTTGTTCACCATTGGCAAACAGCTGATCGGCCTCTATCTTGGACAAAGTACGACCGCATCCACGTACGGCGCGGCCGGTTCCGTGATCGTGCTTCTTCTCTGGGTGTATTACTCGTCTCAAGTGGTGCTGCTCGGGGCAGAGTTCACGCGCATCTACACGCATCATGAGGGGAGGAAGCCGCGAGCGGAACCGTTTGCGACGAAAGATCCTGCCGCTCCCAAAAAGGCGACGAAAGGCGAGTCGGCCTAGCTGCCATTTACTTCTGCGGCGGAGCCTCGGTCCGTGGCCAGACCGGGCTCACGAGCTCGATCCGCCACAGCGGGCCCCCGGCATACAAGGGCTGTTCGGACTTGACGAACGCCGGCGCCTCGCCGCCAAGAATCCAGACGTGAGAATCCGGCGGTTGCTTGCCGAGGAGCGGCGCCAGAACGCCCGAGAGCCCACCGATTTCCACCTTCAACACGTAATGGGTGGCTTTGCGGGCGGCGCCTCCCGTCGCGAACGGTTCATCGCCCGCGACGGTGATGGCCAGCTTGACGAGGCGCGGCTTCGGCGTCGCGGCGACAAAGGAGATTGTCTTTGGCGGAGCATCACGGTGCACGTTCTTCAGCAGCGTGAGGATCATGCCGTTGGCAAGGTCTGGTGGGACTTCGAGGCGTTCGGCTTCGGTCTTCTTTTCCCCGTCCTCGTCGGTGTAACTGACCGTGACGCGACCGCTCGAACCGTCGATTGACATCTCGAGTGGCCTCGGAAACGTCGGGCCCTTCTGCAGCAGGTGATGGCGAATCAGTCGCAAGCGCCGGCGTTGAGAATAGACGGCGGTTTCATCATGAAGCGACCCATCCCTGAAGTGAAATATGAGCCGGCTGGTCACTTGATTGCCGCGTGCGGTCTGTATCAGATCGCCGTCCGCCAGTGGTGTTCCATCAAGTGCCCTCAAAATGAGAAAGCCGTGGACTAAACCTTCCGCATGCCGAACTGCCACTGTCTGGCCGGGTAGCGCCCAGGGCGACAGCAGGGAAGCGCAAGCGAACACGAACGCAAGTACTCCCCGTCGGAAGTTCGACGGAATTTGGCTATGAAGGCAGCTTTCGCAGTTCATGGCCGGTTTGCTCGCCGAGCCAATGATTGTCGGGCCGCCCAAAAGGCCGCGCCGATGGCGGCGGTGGTCAAAGTCGTCGCCCGATGGGTGGTCCACCAATACTGGATGCTGCGTCGTTGTGCGGACGAACCGAATCGGCCATGTGCAGCTTGGTGACCGGCTACTGGTTTCCACAGGTTGAACGGTCGATTCGGTTCTGCGGCTTCTGCAGTGTGCTGACCGTCATAGGCGGCATGGGCCAGATATCGATCAAGCAGGCGAGGCGCGATCTTGTTCGCGTGAATCGCCGCCGCCACCGACCCGCCGACGTACACTTCCCGTCGCCGATGACGAGCCGCCCAGACGATGGCTTCTGCCGCCAGCTCGGGGGCAAAGATCGGCGGCAACGGTTTCGGTCTGCCTGGCAAGCGATTCAGCACCCACTCGAACTGCGGCGTATCGAGCGCCGGCAGATGCACCATCGTGATATGCACGCCACTGTGATCGTGAATCAATTCGCACCGGAGTGAATCCGTAAACCCGCGCACCGCATGTTTGGCCGCACAATAGGGTGCCTGTAACGGAATCGCACGATAGGCGAGCGTCGAGCCGACCTGGACGATCACGCCGCGATCACGAGGCAGCATCCGGCGCAGCGCCGCCAAGGTGCCGTGCACCACACCGAGGTAGGTGACCTCGGTGACACGTCTGATCTCTTCCGCATGCAGCTCTTTGACCGGGGAGAAGACTGAAGCCATCGCGTTGTTGACCCAGACGGTAATGGGCCCGAGAGTGGCCTCGATTTCTGCCGCTGCCGCTTCGATCGCCTCTTCGGAGGCGACATCGGCGACGACCACACAAGCATGACCGCCGTGTTGCTCGACTTCCTCACGGGTCGCCTCCAACCTGCCCCGGTCGCGCGCGATCAGACCCACGTCAGCACCAAGCCTGGCGAACAGCCGGCTGGTAGCGCGGCCAACGCCCGCAGACGCTCCAGTGATGACGACGACGTCATGCAACCCCATGAGTCCCTCCGCGTCAATGGCCAGGGAGCAGGCTTTCGATGACATCGCGAATCCGTTCACCGGCCCCGGCGGTCAGCGACCACGGGCTGGGCTGACGAATGACGTGCAGCGTGCCGCGCTTGTCGAGCACGCGGTAGTCTGTCCGCCCATCCTCGTCGCGCTGAAAGGTCAGATCCGCCGCGGCGTCTCCAACCCGGAGCCCACGCAGCGTCACGCCTGGAAGCCAGGCGGGCAGATGCGGGTCGACGAACAACGTGTGTAGCGGCGCATAGGGGTACACGCCGAGCATCGCCTGCACGATCAGGAACAGCGTGGATGCGGACCACGCCTGCGGTGAATTGCCCTGTGGATAGAGCGCCGGAAATGGCTGGTCTGCTGTGCGAGCGTGACCGCTGAACAGCTCTGGCAGCCGGCAGTGTTCGAAGACGGCGGCCGCCTCGAACACCCCTCGCGCCAACCGCTGCAGGTGATCGTGCAATCCATACCTCAGGAACCCGAGGGCGAAGCTGCCTTGCTCGACAGGCCACACCGAGCCGCGATGGTAGCTATAAGGGTTGTAGGCGGGATTCTGCGAGGAGAGTGTGCGAATGCCCCAACCGGAAAAGAGATCGTCCGCCATCAATCGATCGGCGGTGGCCGCGACGTGCTGCTCTTCGACGATGCCCGCCGCGAGACAATGACCAGGGTTCGAGCTGATGGATCGGATCGGCTGTCCATCCGGGCCGAGGCCCATCGCGAAGAATCGTTCGGATGCCATCCAGAACCGCTCGTTGAACCGTGCCTTCAGCTCGTGCGCCTCGCGCCACAGTCGGCGAGCCGTATCCTTTTGGTCGAGCCACCAGCACACCTCGGCAAGCTGAAGCTTCGCAACATATACGAACGCTTGCTCTTCACACGTCGCGATCGGCGGTTCGATCTCCTGCCCCCTGTCGTCGACCATCGCATCGCGCGAATCCTTCCACGCCTGATGTTTCACGCCCTGTGACGAACGCGTCAGGTACTCGAACAACCCGTCTGCATTGATGTCGCCGTCTCGATCCAACCAGTCGAGCCCACCGAGCGCGACTGGAAGAAGCCGTTCGACGAGCGTGCGGTCGCCCGTCCAGTGCCAAAGCTCCGAGAGCACCGCTGCGTAGAACCCCGACGTGGTAATCGACCCGTAATAGCGCGCTCGCGGATTCAGCTCCAGTGCCGACGCAGGGCCGGTGTGGGCTTCGTGCAACAGCTTGCCAGGCTGCTCGTCGCGCCACGGGTCGTCCCTCTTGCCCACCCAGCGAGCCAATTCCAGCAACGCGCCCTGCATCATTTCAGGACCGAGCAGGGCGCTCTGCCATGCCGCTGTCAATGTGTCGCGGCCGAAGAGCGCGATGTACACCGGAACCCCCGCAGCGGGCACCCAGGCCCGCCCGCCCCGGTCGAGATCGAAGAGGCGCAGCCCAACCAGGTCGGATCTTGCTTGACCGAGCGCCGCGAATACGTTGGCAGCGTCAGTGGACTGTTTGTCACCGTCGATGTGTGTCGCCTCGTCGAGGAATGTGGCCGTACGCGCCTCGAATGTCGCGTTGCGGCCTTTCGCCCCGCATCCCGCGGGAACGTCCAGCGCCGAGCCGTCGAACGCGGGGATGAATGCCAGGCAAATGGCAACTGATTGCGCGGGTGCGAGCGTGAAAGGAAATCGGAGCGCACCGGCGTCCCAGTCAACTGGACCACCGTATCGGTTCACCCGAACGTCGAGGCGGCAGGAGAATCGTTCTATCGCATCGCGACTGGAGGACGACGCTTCGTACCGCAGCATCAGCGAGCGTTTGTCGGCATCCCACGCGATTTCCGATCGACCATGCTGACGCCGATTTCCCGCAGATTCGACGTAGTCGACAAAATCTCCCTCAATCAGGAGCGCCAGCGTAAATCGCGCTTCGGATTCGCCGAAATTCGTCAGCAAGAGGTCCTCGTGCAGCCCTTCCCCGACACGTCGTTGGACTCGAAGCTCCAATGTCTCTTCGGTCGCCAACGGCACCATGCCGCTCCCGGCGTCGGCATCGCGCGGCGTTGCGCCGGGACTTCGGATGAAGTAATAGCCGAGCCACGTGTGCTGCTCGACGTTGGAGAGCGCGCTGACTTCGAACGGCTGACCGTCGAGTCGATACTCGTAGCGGGAGAGCAGGCGAGTCTCGCGCACGAACAGACCAATATCCTGTTCTGGACGAATCTGGCCGTCGAGGCTGGTTGCGAGAACGGTTCGGCCGCGGCTCACATAGAGAGCAGTGGGCCGCGGCTGCAGGCGGACGAGAGCCACCGCGTCCGACCGTCAGGCCGGTCGCCGAGTACCGATGGGCACGCGGTCGGTGTGAAGAGAGCTCGGCGCATCCAGATGTGCGCCGTCATCGATCCCCACCCCCAGACGATCGACGAGTTCGCCGCCGAGCCAGCCGGTAACTGCGCCCAGCCCGACCGCGGAGAAGGAGAGCAGCATTGCGACTACAGGCGGAACGTAGGCAACCGATGCCGCCCGGAGCCACAGGCTCACAGCAAAGAGCCCGACGACAACGACATTCCCGAGACCGTGCAGTAGTCCAAGCCGCTTCGCGCGCGTGCCGGCGGGAATGGCAAGCCAGTCGATGAGTCCGAACACCGCCGCGAGCAACCCTCCGGCGATTCCGACCGCGATGTTCCAGAACGAGACCGACGTGAACATCTCGTTTCCCGTAGCGAGATAGACGACATCGAACACTGCCGCGCTGATGAACAATCCCAGCGGAAACACGATCAGCATGGGGTGAATCGGATGTCCGAACAACTTGGCCCGGCTTTCCATGGCAACGCTCCTTTTTGGGTGGCGTCGCGGGGGGACTGGCGTGCGGCCTTCAGGAAGAAGTCCGCTGTCGAGTTGGGGAAGATGCGCCTTGAATATTCTATCGCTTCGTGTATGGCCGAGCGTTTACACGATTCCGAAGAGAGGATAGGCCCGGAGGCAACTAACTGCACATTTCAGGGCATTTATGGCGGAGAGGGTCGGGATTCGAACGCGCTCTGGTGCTACTCTCTTGTTCGCTCCGCGGAACCTGAGGAGTCGAATGGACCTAATGAATGGACCGGACCGGGTCAACGGTTGGCACTGGTTGCAAGCGGTCGTACTCGCGGCGGCGAGCCTGTCAGCGGCTCCGCCGATCAGTGGTATTGATGACGACGCGATCGTGTCGCAGCTGGCGGAGATCGAACCGATCGACACACACCTTCACGCCTACCAGGACGTGGCCGCACTCGCCGACCTGTTCTCGCGCTTCAACCTCCGCGCGCTGAACATCACGCTCATCGACGACCGCGATCCATTTGCGAAGAGCATCGAGCCGCAATGGACCGATGCGCTGGCGGTCCGCCGTCTGACCAAGGGCCGGGCCTCCGTCTCGACCACCATCGATCCGTATGACTTCGAGAAGCCGCGTTTTGCGGATCGCGTGAACAAGCGGCTGAATGCCGATTTCGACGCCGGCGCGATTGCGGTGAAGCTGTACAAGGTCGTGGGGATGGAGCTCAAGAGAAAAGACGGCACTTACGTGCTCCCCGATGACCCCGTGTTCGGGCCCATCTTCGACAACATCGCCGCTCATCACAAGACGGTCGTGGCGCACGTCGCCGAACCAGACTCCTGCTGGAAGGCGCCCGACCCGAAGAGCCCGGACTACAGCTACTACAACAAGCATCCGGAGGAGTATGCCTACAAGCACCCTGAATGGCCGACCAAGGAGGCCATCCTCGCCGCTCGCGATCACCTGCTGCAGCTGCACCCGCACTTGAAGGTCGTGGGCGCGCACCTCGGCAGCATGGAAGTGGACGTCGATCAGATCGCACGGCGCTTCGACAAGTACCCGAACTTCGCCGTCGATACCGCGGCGCGCGTTGACTATCTGATGATGCAGAAGCCCGAAAAAGTCCGCGCATTCCTAATCAAGTACCAGGATCGCGTGGTCTACGGTACCGATAACGTGCTGTACCCGTCAGACAAGACCGGGAACGTGCTCAAGGACTGGGCGGCCAGATACGAGCGCGATTGGCGATACTTCTCGGGCGACGCAGACGTGAAGTTCGAGGAAGGGACCACGAAGGGCCTGCACCTGCCGAGGGACGTCCTGCGCAAGTTCTATCACGACAACGCGGTGAAGTGGATTCCGGGGATCGAGTGATCGCGCCGATCCGCGATCACTCCAGGAATCGCACCCGTCCCGTCTGGATCTCGTAAATCGCACCCACCAGCTTGACGATGCCTTCCTTCGTCCGACGCCTGCCTTCCCTGGTCGCTCGTACCTGCTGCATCGACCACCGAACGTTGGCTTCGATCGCGGCGCTCCTCTGCGCTTCCGGCGGCAGACGCGACACGCCGTCCAGGCCTGGCAGCATGTTCCCAATCAGGCACGCGATGTGTCTGCCGTGCATCTTCCCGTGGTGCATCGTGGCGAGCGCGGCGTCCACCGCGCCGCAGCCTTCGTGACCCAGCACGACGAAGAGCGGCGTGCGCAGATGCAGCGCCGCGTACTGCAACGTGCCGAGGACTTCACCGGCAATCACGTTCCCGGCGACGCGAATGATGAAGAGGTCGCCGAAGCCGGCATCGAATACGAGCTCCGGCGGAACGCGCTAGTCGCTGCAGCCCACGATCGTGGCGTACGGATGCTGCCGCCTGGCGAGGTTGGCCAGGACCTCTTTGCGCACGGTCGGGAATCGGGCTTTGCCGCGAACGAAGCGGCGGTTGCCGGCAATCAGGCGCGCCAGCGCGACATCGGCCAGGTAGTGACAGGGAATCTCGTCAGGATTTGCCATCTTCCTCGTCTATCACCGCGTGGCCGCCTGAAAGATAACCATGATTGAGGAAGGCACCTGATTACGACTCCACCCGATAGAGGTGCGTTCGCGATCGAAGGATGAACGCCTTGCCTGCGATCGCCGGCGAAGCCATGAACCCGTCGCCCAGCTGGTTTTCGGCCAGCACCTTGAACGTGCGAGCGGCCTCGATGACGATGGTCTGGCCTTCTTCGCTGAAGAAGTAGACGCGGCCATCGGCATAGACTGGCGAGGCGGAGTACTCGCCGCCGATTCTCCCGGTCCACACCACCTTGCCGGTCCGTGCCTCGACGGCGCTTGCCACGCCGGCGTCGGTCGTCATGTAGAGCAGGTCGTCGACCAGCAGGACTGACGGCTTGTTGGGCACGCCGCGCGTGAGCCGCCATGCCACGTGAGTCGCGGTGATGTCGCCGTGGCCGTCAGGACGCACCGCGAGCAGCTCGCCCTTCGGAAATCCTGTCGGCAGAAACACCAGGCCGAACCCGGCTACCGGACGCGTACTGGCCGAGTGGTTCGTGCGCTCCTCGACACGCCATCGCTCCTTCCCGGTCAGCGGATCGTACGCGTAGGTCGCCTTCGCGCCCATGCTGACGACGAGCGGCGCGCCGTCGACCTCGATAACCTGGGGCGTCGAAAACGCCTTGCGCAGGTCCCCTTCGGCCTGCGGTTTGCCATCCGGCCCAAGGTCCTTGAAGTCGATCGAACGCTTGGTCTTCCAGACGGTTCTGCCTGTCCACTTATCGAGCGCGACGACGTACTGGACGTCGCTACCGTCATAGTGCAGCAGCAGCAGGTCGCGGAAGATGATCGGCGAGGAGCCCGCCCCCCGATAATGGTTGCACTCCAGGTCGCGGCGCTGCCACAACACCTTGCAGCTCGCCGTGTCCAGAGCGGCGGTGCCGGGGGCCCCGAAGGTCACATAGACGCGCCCACGTTCGATGGCGGGCGTTGGCGACGCGTACGTGTTGAAAGGGTGCGCGTACTGCGGCGTCGCGACGTCGAACAGCTCGAGGTCATGGAGAATCCTGCCGCTCTCCTGATCGAGCGCCACTGCAAACAGTTGCTTGCCGTCCGCGGTCGCCGTCGTGACCCAGACCTGGCCGTCGAGCACGACCGGCGAGGACCATGCCCGTCCGTGAACGGCGGTCTTCCAGCGGATGTTGGACGTCTCGCTCCAGGTGAGCGGCAGTCCGGAGGCCTGGGCCTTCCCGGTCCCGTTGGGACCTCGGAACTCCGGCCACTGCCAGCCGATCAGCAGGCCCGCGATGACACCCCACGCGATGGTCGGAGACATGTGGGGGATTTTAGTGCAGCGGCGCCTCGCTGCTCTCGCCTGACGACGCGCGACGCGAGTTGGAAGAGATGCTGGTGCAGTTCGACGTGCTCTATCCCGACGACGAGTTGGCGCGAGTGGCCATCCGCGGGGCCGCGACGTACCAGCTGTCATGGTTCGGCGAATCCCGCGCGCGATAGACCTCGCCCATGCCTCCGACACCGACGGAGCCGACACCTCGTAGACCCGAGGCGAGTCCCGACAGCGAGGCTCAAGAACAAGCCATCCTGAGTCGTGCTACCATCCGCCCCTCCGACCCGCACCGGGTCGCAGCCCTCGCTGGGGGCGCTCAGGATGGCATCGCCGTTCGGGACGACCAGTTGGTCGACGATCCTGGCCGCACGCAACGCGCCCTCGCAGGAGTCTCGACAGGCGCTCGAAGCTCTCTGTCAGGCATATTGGTATCCCGTTTATGCCTTCGTGCGCCGTCAGGGCTACGATGCGGACGAGGCGCGTGATCTCACCCAGGCCTACTTCGCGGCGCTGATCGAAAAGGGTTACCTCGAGGATTACGACCCCTCGCGTGGCCGCTTCCGGGTTTTCCTGCAGGCCTCGATCGGCCACTTCCTCTCGAAGGAGCGCGACAAGGCCCGCACCTGGAAGCGGGGCGGCCGGGCCGAGATCCTGTCGCTCGACCGCGACGCCGGTGAGAGCCGTTACCTCGTCGAGCCAGTAGACCGGATGACTCCCGAGGAGATCTTCGAGCGGCGGTGGGCCCTCACGGTGCTCCAGCGCGCGCTCGACCGGCTTCGCTCGGAGCAGGCTGCTTCGGATCGATCGCACGAATTCGAGCGGCTCGAGGCGGTCCTCACCGGTCAGGAACCGCGCGTGTCGTATCGCCAGGTGGCGGCCGATCTGGCGACCACGGAAGGTGCGATCAAAACGACCGTTCAGCGTCTGCGCCAGCGACTTGGCCGGCTCCTGCGCGATGCGATTGAGGAGACGGTCGCGAGCCCCGATGAAGTGGACGACGAGGTCAGGCACCTTCTCGGAGTGCTCGCGCCCTGGGATCGTCCACCTGTCTGACCCCATCCCCACCGTGACTTTCGCTGCTCGATTCGTCATTCCTGAACGATGAGCCCTGCCGGCAACGTCAGGCGCTGTCCGGACTGCGGCGTCGAGCTCGTCCCGGAGCCCGGCATGGAGGGGCTCTGCCCGCAGTGCATCCTGAGCCTCGCGCTTCTGCAGTCGCCGGCCGTGGGCGATCCAGGCGACGAGGCCGTCACCGTTGGCCATACCGTTGCCGGACGAATCCTCGGCGACCTCTACCAGATTCGCGAGCTGCTCGGCCGCGGCGGCATGGGCGAAGTGTTTCGCGCCTTCGACCTGAAGCTCCGGGTGGACGTGGCCCTGAAAGCCGTCCACGCCGATCATCGTCAGAGCGAGCGTGCGCGCGATATGCTGCGCCGGGAAGTGCGCTCCGCACGCGAAATCGTCTCGCCGAACGTCTGTCGCATCTTCGACCTCGTGATCGAGGAAGGGCAGGAGTTCGTGTCGATGGAGTACGTCGACGGCGCCACGTTGGCACAGGTGCTGAAGGAGCGCGGGCCGCTTCAACTGGCCGAGGCGCGTGAGGTCGCCTCCCAGTTCCTCGCCGGGCTCGAAGCGATCCACCGGGCAGGGCTGGTGCACCGGGACTTCAAGCCGGAGAACCTGATGATCACGCGGGCCGGACGCGTGGTCGTAATGGATTTCGGGCTCGCCTCCATTGCCACGCCGACCGGCACGGCGACGATTTCGGGAACGCCGGCGTACATGGCGCCGGAACAACTGCGCGGCGATGCGCTGGATGCGCGCGCCGACGTGTTCGCAGCCGGCATAGTGCTCGCTGAAATGCTCCTGGTGGGCGCGGATGCCTACGCAGAATCACGACAGGCCCTCTGCCGAGCCGTGCGCGAGACACCGCCCCTGGTCCCGGACGGACCGTGGGCGCCGGTGCTGCGGCAGGCTCTTGCGCCAAACCCGGGCGGTCGGCAAGCCTCGGCGCGCGCGCTCGCTCGGGCTCTCGACGAAGTGACCGAGCGACTTCCGGGCTTCGAGACGAAGCACCCGTACCCTGGACTCGGCTCGTTCACGGAAGAAGACGCGGAATACTTCTTCGGTCGGGAGGTAGAGACCGAAGGCGTCTGGCAGAAAATGAAGCGTCCCCGCCTGCTGGCACTGGCGGGCCCATCCGGTGCCGGCAAGAGCTCGTTCCTGCATGCGGGTCTGCTGCCCACCCTGCCGAGCGGGTGGAAAGCGGTGCTGACGACGCCGGGCAATCGCCCGTTCCAGTCGCTGGCGCAGGCACTGGCGCCGTCGTTTGCCGACGATGCTCAGGCCTTCGCGGCACTGTTGCGTTTCGAAGAAGAAGACACAGCCGTTGCGCTGTTCACGCGGTTCCGGCAGCGGCACGAGCACGCGCTCGTGATCGTGGATCAGTTCGAGGAGCTGTTCACGCTGAGCGATTCGGGCGTGCAGGCGTCCTTCGCCAGGCTGCTGCGGCGACTCGTCCTCGAGGCCGACATCCACGTCATCCTGTCATTGCGTGACGACTTTCTCCTCCGCAGCCACGAGCACGAACCGCTCGCCCCGGCGCTGTCGGATCTGGTGTTGCTTGGGACGCTCGGGGAAAGCGCCTTGCGTCGGGCGCTCGTGCAGCCAGCGCTCGCCTGCGGATACCGGTTCGAAGACGACGCGCTCGTCGACGAGATCCTTGGGGATGTGAACCGCGAGCGAGGAGCGCTTCCGCTGCTCGCCTTCGCGGCCGCTCGTCTCTGGGAGAAGCGGGACCGCGAGCGGGGTCTCCTGACGCGAGAGGCCTATCGCCAAATCGGCGGCGTCGCGGGCGCGCTCGCGCAGCACGCCGAGGCGACACTGGAGCGGATCGGAGCCGCGCGAATTCCACTCGTCCGCGAGCTGTTCCGGAATCTCGTGACGTCGCAGGGCACGCGTGCGGTGCGCGAGCGATCCGAGTTGCTCTCGGTGTTCCAGAAGACGCACGAGGCGAGAGCCGCGAGCGAAGCCGAGGACGTCCTGAAGGCGCTCGTGGACGCCCGGCTGCTCACCGCGTACGACAGACCGGACGAAAGCGGCGAGCGACACCAGCAGGTGGAGATCATCCACGAGTCGCTGCTGAGCAACTGGCCACGGCTCGTGCGCTGGCAGACGCAGGACGCCGACGGCGCACAGCTTCGTGACCAGCTCCGGCAGGCCGCGCAACTCTGGCGGGACCGCGGCAAGACGCAGGACCTGCTGTGGTCCGGCCAGGCATATCTCGACTTCGGCCTGTGGCGCCAGCGGTATCCAGGCGCGCTTTCCGAGACCGAGGAGGCGTTCGCGCAGGCGATGCGCGCGCACGCCACGCGGGCCCGGCGCCGACGCCGGGCCGGACTGGCCGCGGTGGTCACCCTCACGGCGTCGGTCGCGCTCGTCACCTCGGTTCTTTGGCAGCGAGCGGATTCGTCGCGTCGGAAGGCCGAGGCCGAAACGCTGCGCGCGGAGGCGAGCAAGCTGCTGCTGCTCGGAGAGCGCGAACTCGACACGAACCCGACGGCGGCGCTTGCCTATGCCATCAAGGGCCTGGAGCTGGCCGACACGGATGTCGGACGCCTGCTCGCGATCCGGGTGCTGCAGCGTGGGCCAGTGGCTCGACTGGCTCCGATGGCTGCGGGTGTCGGGGGGATGAGGAACGCCTTCAGCCGCACGGGCGAATGGGTCGCCGTGGGCGGCCTCAACTCGGTGAGGCTGCTCCACTGGAACGGCGGCACCGCCAAATCCCTCGCCGAGTACGCCTCGAAAGGCGCGGCTTCGGCGATCGTGGCATTCAGCCCGACGCGCGATGTCGTCATGGCGAGTTTCCGGGGGGACGTTCGTCTCTGGTCGGCGGCCGATGGACGGGAGGTCGCGCGCGCCCGCATCGAGGACTCATCAAGCGACTTGACGCTGAAGGGAGTGTTCTTCACGGAGACGACCGTGGGCGCAAGAACGCTCATCCGGCAATGGTCCTTCGACACCGTTGAATCGCGCGAGATCGGCTCGATGGACGCTTCCCCCGTGCTGGCCGACCATGCCTTCGTGGGCGACTGGCTTGCGTATGCCCTCGACCGGAAAGTCTTTGTGCGCTCGCTGGCGGACTGGCGTTCTCCGCCCCGGCTCGTGGCCGAGCACGCCGCCAGAATCCTGGGGGTTGGCCTGAGCGCGGACGGCAAGCGCCTCGCCGCCAGCGATGCGTCGGGCGAGATGCGTGTCTGGCCTCTTTCATCGGGCACATCACGACCCGACCTTGTGCTGCGAGTGCCAGGCACTCGGTGGCCGCTCTTCGATCCCAGCGGACGCCGGCTCGCCGTGCACGGTATCGTCGACGGCCATCCCACGGTGCGACTGTTCGACCTCGAGGCGCCGCCGGGATCCGAGCCGATCGTGCGCACGCGAGCGGACACGCCCGATATCTACGAAGATTCCTTCGATCCGACCGGGCAGTGGCTGGTCACGTCCCACTCCACCGACACGGCCTTCTGGTGGCTCGGCCGGGATCGTCCGGACGTTCTCGCGGTGCCTGAAGGGGACGGCGGCATCAGCAGTCTGGCATTTACGCTGGACAGTCGCTGGCTGCTGTCGGTCTCGGCGAGCGGCCCCATTCGCGCGTGGCCTCTTTCTGCCCGTGGCGAGCCTCGCGTTCTGGCGTCCGACGGCTACGCCCATTCGGTGATCGCGGTCCATCCCTCGGGCCGATCGGCGGCCGTAGGACTCGATCGCGGTCGTCTCACGCTGGTCAGTCTGGAGGGCGGGCCTGCGCGTGAACTGAAGGGCTTCTCTCACCGGACCGTGATCGGATCGCTGGCGTTCGCAGACGGTGGCCGCTGCTGGCCGCGGCGCCGCGCATTGCGCCTCGCGAGGAGAAGGTCGTCCGTGTTTACGATCTGGACACCGGCCATGTCCAAGTCGTCGGTCCACTCCCGGGAGTCGGTGAAGGGCGGGTGCGCCGCATTCTCAGCCTCGTGTTCGTGGACGCGACGCATCTGCTTGCGTCGATCGAACACCGGTCTCGTCTCGATCGATCTTCAGAGCGGACAGAGCCGCGGGGTGGCTGCGCATCCAAACGGGCCCTTCAGTGTCAGTCCGGACGGCTGGTTTGCGGTGGGGCTCGACGAGGCGTCCACGGGCGTCACATCGGTTGTCGGCTTCAGGCCCGACGGCACGGCCACGGGCCGTCTGCGCTCGTTCGGTCCTGCAACCCTGATCGCGGTGAACTGCTCCGGCTCGCTCGTCGCGACCGGCGGCGCCGACGGCACGGTTCGCATCGGCCCAGTCACGGGTGGCGAGCCGTACGTGTTCCTGGGACACCGGAGCAGCATTACCGCCATCGCCTTTTCTCCCGACGGTCGGTGGCTGGCCTCGTCGGCCAACGACAGGACGCTCCGGCTCTGGCCCGTGCCGGACGTGTCGAGGCCGCCGCTGCACCGCCGCCCGATTGGCGATCTGCTGAGGGTTCTTCGCAGCCACACGAATCTGCGTGCTGTCCGCGATCCGGCCTCATCCTCGGGCTACAGGCTGGAGGTCGGGCCGTTTCCCGGCTGGGCGCACCCGCCGGAGGAGTGATCGCGCGACCTTTTGGGTGCGAGCCGTCAATAAAGGACATGCCTCCCCGACGAATCGTCGGCCTTGCGGCAATCCTGGTGCTGGCGGTCGGCGTTCCGCCAGTGCACGCCCAGGAGCAGCGAGCGGCGATTGAGGGCATCGTCCGCGATGCGCAGCGCGCCGCTGTCTCTGGTGCCGCGGTGGTTGTCGTCGGAACCACCGGTCTGAGACTCGAAGCGGTCACTGACGGCGCCGGGGCGTACCGCTTTGCCGCACTGCCGCCTGGCAGATACGAGCTGACGGCGACCCTGGACGGCTTCATTCCAGGCCGGGTGGTCGGCATCGAGCTGGCACTCGGGGTGCAACTCAACATCGACCTGATGCTCGAGCCTTCCGGTCCGATCGAGAAGATCGAGGTGGTCACCCGCTCTACGCGCGTCTCCATCACGCAGAGCGTCCGGGCCACGAGCATCCGTGACCACGAGATCGAGAGGATGCCGAGCGGCCGCGACTTCACGTCGCTCGCCGCTCAGGCTCCGGGCACCAACGACGAGCGGAAGCTGGGCGGCATCTCGATCGACGGGTCGAGCGGCGCCGAGAACAGGGTGGTGATTGACGGCGTCGATACGACCGACACCATCATTGGCACGCCCGGCCAGTTCCTCGTGCCGGATTTCGTCGAGGAGCTGCAGGTCAAATCGTCCGGCTACAGCGCGGAGTATGGCGGCTCGACCGGCGGCGTGCTGAATGCCATCACGAAGAGCGGAAGCAATGTGTGGCATGGCGACGCGCTGCTCTACTGGTCAGGTGATGTGCTGGATGCGGGACCGCGTCCGACGCTGCGGCTCGCGCCAGAGGACGCGGCGCGCGCGGAGTACGTCACGTATCCCGAAGATCACTACACGCAGCTCGAGCCCGGGTTCACGATTGGAGGACCGGTGGTCCCTGACCGCCTGTGGCTGTTCGCCGGATATGTTCCGTCCTACCGCACTCTCGATCGGACTGTGACCTTCAGTGCCGACGGCAACACGGGCACGTTTCGCCAGACGGCACGGCAGCAGCAAGCCGCCGCCAACCTGTCGGCACAGCCCGATGCACGATGGCGCGCGAAGGTTGCCTTCAGCACGGGATGGCGCAAGCAGAACGGGCTGCTGCCTGCTCTCGACGGCACGGGCAATCCGTCTGCGAACTACGCCGTCGCCGACATCAATCCGAACTACTCTGTCTCGGCGAGCGTGGATCTCATGCCAAGCGCTCGCGCGTACTTCAGCGTCCGCACCGGGTACTTCTTCAGGGATTTTCGCAATGATGGTGTCTACCAGGGCGATCTTTTCTCCTATCAGACATCGTCGATCGGGATGGCTGGCGTTCCGCCGGAATTCCAGCACCCGCGCCTGTATTCGAACGTGCCATCGAACATCGGTTCGGATCGTGAGGAAGGGCCGCACTTCGCGACACAGGCTGACGGCACCCTGGCATTCTCCGCCGCGGGCGAGCACCAGGTGAAAGGCGGCGTGCAGTTCGACCGCGTCGGTCTGGACATGTTGTCTGGCAACACGGGAAACGTCATGAGGATTTTCTGGGGCCAGCGGTTTCTCGGCACGAGTGGGCCGTTCGGTTATTACCGCGTCAACAGCAACACGGTGCTCCCGAATCGCGGCTTCATCACGCAGGGGGCCGCCACCGCGAGCAACGTCGGCCTCTTCCTTCAGGACGCCTGGACAATAAGCCCGCGGCTCACGGTGCATGTTGGCCTGCGGACGGAGAACGAACATGTCCCGTCGCTATCGCCCGATCCGAGGGTGCCCGGCACGGCGATCCGTTTCGGCTTCGCGGACAAACTGGCGCCGCGGCTGGGCTTTGCGTGGGATGCCACTGGTGACGGCCGCACCAAGGTGTACGGCTCGTGGGGCGTGTTCTACGACATCACGAAGCTGCAGTTGTCGTTCGGCTTTGGCGGGCTCAACTGGGTCTCGTACTGGTACACGCTCGACTCGGGCGACATTGGCCCGATCGTGGACAACCCCGAGTGTCCGCCGGCCTGCCCGGGCCGCCTTATTGGTACGCCGCTGTACCTTACGCCGCCGCTCAACGACCCAGCAGTGGACCGGATCGATCCCGACATCGGCCAGATGCAGCTCCAGGAAGCAGTGCTCGGTATCGAGCGCGAACTGTCGCCGAACCTCTCTGTCAGTGCCCGATACATCCACAAGCAACTCGATCGGGCGATCGAGGACATCGGCGCCCTCGATCCGGCGCAGCCCGAGGTGTTCACTATCGGCAATCCCGGGCTGAGCGTCGCCTCGGAGTTCTACCCGAGTGGCGGCACAGCTCCGGTGTCGTATCCGAAGGCTGCGCGCACGTACAACGCCTTCGAGGTGAGTCTCGACAAGCGGCTCTCCAACGGCTGGGAGGCCCGGGTGTCCTACACCTGGAGCCGTCTGCACGGCAACTACTCCGGCCTCGCGCAATCGGACGAGGACGGGCGCGTCAGCCCCAACGTCGGTAAGAATTTCGACTACCCGCTGATGGCGTTCAACGAGCGAGGCCGGCCGGTTTATGGCGTCCTCGCAACCGATCGGACGCACCAGCTGAAGGCGAACCTGCTCTACGACTCTCCCATCGGCACCAGCATCGGAGCGCGCGTCTTCGCAGCGAGCGGAATTCCGCGCTCACGCGAGGCGGCGTTCATTCCCGGCCACGCCTACCCCGTCCTCTACCGCGGGCGCGAGAGCGACGGCCGCCTGCCACTCGTGAGCCAGCTCGATCTCTACGTTCAGCAGCGGTTCATGCTCGGCAGGCGTATACGGCTCACGGTCGGCGCCAACATCATCAACGCACTAAACCAGAGCGTCGCGACGAATTACTTTCCGACGGAGCTGTTCCTCGGCCAGGCTATACAGGTGCGCGAGACCGACTTCTACTCGACTGGTGTCGACACGCAGTCGCTGATTGCGGAGCAGCAGCTGGTGCGCGACGCCCGCTTCCTGCTGGCTTCAGGCTATCAGCTACCTCGTACGGTCCGCGTCGCAGTCAAGCTGGGATTCTGACGCGCAGAAGGGCCGACCGCCTCGTGCGCGCTCGCCACAGGTGCGGCGATCCTCCGGCGCCATGTAGCCGACAATACCCATCACCGTCCGCGCTCCCCAGCATCGTCGTGCCGCCGGCGGGTCCTGCGGCTGCCGACGTCGAAGCCGGTCGCGCCAGGCCGAAGTCGAGGATCTTCACGCGCCCGTCCGACGTCAACGAAGATGTCCTCCGGCTTGATGTCGCGATGGACGATGCGCTTCTCGTGCGCAGCTGAGAGGCCATCAGCGACCTCGGCACCGATCCGCAGGAGTTTTCGGGTGCAAGCGCGCGCGCCCACGGGGAGGCTCGTTCGTGGGCCACCGGGCCTTGAGTTGGGAATTTGGGCGTAATTCGGGACAACATCCCTACTGTTCGCGAAGCGCGGTCAAGGGGTTTGCCATTCCCGCGCGTAAGGCTGGCACAAAGGCGGCGACTATGCCGACGCCGAACAATGCTGCCCCTGCGGTAGCGAACGCGAGCGGATCAAGCGCGCTGACTTCATAAAGAAACGTTGACAGTAGTCGGGTGAGCATCGCCGCGCCCACGATGCCCGCGGCAATCCCCGCTGAAACCAGCAACGCACCGTGGCCGAGGACATGAGTGATGACGCGCGAACCGGGAAGCCCAATGGCGACGCGAATCGCCCAGTCACGCCTTCGACGAGATGCAAAGTGCATCATCACGCCGTAGACGCCCATTGCACCCAGGATGAGGGCCAGCCCGGTCAGGAGAGAGAGCAGCAAC
>JBKOZS010000333.1:0-19952 GCA_046726015.1 Acidobacteriota bacterium
GAGCAGGCATTCGCGCTCTTGTGCAAACTGCCATACGGCCATGTCGGACGAGCCCCCGGCGCCGAGCTGCCTGACGTGCAGCGAGCCGGAAAAAATGTCCTCCAGCAGTCGGCACAGCTTCTCGGACACTTGCTCGTCGAAGAGCAGGCGCACGGCTTCAGGCCGCCGGAATCCCCAGGGTCCGCCGCTCGCGTTCCGCCGCGTAGGCCAGGCACGCGCGAATATGGTCGCGCGTGAGCTGTGGGAATTCGTCGATTACTTGCTGCTCAGACATGCCACTTGCGAGGTATCCGAGCACATCGCCGACCGTGATGCGGGTTCCACGGACGCACGGCTTTCCGAAACGAACAGCCGGATCAATGGTGATGTGTTCGAGGAGGTTCATGACCTGAGTCTAAGGCAGCTCAGCGCACCCGGGCAAACCAGATGGCCACGAGCGCTCAACCGTCTCCGGGTGCTTCGCGCGACTTGGTGATCTCGGATCAACAACTTACGGGAATTTCTTTGTGGACAAATTGTGAACAACCGTCGCGCACGACTAAGCAGAAACCCGCATAAACACGCACTCTCTTGCATCCAACCTATTTCGCGGGATCGCGCCGTTTACGCCGTGATCGCTTAACGAGATACGGCCGCTCCCACCGTTCGTTCGCAACGCGGAGGTCGGGAGTTCGAGCCTCCTTCCGTCCACCAACCTTCGCTCACGCTTGCCAACGTACGCGTGAGCTACGGTTGGCGAGCCACGCGAAGGTTGCCCGCCGTAGCGCGAAGCGCGAAGGTAGAAGCGCGACGCGCGAAGGTGGACCTCGGGCTCGGCTGCATCGGTGAGCGAGCTGCGGGTGGCAAGCCAGCCTCCGCTCTTCCGTCGACACGCGGAGCTGTCCCGCCGTAGCGCGCCGGCGTTAGCTGCGGCGCGGAGCGGGCCGAAATGGTCACCGCAAAAGCTTCGGCCAGGCAGCCGTGCACCGACATGCGGCGAGCGCCGCGACGCTCCGAAGGTCAGGAAAACCAACGCCGCAGGCCAGGAATCACGATCGCGAAACGAATTAGAAGCAGCGGCAACAGGACATCCAGCACGACGAGCCACTTTGCTTCGCCCTCGAACGTAAACCGAAGAAAGCGCCGCCGCATGCGGGACATCATTCTGCGGAATCACGCGACGCAAACAGGATGGTGTCAACAGTCGCCATCGCGCCGACAGCCATGATGAAGGCCTCACTCATGGACATACCCCCAGGCGCCCATACGCTCGATCCATCCTCCATGCCCGAACTCCGGATATTGCTGATTGGGAAAGTACATCAACTCATCAACGTTAATGCCGGGACCACCAGTGTGAACGACCAGAACCCACGAATTCTCGCTATACTCGCGAGCATCGATTCCGCGATGTAGTCCCAGTCCGAGTAGCCGCGCATTCCTGTTGACGGAATCGCCGGAATGTATCGAGGAACGAGCTCGCGCATCAGTGAAACACACCTTGTCCAGCGCGACAATCTGCGAGACGTTTGCCAGAGAATCCTTCCGTCGGCTGGTCGAGCGGGCCTAACGAAATATGGCCGCTCCCAGCCCTCGCTCGCAACGCGGAACTCGGAACTTCACCGTTCGGCCATTGCACGCGGAAGCGCAGCCACCCACTCGACCCTCAGCTGTCGGCACAGCGCTTTGAGGAACTCAACGCCGTACGCTGACAGCGCCCTTTCTTCGGTCTCAAAGAACGCGGTGAGGTCCCAACCGATCTGATCCTCGAGTGCCTCCCTGCTGATACCGGCGGCTAAACGAGCGTTCACGAGCGAAACCAGCTCGGCGTACGAGATGTGATGTCGGACGGTGGCGGGCTGGTCGGAGAAGAGCGCGGGCGTAGGAACGTTTAAGGCATCGGCGAGCCGTTTGATTTTCGCGAGCGAAGGCACGCTCATCAACTCGTCGTCGTACGCCTCGAGATCGAAGTACTCCATGTCTTCAAGACTCGCGAGCGCCGCAATCTCGTGACTGCTTTTGCCGGTGCGTTCGCGCAAGGCCCGGAGTCGTTTCGCATCACCGCTCATGTGCCGTCTTACGTTTCCACGCGCACGTTGATTAAGGGCGCGAGCTGGAGGATTCCTGATTTCCTCGGCGAGCTCTGACTGTCGATTCAGCGATGGCGGGTTATTCCTGGCGCGCTCAAAAGAGACGGCCGCTCGCGGTCTCGCACTACCGCGGCCCAAGGAGGGAGTGGACTTGGCCGTCGCTGTCTACCGACGCGTAGGCAATTCAAAAGCTGACGTCCTTCATCACGTCCAACGTTCAGGACTCCGGCTCCTCTCTTCCACTAGTACCCACCCTTCGCTGATCTTCCGCACGCTGAGATTCAGTGCTGGCGTCGACCTCATGTCGATCGTGAGCGTGGGAGCTGTGCAGCCACTCCAGCGCGGCGTGCTCGTCGGCGTAGACGTCGGCCTCTACGCCGCGAGACTCCAGGCGTCGCGAAATCATGCGCGCCATGCCGTAATGTGCGGGGGATACAGTCACGAAGGCCAACCGGCGGCGGCCGAGAAAGCTGACGAAGTCTTCCGCGAGGAAGTCCACTGCCTCATCCAGCGTGGACGTGTACTCGACGCCGCGCAGGTCCAGCAGGACTCCCTCAACGGGGTACGCAGTAATACGGTTTTTGATCGCGGCCAGGGCGGCGTGTGCTTCAGAAACGGTAAACGGGCCGGCCAACCGGGCCAGAACGAGCCGATCCTCTTCGAGCACCTCGACAGCGAAAGGCATGGACCTACCCCGCTGAGCTTTCGCAGGGTTCAGTCCTCAGCGCATTTCTATTCAAACTGGGTTCCGCAATTTGGACGAGCTGGTGCCGAAGCCCATCCATCCTGCGTTGTGGCGCGCTGACGTTGTGAGTTCGCAGCGTTAGGCCGCAAGCCATCCGACATGTGCGGTCAGCGTAATTGGCGCTCGTTGCGAAACGCGTACGCCGCTGTCGTTGATGAACTCCGCGCCATCGATTCGAATCGTCGCGCGATACAAGGGCCTCTTCGGATCGATCCCGCGCGCCGACAGCTGAATGGTCACCTGCAATAACGATTCAGGCCTTGGATAGGACGAACCAGGTTTAGCGAGTGCACGAGTGGCAGGCACGTCGCGCGCGTGGGAGCTACTCCTCCGCCGGTGCTGACGCCGACGCCGCCTCCGTCTCCTCCAGTTTCCCTCGCCGCCGCAACATCGTGTGAACAAGTCCACGGAGCGCCTGCGCGGCGACGGCATGCGCAGACGACAGGCGCTGCAGTTCGTCAAGGTCGGCGTCCGAAATGTCCGACTCCGGATCGAGTGTCTCCACGCGCTCGCCAAGCCCATTCAGGCCTTCTGCCGAACGCCGAACGCCGCGCATCGAGGCTTTCAACGCTTCCAACTCGTTCCGATCGGGCATAGCGGCTTCACTTTAGCGCAATTACAACTTCGACATCGGTGCGTACCATTTTGTGCTTCCTGCCCTGCCGCCCCCCTTCAGACGTGCAGTAAATGCATGCATCCATGGGCGATTGCGCACAGTCTCCGGATTGGCGGGCATGGTGCGGTGGTTGCAAAGTCGTAGGGGTTCCTTCAAATGTCCGCGCCCCCCACTACCGCTTCGTCGCTGTCGTCCTCCGGGTTCGAGGACGGCCTTGGACGTCGTGTCCTCGCGTTCGATCGCGAGACTGGCGACATGCTCGAGCGGCTGGTGGTGCGCCCGGAGCTCGGGGCATTTGAGAAAGTTCTCGCCCAGCGCATCAACCTGCTCACGCAGCTCGAAGACGAGCGATTCGCCCGTCCTCGCGGCATCGAGGATGACGACGAAGGACGCCTGACCGTCGTGTCCGAGTTCGTCGCCGGGCGGCGACTCTCGGATGCCCTCGACGCAGCACAGGATGCCGGCATCGTCCCCGGTCTCGACGCGGCGCTGGGCCTGCTCCTCGAGTTGCTGCCCGCCCTTGCCAATCTTCACGGCGTCGCCGGGTTCGCACATGGGGCGATCTCTCCCGCACGCATGATCCTCAGCCCCGCCGGGCAGATCGTGCTGGTCGATCCCATTTACGGAGCGGCGCTCGAGCGCCTTGCGTTCAACCGGCAGCGGCTGTGGAACGAGTTCGGGATTGCCGTGCCTCCCTCGGCCGGGCCCGCGCGGTTCGACATGGCCGCGGACCTGACGCAGGCCGGCATGACGGCGGCGGCGTTGATCGTCGGCCGCCGGCTCGGCGCCGCCGATTATCCGAACGGCATCCAGGCACTCCGCGCCGAGATCCTCGAAGTCGCTCAGATCCGGGGCACGGCGAAGTTCGCGAGCGGCATCGAGAAGTTCTTCGATCGAGTACTTCCGATCGCGGGGCGCAAGGCTTTCCCATCCGCTGACGATGCGGTGCTGGATCTGCGGCAGTTGGTGCGGAAAGAAATCGGCGTCGAGGCCTGCCGCACCGCTTTGCTCGATTTCTTCCAGCAGGTCGAAACCGCTGAAATAGAGCGCACCGCCGCCGAAGAAGCGATGGCGGCCGAACGCGAAACCGAGCGCCTCGAACAGGGACGCCTCGACGCGGACCGCCGCGAGCGCGCGAAACAGGATGCGGAGCGGCGGGCGCGAGAAGAGGCCGAGGCTCGCGAACGTGCGCGTATCGAAGCGGAGCGCCGCGAGAAGGAACGGTTGGAAGCGGAGCGCCGCGAACGCGAGCGGGTCGAAGCCGAACGCCGCGAGCGCGAACGCCTCGAGGCGGAACGCCGCGAAAAGGAACGTCTCGAGGCCGAGGCTCGTGAACGCGCGCGTATCGAGGCCGAACGTCGCGAACAGGAACGGCTCGAAGCGGAACGGCTCGAAGCGGAACGGCTCGAAGCGGAACGCCTCGAAGCGGAGCGCCGCGAAAAGGAACGTCTCGAAGCCGAGCGTCGCGAGCGCGAACGCCTGGAGGCGGAACAGCGCGAACGGGAGCGCCTCGAAGCCGAACGGCTGGAGCGAGAGCGGATCGAACGGGAACGCCTCGAGGCCGAACAGCGCGAACGCGAACGGCTGGAGGCGGAACGCCTCGAACAGGAACGCCTCGAACGGGAGCGCATCGAGCGCGAACGGCTCGAAGCGGAGCTGCGGGAACGCGCACGGCTGGAGGCGGAGCGCCGCGAGAAGGAACGCCTCGAACGCGAGCGCATCGAGCGCGAACGGCTCGAGGCGGAACAGCGCGAGCGCGCTCGTCTCGAGGCGGAGCGGCTCGAGAAGGAACGCCTGGAGCGCGAACGCCTCGAACGCGAGCGGCTCGAAGCCGAGCGCCGGGAACGCGAGCGGCTCGAAGCCGAACGTCGCGAACGCGAACGGCTCGAGGCGGAACGACTGGAGCGCGAGCGCCAGGCGCGGCTCGAAGCCGAACGGAAGGAAAAGGAACGACTCGAGGCCGAACGCAAGGAGCGAGAGCGCCTCGAGGCCGAGCGTCGCGAACGCGAGCGCCTGGAAGCGGAACGCCTCGAACGCGAGCGCCAGGCCAGGCTCGAGGCCGAGCGGAAGGAAAAGGAACGACTCGAGGCCGAGCGGAAGGAAAAGGAACGGCTCGAGGCCGCGCGTCGTGAACGCGAACGGCTCGAAGCCGAACGGAAAGAACGCGAACGGCTTGAAGCCGAACGGAAACAGCGCGAACGCCTCGAAGCGGAACGTCTCGAGCGCGAACGCCAGGCCAGGCTCGAAGCCGAGCGCAAAGAGAAAGAGCGGCTCGAAACGGAACGCCGGGAACAGGAACGAGCCGAAAAGGAACGGCGCGAACGCGAACGCGCCGAGGCTGAACGCCGGGAGAAGGAGCGGGCCGCCGCGGAGCGGCGCGAACAGGACCGGCGCGAACAAGAACGCCGCGAACAGGAACGGCGCGAGCAGGAGCGGCGCGAGCAGGAGCAGCGCGAGCAGGAAGAGCTCGCCGCGGCCGACGAGCGCGAGTCCGCAAGTCAGTCGAACAAACGCCGTAAGCGTGACAAGTCCGCGCGCTCGAAGAAGGACCGTCTCCGCTCGACCGCGCCGGCGTCGAGCGGCCCCACGGCGCCGACGCCAGCACCCGTGCCAGCGGCGGCCGCCTCGAAGAGCTCATGGCTGGTCCCGCCGGATCGCGCCGCGGCATTCGAGCCGCCGGTGGCCCCCGTGGCGCCCGCGGCGCCCATGCCGGACGCCGTGACGCGCGGTTATCCCGTTTACATGCCACCTGCGCAGCAGCAGCCAGCCGCGGTGGCCGCGCCAATACCGCCGCCCCTCGTTGTGCCGCCACCCGTGGTCCCACCGCCGGTCATGACGCCGTCGATCCCGATTGGGTTCGCGCCGCCGAAACCGGTTCCGCAGCCGCAGAGCGCCCCCATCGGCCTGGCGCAGCCAACGCCGATCAAGTTGAAGCACGAGAGCCACAGCGCGCCATCGCCGGCGTTTACGCCGCGGCGCGACCGCGACGTCGCGTTCATCCCGGAGGTCAGCGCCAATCCGACCGACACCGGACGCGGCGGGATCCCGTGGAAGATTGCAGCAGCGGTTGGCGCTCTCCTGGCCATCGGCATTGCGGGCTCCCGGTTCCTGCCAAGCGGCACGACGCCCCCGAACACGACCGTCACGGGCAAGCAAGCGGACCGTGGTCCGGAACCCACCACGACGACGATCCCGAAAAACGCGGGGCAGATTGTGATTACGACCGACCCCGCGGGAGCGCGCGTGCTTCTCGACGGCAAGCCGGTGGGAGAATCACCGGTGACGCTCCCGAGCGTGACGCCCGGGCGCCACACAATCACGCTCATCACGGAGACCGGGAACGTCAAGAAGACGGTGCGCGTCGAGGGGGGCAAGAGCCTCTCACTCGACGTGCCGATCTTCTCGGGCTTCGCAGCGGTGTCGGCCCCCATCGTCGTCGAGGTCTCGGAAGGCGGACGGCTGCTGGGCACCAGCGAAAACTCAATCATGCTCTCGCCGGGCAAGCACCAGCTGAAGTTCACGAACAACGCGTTGAACTACCAGGGGAGCCAGACGATTGAGATCGACCCGGGCGAAACGTTCAAGATCAGCCTCGACCCCCGCGGCACTGCCAACATCAACGCCCAGCCCTGGGCCGAAGTCTGGATCGATGGGGTCAAGGCGGGCGAGACACCAATCGCCAATGTCTCCATCGCCCTCGGCGTGCGGGAGATCGTCTTCCGTAATCCACAGTTCGGCGAGCGAAAGCTGGTCACCACCATTACGGGCGGCGGGCCAGCGGCGCTTTCGGTCGACTTCACCAAACAGTAACCACCTCCGCCCGCCGCCAATCAAGCGGGCCATGGCAAGCAGGCATGCACCCCATCGATCTGAGGTTGGCCACCGACCAGCATCGAACGCAGCGTCGGTGTGAGTTTTGCTGAGGCATCCCACAGTTCCGTAATTTCAGGCACGATTACGGCGGCTGCCCGAAGCCCTGTATCGACGCGGTTTGCCGCCTCGATTGAAATTTCTTCAGGCTTTCTGCGCAATCTCGTGAAATGACACGGTGGCACTCTGCTTGCCCTTGCGGCGCGTAACTTCTTTCGCCGAAGGGTGCCTTATGTGGGCTTGGATCAGCTGCTACATCACCGGACATGACTACTGCGTGAGCTGCGACCACGGCCGGATGTTCCTCAGGTGCGTTTCCTGCGGGCGTCGTTCCGAGGGATGGGTCGTCCATCACTCGCACAATCACACGCACGCGCAGGTCCCGGTCGGCACGCAGCGCGGATAAGCCGTTCGGTTGACACTCCGCGCGCCGCCTGAGGACAATAGCCTCATGGCGGTGCCGCGCATGTCCAAGGACGAACTGAAACAGCGGCTCGATGCCGCTGGGCCGTCCGCGCCACTGATCGTCGACGTCCGCCTCAAGTATCCATTCGAGCACAGCAGCGTCACGCTGCCGGGCGCCATCCGCATGGCACCCTCCCAGCTCGATCTCTCCGGTCTCCCTCTCGCCCGCGACATCGTCCTGTACGACTCGGATCCGGAAGAACTCGTGAGCACGAACATCGCGCGCGAGCTCGAGAAGCTCGGGTACCGCGTTTCCGTGCTGGCCGGAGGGATTGCCGAGTGGGTCACCGCGAAGTATCCGACTGATTCCAAGCCGGCGCCGCAGCCAGCCGCCATCGGGGGTTCGCTGAAGGGGTGACCGCCCTCCCCTTCTTTCTGCGCCGTCTGCGCGAGATCGGCGCTCTCACCCCAGCGGTCGAACGGGCCCTTATTCGCGACGGCATTCTGACACGCGCGGACTTCGAGCTCGCGGTGGCCGAGCGACGCACATCCGTGGCGTCCGACGACCTTCACCGCGCCGCATCCGTCGTCGCCGCTGACTGGCCTTCGCTGACGCTTGGACGTGCCACTGACATCATTGACGCCTTCTCCGCATCCATTACTGCCGGCTGCCCTGACCTGGTCGACGTCGAGGTCTCAGGACCGGTCCGAAGGTACGAGCAGCTCCCACAGGAACTGGTGGTCGTCGGATGCAGCGCGAACCCGCCGGCGGCGGTCGCCTCGATCGCGAGAATTCCCGGCGTGACGGAGGTGCTGCACCGAACGGGCCGACGCGCAATTGTCACGTTCCAGGGACATGAGATCGACGTTCGCGTGGCCTTGTCCGACGAATACGGGACGGTGCTATTCACCACGACGGGGCCGGCGGCGCACGTCGCCGAGATCCACCGCAGGCGCGGCCCGCGTATGAGCGCGTCCGAAGACGAGGTCTACTCGCAGGCAGGTCTCTCGTACGTTCCACCGGAGCTGCGGGAGAGCACCGACGCGATCGAAGCCGCCGTTGGAGGACAGGTGCCCCGGCTCGTCACGCGCGCGGATATTCGCGGCGATCTCCATATGCACACGACCTTCAGCGACGGTCAGAACTCGGTGCGTGACATGGTGGATGCGTGCGCCGCCCTCGGGTACGAGTACATCGCGATCAGCGATCATTCCGAACACGCGGCCGCCTCACGGACGCTGACCATGGATCTGCTCGCGCGTCAGCGGGAGGAAATCGCGCGCCTGCGAAGTCAATATCCCCAACTGACCATCCTTCACGGTATCGAAGCGGACGTCCTTCCAGACGGCAGTCTTGATTGTCCTGATGCGGTGTTGGCGTCACTCGATCTCGTGCTGGCGTCGCTGCACGAGCGATGCGGCCAGGACGGCCAGCAGCTCACCGCACGTTGCCTGCAGGCCATTCGTCATCCGCTCGTCACGATCGTCACTCACCCGGCGAACCAGCTCGTCGGGCGGCGCATCGGCTACGACATGGACTACGCCGCCCTCTATGAAGCGGCCGCCCAGACCGGAACGGCGCTCGAGATCGACGGCGCGCCAGGGCACCTCGACCTCGACGGCGAGCACGCGCGCGCTGCAGTTGCCGCCGGGGTTACCGTGACGATCGACAGCGACTGCCACAGGGCCCGCTCGCTGGATCGTCAGATGCGCCTCGGCGTCGGCACCGCCCGCCGGGGCTGGGTCGGACCGCACCACGTGCTGAACACACGGCCGCTCAAGGAGGTCCTTGCCTTCGTGGCGCAAAAGCGTGCATAGGCCCCGCCGATGCTCCTGGGCGGTGCTACACTCGGATGAGCCTCCAGCGCTGTCTGATTACCCGGGTTACTCGATGTCGCAATGCGGGTTGTTTTCCTTCGTCCTCGCGCTCATCTCGGCTGTGGCGATCGCTCAGCCGGCGCCACAGCCGTCGGCTGTTGATACGGCTCGCGCACTCCAGGAGAAATACGATCGCGTCCGCGACTTCTCAGCGGATTTCACGCACACCTACGAAGGGGGCGTCCTGAAGAAGAAGCTCACCGAGCGCGGCGCTGTCGAAGTGAAGAAACCGGGACGCATGCGATGGGACTACACGTCGCCGGAGAAGAAGCTCTTCGTGTCCGACGGCCGAAAGGTGTATTCGTACGTGCCGGCCGACAAGCAGGTGATCGTGAGCTCCGTGCCGTCTGACGACGAGGCAACAACCGCGGTGCTGTTCCTCGCGGGCAAGGGGAACGTGACGCGCGATTTCAATGTCAGCTACGCGCCGGGCGGCAGCGCCGGCACGTGGGTGCTTCGGCTGGATCCGAAGCTGCGGCAGCGTGACTACGACTGGCTGATTCTCGTTGTCGATCGACAGTCACTGCAGATTCGCGGTCTGACGGCGGCCGATCAGCAGGGGGGCAAATCGACGTTCCAGTTCACGAACTTCCGCGAGAACATCGGAGTCGATGACTCGCGTTTCACGTTCAGGATTCCGCGGGGGGTCGATGTCATCGATGCTGATTCGTCGGCGCGTTGATCTTCGAGCCGCTGCGGCGGCGCTGCTGCTCGCCGGCTCACTCGGGTGCGGCGCCACCAGCGCAGCCTTGCGAGAGGCGCACCACGCCGAACAAGCGCAGAACTACGACCGCGCGGTCGTCGAATACACAAAGGCTCTCCGCGCCGAACCCGCCAACCGGGAGGCACGCACGTCGCTCGACCGAGTGAAGCTGCGCGCCGCGCAGGATCACGCCAACAAGGGCCGCCGGCTCGCGGCGCTGGATCGCTACGAGGAAGCCGTAGTCGAGTATCAGCTCGCGTCGGAGCTCAATCCGACGGATCCACAGATCGACGCCGCGCTCCGCGACGCGCGTCAGCGGCTTCGCACCAAGATCAACGTGAACCGCGGCGGCCGGACAGAGCTGGAGAGTCTCATCGCGCGGACGCGTGACGTGGCGCCTCCGGGACTCGATCTCCCGTCGACCGCCAAGCTGCCGACATCACTGGTCTTCGGTAACGGTGCGTCGGCCCGCGCGGTCTTCATGGCCATCGCCCGTTTCGCGAACCTGAGCCTCGTGTTCGATCCGGCCTTCCGCGATCAGCCGCTCAGCATCGACCTTCGCAACGCGACGCTCGAGGATGCCCTGTCGGCCGTGACCGCGAGCACGCGCACGTTCTATCGCGTCACCGCCCCGCAAACGATCACGATCGTGCCGGACACGCCGGCGAAACGGCGGGAGTACGAGGAATCGGTCGTCCGCACGTTCTACTTGAGCAACGCGGACGTCAAGGAAGTGATCGATCTCCTCCGCGTGGTGATCGATATCCGGCAGGTGTCGGCCATCACCGCCACGAATGCGATTTCCATCAAGGACTCACCGGAACGCATCGTCGCGGCGTCGCGCCTGATTAACGCGATCGACAAGGCCCGGCCCGAAGTCGTGATTGACGTGGAACTCCTCGAGGTCGATCGTACCAAGCTCCTCGAGTACGGCATCCAGATCGCCTCCCCCGGACAGCCCGGCATTTCCGGGTCGTTGGACGTGAACCGGACAGGCTTCACGCTGCAGGATCTGCAGAATCTCACCGCCGCCGACGTGTTCATGGCGGGCATTCCAGGCATCTACTACCGGCTGCTCAAGAACGACACCGCAACCCGCACACTCGCGAACCCGCAGCTCAGGACCGCTGAAGGACTCGCGGCGTCCGCCAGGTTCGGCGAGCGCGTGCCGGTGCCGGTCACGACGTTCGCGCCGATCGCCGCGGGCGGCGTCAACACCCAGCCGATTACGTCGTTCGTGTACGAGAACATCGGCGTCAACATCGACATCACGCCGCGCATGCATCACGACGACGAGGTGACGCTCGCGTTGAGGGTCTCGCTCTCCAATATCTCGGGCGTGGGTTTCGCAAACCTGCCAACGTTCGGCAACCGCGAGATCGCCACGACGATCCGGCTGAAAGATGGCGAGACGAACATGCTGGCAGGGTTGATTCGCGACGAGGAGCGCACGGTGATGGCCGGCGTTCCCGGGTTGAGCGACATCCCGCTGGTCGGCCGGCTGTTCGCGAGCAATCACAAGGAATCGCAGCAAACCGACATCATCCTCACGCTGACGCCTCACATCGTTCGCGTGCTCGATCTGAATGAAGCGGACTTGCGGCCCTTCCGCCTCGGCCGCGATATCGGCATGACGGTCCCCGAGCAGCCTGGCCTTCTTGCCGTCCCCCGCGATCGCGAAGAGGGCCCCGATCTGCCACCAGGGCTCGCGCCGCCAGCGGGAGCCGCACCACCGCCAAGCGCTCCGACGGCCGCGCCGGCAGCACCCTCGTTTCCGCAGCCGCTGCAGGGCCCGATGCCTGGCGTCCCGATCCCGCTATCGCCGCCGCCGCCGCCCAAGAAACCCGGCGGCGGGACGGGCGGTTCGCAGCGCTAACCTTCCCTCTCGACGTGCGCACCGAGCAGCCGCAGGCGCTCGACGAGTGCGCCGTAGCCTCGCTCGACGGTCTCGAGCGGCGTTACGCGGCTCTCTCCTTCCGCCGCTAGCGCTGCGGCAATCAAGGCCATGCCCGATCGCAGATCGCGGCTATCGAGCGATCGACCGCGCAGTTTCTTCGGACCACTGACGATGATGCGGTGGGGATCGCAGAGGAAGAGATCCGCGTGCATCGCGCTCAACTGCTCGAGGGCGAACAGCCGCAGTTCGTAGAGCCAGTCGTGCAGGAGCGTGCGGCCGTCGGCCTGCGTCGCAAGAACAGTGACCAGGCTCACCAGGTCGCTCGGAAAGCCCGGCCACACGCCGGTCGTGATGCGGCGAACGGCGCTCAGCTCCGACGGAAGCACTCGAAAGACATCGTCGTCATAACTGCAGTCGAGCCCCATGCGTCGCAACGGCGCGGCAATCACTTCCAGATCGACTGTTCGAGCGCCGCTGACCTCGATCTCGCCGCCGGTGATGGCTGCGACGACGCCCCAGCTGCCGGCCTCGATGTAGTCGCCGAACAGCCGGTGACGCGCACCGCCGAGACGCGCCGGAGGCTCCACGCGAATCGTCGACGTGCCCGCCCCTTCGATGCCGCAGCCCATCGCGCGCAGGAACTCGCACAGTTCGAAGACGTGCGGTTCCATCGCGGCATGGCGGATCTCGGAAGGGCCGCGTGCGGCAGCGGCGGCGAGCAACGCCGTCTCGGTTCCGGTCACCGAGGCTTCGTCGAGATAAATCGACGCGCCGACGATCCCATTCGCGACTTCGAGCGCATGTCCCGGCTCGTCGAGGCTCTCGGCGCCCATGGCGTAGAGCGCGCTGAGATGGGTGGAGATCGTGCGCCTTGTCGGAAAATCACCGCCGGGAGGCGCCAGGCGCGCCGATCCGCGGCGCGCCAGCAGCGGTCCGAGGAGCAGCACCGAGCCCCGGACCTTGCCGACCAGCACGGGGTCTGGACGGTCGCTGCGGATCTCCTTGCAGTGAATGTGCAGCGTCGATGTGCCGCGCCCTTCGATGTGCGCGCCCAGCCCGTGCAGAAGGTCGAGCAGCACGTCGACGTCACGGATACGCGGCACGTTGGCGATCTCGCATGGCTGATCCGTCAGCACGCACGCGGCGATGAGCGGCAGCGCGGAATTCTTGTTGCCCTCGACGGCCAGTTCGCCGGAGAGCCTTCGACCGCCTTCAATTCTGAGTGTGGCCATCGTGTCAATGACGAATGACGAATGACGAATGACGCAAATCAATTGCCGCAGCTTTCGCTACCACGGCGCATTTAGAAACCCAAAGGCCGTTCCTACCTTCGTGATCTTCGTGGCTTCGTGATCTTCGTGTTGTAGCCGTCGGCCGTCTCTCCCTTCGAATCTTGTCAAAATCCCAAATACACAATCTCGTCTCTCAGCGCGACGCCGAATCTCTCCTGCACCGCACCGCGGCACCGCTCGATCAGCGCACGGATCTCCTCAGCGCTGGCACGGCCATCGTTGACGATGAAATTGCCGTGGGTCGGTGACACGCGCGCGTGTCCTTCACTGCTTCCCTTGAGACCAGCGCGATCGACGAGTGCGCCCGCGGACCACGGAATGCCATCCGGCACGCGATCGAGCGCCGGATCGGGATTCTGAAAGATACAGCCGGCGCTCGCCGATTCGAGCGGCTGCGTGCGCTTGCGATAGGCGAGCGACTCGCGCGCAATTGCGCGCAGCGCGGCGGGCTCGCCGCGGCCGACACGAAAATCGGCGCTGATCGCTATTTCGCGTGTGCGCTGCAGCCGGCTGCGGTCGTACCCGAATTCCATGTCCCGAGCGTCGATCCGGCGGACATCGCCATCCGCCGACGCGATCTCCACGCGGTCGATCAGCTCACCAATCATCCGTCCCTTGAAATGCGCGTTCCCGTGGATGGCGCCTCCGACCGTGCCAGGCGTTCCCGCCCACGCCTCGAGGCCGGCAAGGCAACGATTGATCGTCCAGCGGACAAGCCCGTTGATCGTGAGTCCCGCGTCCGCGCGGATCTGTTCGTCCGACAGACGTGTCACATCGCCGCCATGCACTCGAATCACGACGCCACGGACTCCCGCGTCCGAGATGAGGACGTTGGAGCCGCCGCCAAGCACGGTCACGGGAAGGTTCGCTTCGCGTGCCGCCGCGACCGCCGCGCGGATCTCCGCGGCATTCCGCACGTGCACGAGCCAGTCGGCGGCGCCGCCCACCTTGAACGTCGTGAATGGCGCAAGCGGCGCATCTCGCTGCACGCGATCCGCCTCGATCGCCTCGCGCAGGCGCGACCGGATGTCGATCATGTGCGGTCCGCCAGCGAGGCATAGCGCGCACGAAGTGCCGCCATGGCATCCGCGTGAGTGCAGGGCGCAAATTCGATCCAGTCGCCGGGCGCAAGCTGGCCAGCCACAGGCAGGTCCGCGGTAATCACGTTGGCGATCGTCGCGTAGCCGCCCGTTGTCTGTCGATCGGCCATCAGCAGGATGGCCTGTCCGGACGGAGGCACCTGGATGGCGCCGATGGGCATGGCTTCGGAAAGGATGTCCGTGCCGCCGTCCTGCGCCAGCTCCAGGCCTTCGAGTCGATATCCCATGCGGTTGGATTGCGGCGTCACCATGAACCGCGTGCTCGTCAATGTGTGCCAGGCCTCGTCCGTGAACCGCTCGCGGTGAACCGCGGGCACGACCCGGACCCGCGCGCCGCCGCGTGGCAGGTCGAGCGGAATGCCGGCATCGGTCACGGATCCTGTGCCGGCTGACGCAACTGGCAGGCGGTCACCGGTTCGCAGCAGCCTGCCGCCGAATGGTCCCATGCCGCTCACGAGATGCGTGGCGCGGCTGCCGAACGTCGCCGGCAGATCGAACCCGCCGCGAACGGCCAGCGTGGCCCTCGCTCCGATCCGGCGAGCGCCAATCCGGATCCTCGATCTGTTGGACACCGAAAATGCCCGCCGGACCGGCAGGATCACGCCGTCCAGGGCGACATCGAACTCCGCGCCGGCAATCGCGCACACCACCTCGCCTTCGGCGATCAATTCCGGCCCCATCAGCGTGATCTCGAGCGCCGCGGCATCCGGATCGTTGCCAACCCGTCGATTCGCGAGCGCGTGCGAATACCAGTCCATCGGTCCAGCCACCGGGACACCGAGGCTCTGATATCCCCACCTCCCGCGGTCCTGCACTGTCGTCAGCATACCGGGGCGGTCGACGAGCAACGCGCACGTCACGCATCACCCCATTCGGTTGTCGCCCGGTACTCGGTAGTGGTGATTCGTCGGAAGCGAACGCGATCTCCGGGCCGGAACAGAAACGGTTCGAGACGATCCGGTGCATACGGCCGGGTGGGCGTGCGGCCAATCAGGTTCCAGCCTCCGGGCGTTTCGGCCGGATAGATGCCGGTCTGCCCCGCGGCAATGGCCACGGACCCGCGTGGAACTTTTACGCGAGGCGAGGCGCGCCGCGGCGCGGCAATCGTCGGATCGACCGTGGCCATGTACGCGAATCCTGGAACGAAGCCGATCACGAAGACACGGTATTCCACGGCCAGATGACGTTCGATCACCTCCGCGACACTGCATCGCGCGAACAGAGCGACATCCTGCAAGTCAGGACCGAACGGCTCCTCATAGCACACCGGCACGTCGACAGATGAACCGTCGGCAATGGTCTCCCGGCCAGGTGACTGAACGATGTCGCGCAACCGATGCTCGATCGTCGCCGCTTCGTCCACGATGGCATCGACATACACCATCACGGATCGATAGCCGACCACAACGTCGAGTACGAACGGCATCCTGGCGTCGTTGACGCGTGTGGCAATGTCGATGGCTCGCGCGTTCACGACCGGATCGATGCGCTCGGGTAATTCCACGAGCCACGCGGCATCGCCCGCCGGAAGGATGCGCGCGTCCATTCAGCGGCGCGGACGCGCCTCCAGCGCCGTCAGCAGTTTCTGGTGAATGTTGTCGAAACCGCCATTGGACATGACGACCACGAGATCGCCGGTGCGGGCTTCGCGTGCCACGGTCGAGACGATCTCGTCGACCTCGGGAATGAACCGGGCGTCCTGCCCCGTCGCGCGCAGATCCGAAATGAGCTGCTCGATTGACAGGCGCTGGTCGTCCGGCAGGTTGGAGCGAAAGACCGCCGGCAGCAGCACGCGGTCGGCAGCGGCGAACGCGCGCGCGAAATCGGATTGGAACACCTTCCGGCACGACGTCGCAGAACGGGGCTCGAAGATGGCCCAGATGCGGTGGTCGGGATAGGCGGAGCGGACGCCCGCAAGAGTTTCGGATATTGCGGTCGGGTGATGCGCGAAGTCATCGTACACGGCGACGCCATTGGCCGTACCACGAAGCTGCATGCGGCGCCGGATGCCTTTGAACCGCCGAAAGGCCTCGGCGATCGTGTCGGGACTCAGACCGACAGCGGCGCCAACGGCAATGGCCGCCAGCGCATTCCTGACGTTGAACGCGCCGAGCAGCGGGATCTCGAAGGTTCCCGTCGGTTGGCCGGCGCGCCGCACGCTGAATCGCGTGATTCCAGCCTCGATGCGAAGGTCGTGTGCCTGCCAGTCTGCGCCGTCGGACAGGCCGAAGGATTCGACCCGGCACCGCGCGAGCGGCGTGAGCGCGCGCGCTTCCGGGTCGTCCGCGCCGACGAGGAGCAGGCCGCGGCGCGGGACCAGGTTGACCAGGCGCCTGAACGCCACGCGGATCGACTCCAGGTCGGCGTAGATGTCGGCGTGATCGAACTCGATATTGTTCACAACCGCGATGTCCGGCAGGTACTTGAGGAACTTCGCCGTCTTGTCGAAGAACGCGCTGTCGTACTCGTCCCCTTCAATGACGAACTCGCGTCCGCCGCCAATGCGGTAACTGCCGGCGAAGTTCTCCGCGATTCCGCCAATGAACACGCTCGGATCGGCGCCGCCGTGGGTCAGAACCCACCCCGTGAGCGAGGTGGTCGTCGTCTTGCCATGCGTGCCCGCAATCACGACCGAACGCGCGCCCCACAGGAAGTGATCGCGCACCGCTTCCGGCATTGAGCAGTAGCGAATCTTGCGGTCCAGCACCTCTTCGAGCTCGGGATTGCCGCGCGAAATCGCGTTCCCCACGACGACGAGATCGAGGTCGGCACTGATGTGTTCCGGCTTGTAACCTTGCAGCGTGGCGATCTGCTGCTCCGCCAGGAAATCGCTCATCGGCGGATAGACATTCTGGTCCGAGCCCCGTACGTCGAACCCACGACTTTTGAGCAAGGCCGCAAGTGTAGCCATCGCCGTGCCGCAGATCCCGATCAGGTGAATCCGTTTCATGACGTGACCGCCGCCTCCTCAATGATCAACGCCGGTCGCGGCCCCGCCACGACCCGTGCACGAACCCCGAACGGCAGCGTCAGGCAGGCGCCGGTCGTATGACCCGAGGGAAGCCCGAACAGCACTGGTCCCGGAAAATCCGACAGCACGCGCGTCACGACGTCGCGTGCGGTCACGCCTCCCTCCGCCGGCTCATTACAGTCCGGCATTTCGCCAAAGACGAGCGCCGACGCTTTCGCGAGCCATCCGGACAAGCGCAACTGCATCAGCATGCGGTCCAGCCGATACGGACGCTCCGCCACTTCGTCGATGAACAGCACATGGCCCGCGGGGGGATCGAATTCGAACGGCGTTCGAAACGATGAGAGCAACAGCGTCAGCGTGCCTCCGACCAGCGTGCCGGATGCCTCGCCGGGGAGAACCGCTTCGAGCGCCGGATGCGTGATCTCCCCCACTGGCTGGTCGCTCGACACGGCCCGCATGAACATGTCGCGATCGTACCCAGACTCTCCTCGCGCCAGTCGCCCTGCGAGCATCGGACCGTGAAACGAGACGATGCCGCAGCGTGTCGTCAACCACGAAAGGATTGAGGTGTTATCGCTGTAGCCGATGAAGGGCTTGGGCGCGCGGCGCACGTCCGTGGCATCGAGCAGCGGCAGAATGTGGACGCTGCCGTAGCCGCCGCGCACCGCAATGAGCGCGGCGATGTCCTCGTCGGCCCAGGCACGCCTGAACGCGTTGGCGCGCAGCCCCGGATCGCCCGCCACGTAAGCGTCACGCGCGAAGACGCTGTCGTCGTAGACCGGCTCATACCCAAGCCGGCGAAGCTCCGCCACGCCGGCCTCGAACTCGTCGCGATTGAAGCTGCTGGCCGGGGCAATGACGGCGATCTTGTCGCCCGGCCGCAACGCGCGAGGCTTTTGCATCAGCTACGCGAACCGCGCCATTTCCGCGGCGATGGCCTGGTGCTCGTCGCGCCCGAGCATGGCGCGAAGCGCAGGTCCGCTCGCGGGACGCGAACGCGGCGACGCGAGGAACCGCTCCTTGACCCGGCGCTGGCGTGCGAGCGCATCCTCGACTCGTTTCTGTGGCAGGCGCCCCTGTTCGACCGCGTAGATGAGCGCTTCGAGGGCCGCCATCTGAGATTCGGGCTCCGGCGCGCACATCAGCACCGCGTCGCAACCGGCGGCAATTGCCATCACGACCGCGTCGCTGAGTCCGTATCGGCCGCTGATCGCCTTCATCGACATGTCGTCCGTGAGAATCAATCCTGCGTGACCCAGCTTCTTTCTCAGAAGGCCGTCGATGATGGCCGGGGAGAGCGTGGCCGGGCGCTCGTCGTCGAGTGCGGGAATCAAGATGTGCGCGGTCATGATTGACGAGACGTCCGCGGCAATCGCCGCTTTGAACGGGCCGAACTCCACGGCCTCGAGGCGATCCGGCGGATGCTCGATGAGCGGGAGATCGAAGTGCGAGTCGACCGAGGTATCGCCATGCCCAGGAAAGTGCTTGCCGCATGCGGCAATTCCTTCCGCCTGCAGCGTCCGGATGATCACCACGCCGAGCCGCGCCACGTCCTCGGCGCGTTCCGCGAGCGCGCGATCGCCAATCACGGGGTTTTGGGGATTCGTGAGGATATCGAGGACCGGCGTGTAATCCAGCGAGATGCCGACCGCCTTCAACTCGGTCGCGAGCGCGCGCGCGAAGCGTTCCGCGAGCGCCTCGTCGCCCGCGCGTCCCAGCGTCTGCATCGGCGGCCATTCAGTGAACGGCCGTTTCAGCCGCGCAACGCGTCCCCCCTCCTGGTCGACGCTGACCCACAGCGGGATCTCGGTGGCCAGGTCCTGCGACTGGCGCGACAGCTCGGCGACCTGCTCGGGCTCCTGCACGTTTCGCGCGAAGAACACCACGCCGCCGAGATCGAACTCCCGCGCGAGCTGCCGGACCTCCGACGGCAGCGAATAGCCGTTGAACCCCACGAACGCCAGCTGACCGATATGACGACGGACGTCGCGCATTCACGCGATCATATCGCATTGGCGATTGACGATTGCAGACTGCAGATTGACGGATTGCCGATTGGCGAATGGCGATTGGGATTGCCGATTGGCGATTCGATTGGCGATTGGCCAATGGCGATTGGGATTGACGATTGCCGATTGGCGAGTGGTCACGCCGCCGTGGACCGATCGGCAATCGACAACCCCATCGACAATCTTCAATCCCAACCGGAAATCTCCACTCTTCAATGGCAATCGCCAATCTTCAATGCCAATCGCCAATCCCCAATCTTCAATCCGTGAATCGCCAATCTCCAGTCGGCACTCGCCAATCTATAATCGGTCGGTGCACATAGAAGCATCGGCACCGACCCGAATCGATCTGGCGGGTGGCACGCTCGACATCTGGCCGCTCTATCTCTTTCAT
>JBKOZS010000334.1:0-17982 GCA_046726015.1 Acidobacteriota bacterium
ACCCAGATGCCCCAGCGGGTGGAACTTCCCCCAGCCGTAATAGTAGGTGTAAAGGAAGAAGGCCTCCGCGAAGAACAGCAGCACGTACGGGAGGAACGTGGGGGAGAACACGCTCATCAAGTAATTCGTGAATTTCGGATACAGGATCACGAGCATGAACGTCAGAAACGCTCCGAAGGTCGCGGTGAGCGAGAACGACACCGAGAGGAGCTTCGTGAACTCGTACGCGAGCCCGTCGTAGCGCAGGTCGCCGGTCTTGTACCCGATCACCTCGATGATGAACGCGAAGAGCGGAACGGCAAGCACGAAGGCCGCAAACAGAAGATGGAGCTGCGCGACCGACCAGATGGCGACGCGGCTCCCGACGACCGGGAACGTCCGGTACTCGGCTTCCGCGTAGGGCTTTGCCCGGGCCTTGGTCTCCGCGTCCGCCTTCTCGGCCGCGAGTCCCTCCGTGCGCGGCGTTGCGTCGACGGTCGCGGCAGGAACGCGGTAAGGCTCCCTGTATTCGCGGCTGACGAGCGTCGATGCGATCCAGATGGCCCCCGCGAACATCGCCAGACCCGCGACGGGACCGAGAACGACCAGTATTTTCCGGTTCATCGCGCCGTTCATGACGCCGTTCGTCATGCTGCCTCCGTCACTTGTTCCCCGCGGGCTTGGCCGCCGGCTTGCCCGCCGTCGCTTCAGCGGAGGCAGGCGTTTCCGTGGCGCGTGCCAGCCGCTTGCGTTCGAGGTCTCGAACGTAAGCGACGATCGCCCACCTGTCCGCAGGAGGGATTGGCCAGCGGTACGCGGCCATGAGCCCTTGCCCGTTCGTGATGACGTTGAAGATCTGCCCGTCCGGGTACTTCAGGATCTTCTCCTGGTGGAACGAGGCGGTGGGGACGTTGCCTCGCTGGAACAAGATCCCCTTGCCGTCCCCCCGAGCGTCGTGGCAAGGCTGGCAATAGATCGTGTAGCGCTGGTGCCCGCGCTCGACGAGCTTCTCGTCTACGGGGACGGGAATCGTCGCGACGAACAGCCCGTCCTCGCTCTTTCCCGTGAAGAAGGCCTCGTCCTCCTTCAGCCCGCCGATGGGAATCGTTCCGGGAACGGGTTCGCGCATGGACGCGCCGTTGTAAAAGAACTTGCTCGCTGTCTGTGGGAGCACCTTCGGCTGGTCGTCCATGCTTGGATTGAGATGGATCGGAGGGCGGCTTGATGTACAGCCGCGCGCGCATCCCGTCAGTGCGACGATGCACGTCAGAGCGAGGATGTCGATCACGCTCCTCTTACGGGCTGTCATGTCGTCACGCCCTTGAGATCCGGATTCGGGTTGCGCACCTTGGCCAGATAGGTCGTCCTGGGCCTGGTGTTCAGCTCATCGAGGAGCGCGTAGTTGCGCGGATCCCCCTTCGCCTTCACGACCCGGCTCGATTGATCGCGAATATCGCCAAACTCGATTGCCGACGCGGGACAGGCCTGCTGGCAGGCGGTCTTGACGTCGCCGTCGCGAAGTTCGCGCCCCGCGAGCTTCGCGTCGATCTTTGCCCGATTGATCCGCTGCGTGCAGTACGTGCACTTCTCCATGACGCCTCTCGAACGAACCGTGACGTCGGGGTTCATCACGAGCCGGAGAATCTCGGGCGTGTCCTTGGTGAAGTTGAAGAAATTGAACCGGCGCACCTTGTAGGGACAGTTGTTCGAGCAGTAGCGGGTCCCGATGCACCGGTTGTAGACCATCACGTTGAGACCCTGCGCGTCGTGAACGGTCGCGGCCACGGGGCAGACCTGCTCGCAGGGCGCATCCTCGCACTGCATGCAGGGAACCGGCTGAAAGACGATCTCCGGGCTGCCCGACGGCTCGCCGGAGAAGTACCGGTCCACTCGCAGCCAGTGCATCTCGCGGTCTTTCGCAACCTGGATCTTTCCGACGACCGGGACGTTGTTCTCGCTCTGGCACGCTGTCATGCACGCGTTGCAACCGATGCACGCGTTCAAGTCGATCGTCATCCCCCACTGGTGCCCCTGGTCGTAGGTGTGCTCCTTCCAGAGTGAGAAGTGATGCGGTTCCTCCTCGAAGACGCCGAGCTTGCCGTCCCCCGACGACACGCGCGACGGCCCTGAGCCCGTTGAAGGGCCCGGGACTTCCGCGTTCGCCGCTCGCGGTGAATCCGCCGCGTGCCCGCCTTCGGCTCCGGTTGGCCGCGAGCCCAATTCCGCTCGATGTTCTTCCAGCGTGGACTCGCGGACGAGGGGCCGTCCCTCCATGCTGCCGTGGTGCTGGGTCGTAGACAGCGCGTACTTCCGTCCGAGCCTGGTGAGTTTGGCGCCGCCGCCAGAGCCAGGCGCCTGTGAGGTTCGAACCGTGAACGTATTGAACCCGACGTTGGATCCAACCCGCCCCGCGCGCTGACGACCGTAGCCAAGCGTGACGGCCACCACGCCGTCTGCCATTCCCGGGAGGATCCAGACGGGGAGCTCGAGCGAGCGGCCCGCGTAATCGAGACGAACCATCTCCTCGGGTGCAAGACCGAGTGTTTCGGCGGTCTTGGGACTCACGAGCGCGGGGTTGTCCCATGTGAGCTTGGTTAGGGGATCGGGCAGTTCCTGCAGCCAGCCGTCGTTCGCAAATCGACCATCGTGAAGCCATGAAGACGGGACGAACACGATCTCGAGACCGTCTGCCGGTGCCGCATCAGCGCGTCGAGTGGCTGCACCGGTGCCGCCGTTGAGACGTGCGAGCTCCGCCAGGGGCTGCCCTGTGAGACTGGGAACGACTTCGGGAAGCTGACTGCCGGCGAACAACCCGTCGTGCAGGACCCGGTTCCACGTCTTATCGAATTCCCCCTCGCCGAGGATCGGTTTCCAGGTCTCGCGGACGATGTCGTAGCCGGGACGATCCTGGCCGGCAACTATCAGCCCCAGCACTTCAACCGCACTCTTGCCGCCAAACAGCGGCAGGATCAGCGGCTGGACGAGGCTGAGCGTCCCTCCAACGGCGCGCGCGTCTCCCCACGATTCGAGGTAGTGGGCGCGCGGGATGTGCCACTCCGCCTTCGACGATGTTTCGTCGACCGCGTGCCCGAGCGCGATCGTGTGAGGGACCTTCGACATCGCCGAAGCGAAGTCGAGATCGGCGGGCGCATCGAACACGGGATTGCCGCCCAGGATGACGAGCGTCTGGAGCGAGCCGCCTTTCATCGCGGACACGAGGGAAGCGAGTGAGCTGACGGTCGGAAGCGCCGCGTCCTTCGTCTCGTAATAGCTGACCGTCTTGCCGGTGTTGCCGAGCTGTGTGTTCAACGCACAGACTGCTGCGTGGACGGCCGCGGGCTGACGCTCCCCGGCCACGATCAAACTCTTGCCGCGGTTCGCCTGAAGATCCTTCGCAAGGGCATCGATCCACCGCGGGTCGACATCCGGGACGCCGGCGCCCGCCTGGTTCGCAGCGCCGTTCGCGGGTGAGGCAATGCGTGCGGCGAGGGCCGCGAGGAAGGAGGGGATTTGCTGGCTCTTGAGGCGGAGCCGATGATCGGCCATCGCTCCCGTCAGCGAGTAAACCCCTTCAACAGCGTAGAGCCGGTTCATCGCGCCACCGGACGCTCCGGTGCGCCTTCCGTCCGCGAAACCGCGCGCGTGACGGATCATCTCCGGGTCGGTCAGAAGCGGGTCAGCATCGAGCGCGAGAATCACCGACGCGCGATCGAGCCGCAGCATGAGATCGACGTCGCGCCCCGTGGCCTGCTTGAGGCCCGCGAGCCGGCTCTCGTCGCTGACCGCGTCGTAGGTTGCCCACTGCACTCGTGGGTAGCGGGCACGGAGCTCTGAGACGAGGCGCGCCAGGGTCGGCGAGGAAAAGGATTCGGAGAGGACTGCGAGGCTGGCACCACCATCCGCGTCATGAGCCTTGGACAGCTGTCCCCATGCCGCAATGAAATCGTTCCAGGACTTCCGCGTGCCCTGTTGCGTGACGGACTGCGAGCGGTCGGGATCGTAGAGGCCGAGCACCGATGCCTGCACGCGCGCGCTTGAAGCGCCGAGCGTCGAAGGATGCGATGGGTTCCCCTCGATCTTGGTCGGCCGCCCTTCATGACTCTCGACGATCAGCCCGTAAGCGCTCCGGCGGAACGGCATCGTCGTCGCGTAGTAGCGCGGGACCCCGGGGACGATCTCCTCGGGTGCCGTGACATACGGGACGATCTCTTCGACCGGGCGCCGGATGCATCCCGCGAGCCCCGCGAGGGACAGCGACGCGCCGACGAGCATCATCATGTCGCGCCGGCTGATGCCTTCGGGAAGCTCCGAGGCGCCTTCCGGGAACTCGCGCTCGAGGGCGACGCGGAATTCGGGGCTGTCTTCGATCTGCGCGAGACTTCGCCAGTAAGTCCCCTTCATCGGTGGCACCCCGAACACTCAGTCGGCGGATTGACCGGCCGTTCGCCGAGCTGCGCCGTAAGGTTCCGTGTGTCGCGTGGAGGCACCCACTTCATGTTGGTGACCTCCGAGACGGGACGTCTGTTAGGACCAGGATTGCGGTGACAGTCGAGGCACCAGCTCATGCTGAGGGGCGTCATCTGCGTGACTGTTTCCATCTCGTCAATGCGGCCGTGGCAGGTGACACACCCGATTCCTGCCGCGATGTGCGCGTTGTGGGCGAAATAGGCATAGTCGGGAAGCTTGTGGACCCGAATCCAGCGCATGGGCCGTCCGCTGGCGGCGCTGTCACGAATCGGGGCGAGCGCGGCGCTGTCGCGCTTCACGAGCTGATGGCAATTCATGCAGGTCTGCGTGGGCGGTACGTTCGCGACCGCAGACACCTCGACCGAGGCGTGACAGTATCGGCAGTCGAGACCAAGCTCGCCGACGTGGAGCCTGTGGCTGTAGGGGACGGGCTGAACGGGACGGTATCCCACGTCCGTGTACCACGGAGAAAAGTAGTACCAGACGCCCGCGGTTACGGCCACCGGACCGAGGGCACCCGCGAGAGCGGCGACGAGCGGGAGCTTGTTCCACCAAGGGGGGAAGATTTGGGCCAACGGCTAAGACTCCTGGCCGCTGGCGCACAGTTGCCCACGCCGCGAGTTCGCAATGGAACGGTGATGCCACATCCTCGCGCCCCCAAAAGGAAAGTTGTAGCAGGGGAACGAACCGGATCCCGTTGATTGAGGGCGCGATCTTACCCACGGAGTGGCGGGGCTGCAAGACCCTGCTCCGTCACCCTGGGGACCGGCGAATCAGCATCATCCGCCAGGACCGCCCGGCCATCCGGGACGGGTGAGGATCGTGGGCGCTGGAGTGGTGTTCGGCGGAGGGTCGATCGTATAGCGCCACGCCTCGATCAGCCATTGTCCGCCGCTACGGCGGAGCACGAGCGTGCACAAGCCGGCGAAGGGCCGCCGCGCACTGGCGGAGCGATCGCCGCCAACGCCGCGAAGTTCCCACTTGCCGTCGGCAAGCGCCACGTCGGGCCCGACGCAGCGAATGTCGTTCAGCGTCAATGGATGTGTGCTTCCGCGATACTCGCGGCGCGTGAAGAGTTCGCGCCGATCATCACGGATCACCTCGCGTCCGCGCTCGATCGTGCCGTCGGGATGACGCATGTCTCCCTCTTCGGCGAACATCAGCGCAATACTCTCGGCGTTCATGTCACTCCACGCGACGCTGAACCGGGGGCCGAGCTGGCGAATCGTACGTTCGTCCTGCGGCGTGCACGTGCGCTCGGTGACTCCAGTTGCCCCTCCCCGCGCACTGCTGGGGCCGGCGATCGTTGACGACGACCGCACGACGGGGAGCGGACCGGTGCGCAGGCGTTCGATGTCTTCGAGTATCCCGGTGACGAGCGTTTCGACCAGCACGCGCCCCTTCTCGCGCGTCGCGAGCGTCGCGTCGCCTGACACGCCGGACGAGGAGTAAAGACCCTGCCCCCCGGAACGTCGGGTCATCGTTCCGGACCCGCGGCCGTACTCCCGCACGGCCTTCGTCATGTCCACCGCAGACGGATCGACATACAACATCATCGAGGTCTCGACCTCGTCGGCATGTGGCTGGCTTGTTCCCGACTGCTGACGCTCGATCGCGGCGCCGGACAGCCGGTGATGCATGTCGGTGTATCCGAGCATGATTCCGTCCTCCGCGAGCCGAGCGGCGGCGTTCGCCAGCGGAGCGGGGGTCGGCATGCTCGTATTGAGTACGTAGAACCTGCGTGGGCCGGATCGCGCGAGGGCTCGAACGACGTCGACCGTGAGATCGCGCGCGGTCGCCTGCGTCAGCGACGTGGAGCCGGGATAGTCGAGGAACGCGGGATAAAAGTGATACGTCAGCGGCGGGGCGATGACGACGGCAGTACTGGACTGCACACGAGCGGAGAGATACCGCGCGAGCCGCTCGTTGTTGTTCAACTTGAGGTGCGGCCCGTGTTCCACCGCTGCCGCACCGAGTGGAATGAGAACGACTGCGGAGGGTTTGAGTACAGATTCGGCTTCGACCCAGGACAAATCGGCCAGCGCGACGCCGCGTGGCCGTTGCGCCTGCGCGCCGAGCGCCACCGCGCCCGCAGCCGCGAGTGCCAGTCCCATGAGCCTTGGGCGCATGCTCTTTCCTCCCATCGTTCAGACGCTCGCGAGAGCGGCTGGGACTGTACACTATCGCGATACCCATGTCTGACTGGAACGCGAGGCACTACCACCAGATCTCAACGCCCCAGCAGGCCTGGGGCAAGCGCGTCCTCGATCGGATCGCATTTGCCGGCGACGAGTCCGTGCTGGATCTCGGGTGCGGTACGGGGCAGTTGACGGCGTTGCTCGCCACACGCGTGCCACGCGGGCGCGTCGTCGCATTCGACCGCTCGTCGTCCATGTTGTTCGAAGCGCAGCCCTGGTTGAAGACGCACGCCCCGCGCGCGGCTATCGTCATGGGTGACGGTGCGGCGCTGCCGTTCGTGCGCGCCTTCGATCTCATTTTTAGTACCGCGACGTTTCACTGGATCCTCGATCATGGCGGCTTGTTCCGGTCGATCATCATGGCGCTCAAGCGCCGCGGACGGCTCGAAGCGCAATGCGGTGGCGGACCCAACCTCGCACTATTACGCACGCGCGCACGAGACCTCGCGCGCGCGCCGCGATTCTCGCGCTACTTTGAGGATTGGGCGGAGCCGTGGCATTACGCTGACGAAGAGTCGACGCGCCGTCGTCTTGAGTCGGCAGGGTTCGAGGAGATCGATGTCAGCCTCGAACCCGCGCCGATTCATTTCGACAGCCCGATGGAATTTGCCGAGTTCATCACGACCGTCTGTATCCGTCCGTACCTGTCGCGTCTTCCTCTGCCGGATCGCGGGGCGTTCACGACCGAGCTGACACTGCGGGCGGCGGCGGACAAAGATCCGTTCACGCTCGACTACTGGCGGCTGAACATCCGCGCACGTCGCCCGGCATGAACGCCCGCGAGTGGCACGACCAGCGCGTCGCCGCGTGGACGGCACGTCGCGACGCTCAGGCGGCGCGCGGAGTCGTGTTGTCGCGTTTGCGGCTCGCGACGTTTCTCGGCGGCGTCGCGCTGGCGTGGTGGGGTGTGAGCCGATCGCGCGGCGCCTTCGTCATTGCCGGCGGTATCCTGCTGGTTGCGTTCGCCGTGCTGGTAGTGCTGCACGCACGCGTGATCGATGCCGTCGAGCGCGCCGAGGCGGCACGCGAGGTCCACCTGCAAGCGCTGGCCAGGTTCCGCCGTGACTGGTCGTCGCTGGCCGAGGTGCCGCCGCCGCCGACACTCGATCTCGACGCGCATCAGTATGCGCGCGATCTCGACATCTTCGGACACGCCTCCCTTACCAAATGGCTTGGCCCCGGCGCGACCGAGCTGGGAACGTGGCGGTTGATTTCGTGGCTGCTCGAACCGGCGGATCCCGAGATCGTACGTGAGCGGCATGCCGCCGTGCGCGAGCTCGCTGCAAAACCGGAGTGGCGCGAGACCCTTTCGACTGACGGACGGCTGGGTCGCATCAGGCAGTCGGAGCTCGATGCATTCCTGTCCTGGCTGGAAGACGGGTCTTCCCAATCGGCCGCCTGGCTCCGTGTCCTGGTCGTCGCACTCACCGCACTGATCTGGATTTTGATCGCTGCGCAATTCCTGGGTTTCGTGAACACCGGGTGGTGGGTGATTCCCATGGTGCCGGGGATCGTGCTGTCGTTCGTCTATGCGCGCCGCACCTACTCGGTGTTCGATCGCGTGTCGCCTGGCGAGCGCGCCTTGCGCCGCTACGCGGCCATGCTCGCGCATGCGACGGGCGAGTCGTGGTCCTCACCGGAGCTGCAACGGCTGCACCACCTGTTGCGCGCGGGCGGTGAAGCACCCTCGGCGATGCGCCGGATCGCGCGACTCGCGGAGTGGTCCGAGCTTCGCACGGCGGCAGCGCTCCTGCATTTTCCTGTGCAGGCGGTCACGCTGTGGGACTTTCACGTGCTGTTTGCCATCGAGCGCTGGCGGGCGCGGTGTGGCCGCCACGCACGCGGCTGGCTGGATGCGCTCGCGGAAATCGACGCGCTGTCTGTATTGTCATCGATCGCGCATCACGAACCCGAGTGGGCGTCGCCGCATGTCGATCGATCGTACGACCGCATTCGCGCGACCGCCCTGGGGCATCCGCTCATCCCACCGGATCGACGCGTGCCCAACGACGTCGAGCTCGGCCCCCCCGGCACCGTGCTGCTGATCACCGGATCGAACATGTCGGGCAAGAGCACGCTGCTCCGTGCCATCGGTCTCAACATCGTGCTCGCCGAAGCCGGCGCGCCGGTGTGCACCACGGCGTTTACCATGCCCCCCGCCGCGTTGTCTACGAGCATCCGTGTGCAGGATTCGCTCGAGCTGGGACTGTCGTATTTCATGGCAGCGCTGGCGCGGCTCAAGGCGATCGTTGATGCGGCCGAGCGTCGTGACGATCGCGGACGTGTACTCGTATATTTGCTCGACGAAGTGTTGCAGGGAACCAACAGCGTCGAACGCGGAATCGCGGTGTGCGCCGTGGCGCGGCACCTGCTCGATGCCGGCGCGATCGGCGCGATGACCACGCACGATCTTGCATTGGCGCACGAACAGCCGCTGGCGTCGGCGGCACATCTCGTGCACTTCACGGAGCACGTCGAGCCGGACGGCAGCATGACCTTCGACTATCGGCTGCGGCCCGGCCTCGCCACGTCACGCAATGCGCTGCGCCTGATGCAGCTCATTGGCATTCAGCCGAAATGAACGTCGCCGTGTCACGTCTGCGGTACTCCTGGCGCGAGTTTCGTCAAGGGGCCTGGCTCCGGCTGTGGCGGGAACCGCTCGCGACCCTCGCCGTGTTCATCGTGCTCCTTGTCGTGATGATGTGGCCGCAGGTGCGGCACATCACAGATCAGGCGATATCGCACCAGGATGTGTACTTCAACATGTGGCGGCTGCGATGGTTTGCCCACGCGCTCGCGACCTCGCCGTCGCGGCTGTTCGACGGCAACATCTTCTACCCCGAGCCACGAACCCTGACGTTCTCGGACGCGATGATCGTCGAAGGCATCATCGCCGCGCCGCTCGTCTGGCTTCACCTCAAGCCGGTGCTGGTCCACAACTTGATGATGCTCGGGCCGATCGTGGTTTCCGCGGTCGGCATCTTCATGCTGGTTCGGCACGTGACCGGGAGCCGCGGCGCGGCGTTCCTTGCCGGCATCATCTTCGCCTTTGCACCATACCGTTACGAACACATCATGCACATGGAGCTGCAATGGACCATGTGGATGCCGTGGGCGTTTCTGGCGCTGCACCGGACGCTCGAGACCGGCCGTATGCGCTACGGCATCGCCGCGGGACTCGCGATCGCGCTGCAGATGTTGTCGAGCATCTACTACGGAATTTTTCTCGCGACGGTCCTCGGCGTTAGCGCGGTCCTGCTGCTGATTGGCGACCGGGCCGTCACGTTTCGCCGCGCCATCGTACCGCTCGCGGCGGGTGCGGTGCTTGCCGCGAGTATCTGTGGGGCTTACGCGTTGCCGTACCTGCGGACACGTGACGCGCTCGGGGAGCGCCCCGGTGTCGAAGTGACGCGATACAGCGCGAAGCCCGCGAGCTACCTGGTCGCGACGCCGACCAACTGGCTATACGGCGGTGTGTTCATGAGAGGCGGCGGCCCGGAGCGGCGGCTCTTCCCCGGTGCGGTTGCGGTGCTGCTCGCAATGATCGGACTTCTGCTGCGCATTCCGGCACGGCGGCAGATCGTCTACTTGGTGGCGCTGGTGCTCGCGTTCGAAATGTCGCTGGGATTTGGCGGCTACACGTACAGCTTTCTTCACAGTCACATATCGATGTACCGAAGCCTGCGCGCCCCCGCGCGTCTTGGAATATTCGTCGGCATGTTCCTTGGTGTCCTTGCCGGGTATGGATACGAGGCAATCGCGTCATCGCTCCGGCCATGGCCTCGTCGCGTGCTGCTGGCCGTGCTGGTCGTGGTGATGCTGGCGGAGTATGTCACGCGGATGCCGCTGGTCGAGTACCCCAACGACGCGGCGCCGGTGTATCGGCTGCTGGCCAGCCAGCCTGCGGGTGTTGTCGCGGAGTTTCCTGTCCCTCGCTTCTTCCCCGGTCGCGACGCGGAATACGCCTACATGTCGACGTTCCACTGGAAGCCCCTGATCAACGGATACAGTGGTCACTTCCCGAAGTCCTACGTCGAACGCCTGCCGCGTCTCCTCTCGTTTCCGCACCGGGTCGCCATCGAACAACTGCGAAGCGCGGGAGTTCGATACGTTGTCGTACACGCGTATGGGTATCCGAAAAGGTTCAACCAGCTTCGGCGGGAGCTGCTGAGATCTGAGGACCTGGTCGAGCTGGGCCTCTTCGACGATGTGGAGGGTCCGGCGTTGCTCTACTTACTCAAGGATTGAGGGTGCTCCTTGCACCCGTCTTGTCCGCCGTAGCGCGAACCGCGGCATGGCCCGCCGTAGCGCGACGCGAAGGCGGCCCGACCTCAGCTGGTACCGATGTTGCTCTTTGTAAGTTTTGGAGGACCCTGTGACCAGACGGACCCTTGGATTTATGGCTGGCGTTGTTGGCTCGACATTAGGTGCGTGGTGGTGGAGCACTCAACGCAGGTCGCACGCTTACTCATCGATGGAATCACCGCGTGACAGGGGGACTGTCATCTTCGACAACACACCCACGGCGAGCGGCGTCGACGCCATTATCTGAGCTTTACCGCGAGCGCGCGGGGGGCACGCGCGACGAGCACGGCCTCCTGCACTGCGAGCGTTCGCCGATGAAGCTCATCAGCGTCGATCTCGAGTCGGGTGTACCTGCGATCCCTGCTGCCGAACGCGGGGAGTACTGGGTGCTCGTACGGCTGCACGGGCACCCGATGGGTGTCGTGTATCCGGACCCGCGCGGCTGCTCTTCACGAGAACTGGGCCGGCTGATCGTCGAGCGCCACGGGTGGGCGATCGTCGCTCACCTCGTGGGCGACGGCGGACCGAGCGCTCCATCCATTGACGACCTGGCGCGCATACCGAGGGAGTGTCCTCGCGCTCGGCTCGAGCCGCGGGCCATCGTCACGGTGGCCGTGTGCACGCGCGATCGCGCATCGCAGCTGCCCCAGTGTCTGGATGCGATTGCCGCGCTCGACTATCCCTCGCACCTGCTCGACATCCTAATCGTCGATAACGCGCCGGCCGACGACTCGACGCGCGACGTCGTGGCTCGCTATCCCGGCTTCCGCTACGTGCAGGAGCCGCGTCCCGGCCTCAATTGGGCGCGCAACCGCGCCGTTCTCGAGTCGCGCGGCGAGATCATCGCCTACACGGACGACGACGTCAGCGTTGATCGAGGGTGGGTGCGGACAATTGCGGCGACGTTCGAACAGGAACCGCATGCCATGTGCGTGACCGGACTCGTCATTCCGGACGAGATCGAGACCGAAGCGCAGCGGCTGTTCGAGGTGTATGGCGGGTTCGGCCGTGGCTTTGCGCGGTGGGTGTATCGCGTCGATGCTGATGCGCGTGAGGCCGTAGCGCGATCGTACGGCGGCACGGGACGGTTTGGCACGGGCGCCAACATGGCGCTGCGCCGCTCGTTCTTCGAACGTGAGGGTCTGTTCGATCCGGCGCTCGACGTCGGCACGCCCACCAACGGCGGCGGCGACCTCGAGATCTTCTTCCGCGTACTGAAAGCGGGGCACGCGCTCGTGTACGAGCCGGCCGCGCTCGTGCGCCACCGGCATCGGCGAGAGTACGCGGCGCTTCGCACCCAGCTTGCCAATAACGGGATTGGGTTCTACGCGTACCTGGTCAGGACGGCCCAGGCGTATCCGGAAGAGCGCGGTGCCGTCATTCGTCTCGGCCTCTGGTGGATGTGGTGGTGGCACGCTCGGCGGCTTTTGCACTCGCTCACTCGTCGCTCGTCGCTGCCGCGCGATCTCATCATCGCCGAGCTGAAGGGATCGTTCGCAGGACTGCGCCGCTATCAACGATCGCGTCGGCACGCCGCGAACGTGTTGCGCACGTTCGGCGCGCCCGGCGCCCTGCCCGGAGCTTCGTCATGAAGCGGAACGACTGGCCGATCGCCGTCCGCACCGTCGAACTGCGCGAACCCTTTCATCCCATCTCCGACGTCGATCCCTATCCGCGCACGCGCGTGTTCGTGTTCGACGGCGGGGCGCTCGTCGGCAGTGTCGACATTGGCAACGCTCACGGCCCGATTTCGGTGACGCGCCTCCGTGACGCGATTGGCAACGGCCTCGCCTTTGAGTTGATGCAGCGATCGGTGTCCCGGCAGATTGCGGGCCCGGAGGAGGATCCCGCTCTTCCGCCGGACGTGTCCGTTTCGGTCGTGGTTCCGACCTGCAACAGGCCGGACGACCTCCGCCGCTGTCTGATGGCATTACACGCCCAGGTCTCGCCCCGCCGCGTTGAGATTGTCGTCGTCGACAACCGTCCGGGCACATCGATCACCGCCCAGGTCGTGCGCGATTTTCCGGACGTTGTGCTGATTGAAGAATCACGACCCGGGCTCTCGTACGCCCGCAACGCAGGATTCAGCGCGGCGACCGGCGACATTCTCGTCGCCATCGACGACGACGTGACCGTGCCGTCGGGGTGGCTGGAGCGGCTCGTCGCGCCGTTCGCCAGGCCGCAGGTGATGGCCGTGACGGGTCACGTGCTGCCGATGGAGCTCGAGACCGAATCGCAGTGCCGGTTCGAGGCCTACGGAGGTCTCGGCAAAGGCTTCAATCGCTTCCAGGTAGACGGCACATGGTTTCGATCGCTGCGCGGCGCCGTGCCCACGTGGCACCTCGGCGCCACCGCGAACGCGGCATTCCGCGCGACGATCTTCCAGGCGCCGGAAATCGGCCTGCTCGATGAAGCGCTCGGCGCCGGCATGCCGACAGGCTGCAGCGAAGACACATACCTCTTCTACAAGATTCTCAAGGCCGGCCACGCGATTCAGTACGAGCCAACCGCGTGGGTGTGGCATCGGCATCGCCGCGACAACGAATCGTTGAAGGATCAGATTTATTGCTATAGCAAAGGACACGTCGCGTATCAGCTGACGACATGGTTGCGCGATCGCGATCGACGGGCTCTGGTGCGTCTCGGCTACTCCCTGCCGAAGGTGTACTGCTGGCGCGCGTACATGCGGCTGCGCGGCAACAGCGATTACCCGTTGAGCCTGATCCTGACTGAAATTGCCGGCAATCTCGCCGGCCCCTGGGCGCTCTGGCAGTCGCGCCGCCGCGTGCGGCGGTTCGGCCGCAGCGCGCCCGTGAGGCGCCATGCTGTATCGATGGAAGGTCCGCTCACTCAAAGTCCCACGTCTTAACCTCCTCTGGCGCCGCTGGCGCGCACGCAACGGGGACGTCGTCGGGAGCTACGACCGTTTGCCGGAGTACATTCGCCGGCACGCGCCGGGGCGATCCTTTGCGGATATCGGGTGCATGTGGGGCGTGAACGGCGAATACGCATTCATCGCCGAGGAGGCGGGCGCGACATCGGTCAAAGCGGTCGACGTGTTTGGCCCGACGCCGGAATTCGAGGAGAAACGGCACGCCCGTGGATCGCACGTCGAGTTCGTGCTCGGTGACATCACGCGGCTGGACACGCTCGAACGCATCGGCGAGGTCGATGTCGTCTTCTGTGCGGGTGTCCTTTATCACCATCCAAGCCCGTTCGATCTGCTCGTCGCGCTTCGGCGGATCTGTCGCGAGACGCTCATCCTGCGCACGTCAACGATCCCTGAAGTCCGCGGGCTGCCAAACGCGGCCGTCTACTTCCCGATGCTCGATGCGCGTGCGCGCAAGTTGTGGAACCTGAAGTCGCTCGGACTGTTGCACCAGGCGGGCATCAGCAACGAGTTCCAGCCCTCTGAGGGTTATGGCAACTGGTTCTGGGGACTGACGCCGAGCTGCCTGGAGTCCCTCCTCGAGACCGCGGGCTTCCGCGTGGATTTTCGCGCGACGGAGGCATTCGCGCAGACGTGCGTGTGCGCGGCTGTGACGCCGGCTTTGAAGCACGAGCTTCCCGACGAGTTCAGCGCCCGCCGCCTGGCGGCACAGATTTCGGCGGCGGGAATCGCGCGGCCAGCGTGACCCGCGTCTTCCTGCCGGCCTCGCGCGCGAGGCGCGCAGGGTGCCAGTACGCGAGCGTCAGCGCCTTGCGCATCGCCTGCAGCAGCTCGCAGCGCCGCACGTGAGCTCTGATCTCCTCGACGAGCTGCGTTCCATAGAACTCGCGCCAGGTGTGGCATCCGTCGCGCCACGCGTCGACCCACGCCGATGTTGTTGGTTTATGGCGACGCATGACGACGAGCGTCTCGCGCAGCATCCGTGAGGCATTCCCGCTCATGTTGCCGGCGTGCCGCCGATACGCGGCAACGAGCTGCGCATGATCGTGCGCGGGCCAACGCCGCGTAATCCGCAGATAGAGATCGTAGTCCGCGGCCGCATCAAAGCCCCGGGCGAACCCGCCAGCCTCGAGCAGCGCCTCGCGCCGGAAGATCACCGTCGCTGGCATCCAGATCATGTTGCGGCGAAGCAGCGCGGCGTGGTGGTCGCCGTCGACACGCGGCTCTTCCGGTGTCGGCCAATGACTCCCGTCGGGACCCATCATCACGCAGCGGCCAAACGCCATCGCGCAGGCGGGTCGATCGTCGAGCGCGCGCGCACCATGCTCAATCGCGCCCGGCAGCAGTCGATCGTCCGCGTCGAGGAAAATGACGTAGCGTCCGCGGGATCGCGTCAGCCCGGCATTCCGCGCGGCCGCGAGCCCCTGGTTCGCCTGTCGAATGCTCGCGACGCCGGGTATCGAGGCGGCCACGTCACTGGTCTCGTCTGTCGACCCATCGTCCACAACGATGATTTCAATCGCGCGAGAGCCAGCGTCGATACTGCGAATCGACTCGACCAGGTACGAGGCCTGGTTGTAACACGGGATCACGATCGAGACGTCGATGGACGTGTGCGTCATTGGCCGCGCCGCGTGCGCGCGAATCCAGCGAAGAATCGCAGCCTCAGCTCCGCCCGGAACGCCGCATCCCATCGTCCCGACAACATGTTGCCCGCCCAGGTCGCCGCATCCGAAACGGCGGTGCGTACCAGGTGACCGGGCACGCCCGCAATGCGTTTGCGCGAGGCTTCCATCTCCGGCAGACGCATCAGCGCGTGGAAACGCCCATGACCTTCGTGCCACCGGCGGTGATACGCGCGCGCACACCGGTCCGGCTGCACCCTGGAGATCACGAGCATCCGCGGCAGGTAGAGCAGACGGCCGCCTGCGGAGTACAGGCGGTGCAGGAGATCGTGATCCTCGGTGGAGCCGATGCCATCACGCACCCGCTGCACATCCGGCGAGAACATCCCGATGCGCTCGAAGAGCGCAGCACGCAGCGCGAGATTCGCGCCCACCAGGCCAACGGGGGACTCGCGGTCGAAGATCCGCTTCTGATCCCCATGATCCTGGAGCGCCAGCGGCGCCCAATGTGCGCGCGTCAGCCATGCCGGCCGCCGCCCGTGCCAGGCCGGCAGAACGCGTCCGCCAACGCCGTCAATATCCGGCCGCCGGTCGAGCGCCTCGATGATCGTCGCAACCCAGTCGGGCGCGACCTCGACGTCGTCGTCGGTGAACGCGATGATGGCGCCGCGTGCAGCCGCGATACCGGCGTTTCGTGCGTGGGACAACCCCTGTCGCGACTCGCGTACTGCACGGATGCGCGCATCGTTGGTCGATACGAGCAGGTCCGCCGTACCATCCGTGCAGTTGTTGTCGATGACAATCACTTCGTACGCGTTCGGTGACGCGGTCTGATGGAGCAGCGCCGCAATCGCATGCCCGAGCGACGCGACGCGATTAAACGTCGGCAGGATGACGCTCAGCCGCAACGCCGGCATCGGCCCACCTCCATTCATGAGGAGCGTAGAAGTATCCGCGCACTGATTTGCCACGTTCCACGGCCAGCATGCGCGCGCCATACCACCAGTCGATCGTGGTCGCCGCCGTGCGCTCGCGAATGGAGGCGCCAATGGCGTAGATTCCCGGCTGGAGCCCCATCGCGTCGCAGGTGAACTCGAGACCACGACGTCCCGGAGTGAGTGTGAACGGCGCACCGCTCAGCGCAGTGCTCTGCTGGCAATGTAGCGTCCGTCCGTCGCGCGAGTAGTAGAACACCTCGACGACGGCGTCGTGTACCGGAGCCGTGACATCGATGTTGACGAGGGCGCGAAGGGGATCCCCGGTGGAGGTGCTGATGACCTCCTGCCCGTCCGGTTGCAGGAACCGCACATCCGTAATGCGCGCGGCGCCCGCGCCTGTCGTCGGAACCGCGCCTGCGACGTCGCTGGCGTAAGTGGAGCCAACCAGCTGCTGGTACCGGCGTACGATTTCAACAGGGAGGCCGGAGGCGACCAGCCGCCCCTCGCTCATCAACATGACGCGATCGCACAACCGCTCGATGGATGCGAGATCGTGGGAGATGAACAGCATCGTCGTGCCGGCACGGCGAAGCTCGCCGAGGCGCTCGTAACATCGAAGCTGGAACTCGAGGTCGCCGACCGCCAGCACTTCGTCGACGAGCAGGATATCGGCCTCGAGATGGGCGGCAACGCTGAACCCGAGGCGCACGAACATCCCGGACGAGTACCACTTGACCGGCATATCAACGAAGCGCGCCACGCCGGAGAATTCGATGATCCGATCGAGCTTCTGCGCGATTTCGCGACGTTTCATCCCGAGGATCGATCCGCTGAGAAAGATGTTCTCGCGTCCCGTCAGCTCAGGATGAAAGCCCGATCCGACTTCGATGAGCGCCGCCAGGCGCCCGCTGAGCGTGATCGTGCCGGCCGTCGGCGCGGTGATGCGTGAGAGCAGCTTCAGGATCGTGCTCTTGCCGGCACCGTTATGACCGATGATGCCGAGCGTCTCGCCGTGCTGCACGTCGAAAGAGAGATCGCGAACCGCCCAGAACTCCTCCTCGCGCCGGCCCGCACGACGCGGCGCGTGCCGCAGCCGGTACTGCTTTGAGACGCCGTCGAAGCGCACGTCGAACATCGCCAGGTCAGATCACATCCGCCATCGTCGCTTCGGCGCGTTTGAAGAAGAGATACGCGAGAGGCAATGCGAGGGCGGTCACGATGAGCGCAAACCGTAACGGCATTGGATCCGGTGCGACGCCGCGCAACAGGATGTCGCGGCACGACGAAACGATCCCCGCCATGGGATTCAGCAGGTACCACGGCCGCCAGCTTCCCGGCACGACGCTCAGCGGGTAAATGACCGGCGTGGCGAACATCCACAATTGCAGCAGCACCGGCAACGCCACGCCGATGTCGCGGAAGCGCACCTGCACTGCAGCCAACACGAGAGAGACCGCGAGGCTCCAGGCACCCAGCAGCGCCACGATCGGAACCAGGTTCGGCATCTGCATCGTCAGCGGAACGTGAAACCATCCCATCAGGCAGAGCAACACGACAAAACCGATCGCGAAATCGAACAG
>JBKOZS010000335.1:0-19323 GCA_046726015.1 Acidobacteriota bacterium
CCGACGGCCAGACGTTTGTCAACGTGCTCCAGTTCAATCATCCAGGGAACGGTCTGGGCGTCACCGTATATCCTTTTGGATCGAGTAGCGGCCCGACGCTCGCACTGCGCGGCAGCATTGAGCAGCTTCCGGACCTGCGGCTTTCGTTTACCGGCCCGGCACCGGTCCCGATATATGCACTGACGAATGGCCGCGCGCTCGATGCCGCCATTGGCGTGGACATGAGCGATCGCTCGCCCGGGTGGGGCCTCGGCAGTCACGCATTCCTGTTAGTGGGAGTGGGGCACGCCGTGACGGACCAAATGGGCGGCTCACGGTACTTCCTCGAAGCAGGCGGAGGCCTCACGAGCGGCCCGATTGGTGTGGACCTGTCCGTGAAGTTCGCTGTCAACCGCTTCGACGCGCCGGTATCGCACAAGTTCTACACGATTCCGGTAACCCTGCGCGGCACGCTGTCGTTCTGAGATGGACGTCGCACACTGGCTCGCCCGCGCGTCCGCTGATGCCGAGGCCCGCGGACTCCCCGAGTTGAAACCACTGCTCGAGACGCTTGCCCGCGCCACGCAGGCGCTGCGAGACGCGGATGCGGAGTTCGGTCATCCGGCCGCACCTGATGAGCCAGCGGACGCTGACGATGATACCCAATAGCCTGATCGAGGCGGCGCAGCGGATTGAGCGGCGAGAAGTTTCTCCCGTTGAACTCACGGGTGCCTGCCTCGACCGAATCGCGGCACGCAACGACACGCTGCGCGCCTTCATCACGGTGCTTGGCGAACAGGCGATCGCGGAAGCCAAGCACGCCGAAGAAGACATCACCAAGGGTAAGTACCGGGGGCCGCTGCACGGGATCCCCGTCTCCATAAAGGATCTGGTGGATATCGCCGGAGTGCCGACGACCTCGGGATCCGCCGTGCCCGCGCGTCGCGCGTTCAACGACGCCCCGGTCGTCGCCAAGCTGCGCCGCGCCGGCGCCGTCATCGTCGGCAAGACGAACCTGCACGAGTTCGCGTTCGGGACGACCAGCGAGGAAACAGCGTTTGGCGCCGTGCGGCATCCGCTCGATACATCACGGTCACCCGGAGGATCGAGCGGCGGGGCCGCGGTCGCGATTCTCGAAGGCATGTGCCTTGGATCGGTCGGAACCGACACGGGAGGATCGGTTCGTATTCCAGCCGCTGCGTGCGGCATTACCGGACTCAAGCCAACGATCGGGGAGATTTCCTGCGAGCAGGTTGTGCCGCTGAGCGGTACGCTCGATCACGTCGGTCCGATGGCGCGAACGGTGGAAGATGTCACGGTGCTCTACACCGCGATGCGTGACGGGAAAGTTACCCTGGAGGATCGACTGACGGCACCAGACACCGCGCTGTGGCTTGGCGTCCCCGCGCCGTACTTCCTGGACAAGCTGGATCCGGACGTACGACGCCTCTTCGCCGAGACACGCGCGGCGCTGGAGCGCGCGGGCCACGGCATCCAGGACGTCGCGATCGCGCACGCGGAGCGCACGGCCGATGTCTACCTGCACATCGTCCTGCCGGAGGCCGCGTGGTATCACGCGCCGCTGCTTGCGGCGCATGCGGAGAAGTATTCCCCCGGCGTGCGGCTGCGTCTTGAAATGGGCGGTTACATTCTCGCGGAGGATTACGCGCGCGCATTGCACGCGCGAACCCATCTGCGGCGCGCCGTCGATCGCGCGCTGGACGGGGTGGATGCGTTGATGCTGCCGGCCCTGCCGATCGCAGGACCGCCAATCGGGGCTGCGTCAGTTGACGTGGACGGCGCCCAGGAACCGGTGCGTGCGATCATGCTGCGATTGACGCAGCTGTTCAACATCACCGGGCATCCGGCGATCTCGATTCCGTGCGGACGCGGAGCCGACGGGATGCCGCGGGGGCTGCAGCTGGTCGGACACCGAGGCGGTACCGAACGGCTGCTTGCCGTCGCGGCCAGGGTTCAGCGTCAGATCATCGGCGGTGCCGGGTCGGTCGGCGGCGGCGTCGGATGAATGTCCGGGCGGTCGTCACCTTGCGGTTTTCCCGGCGGTATCGGCCGATTGACGTCGGACGGAATGTTCACCACATCCGGCGGCTTCGGCACATCCGGTTCAGGGGGCTGCTCAATCATGTTGCCGGAAGGTGCAACTGTCGCGCCGAACCAGGGACCACGGATTGACACGGACGCACCCGGAAAAGCGTGTTTCAGTTGTCAATCTCGACCTTCGGGCAGGGTTTGGGTGACAATTGAGAGCCGGTCGCCGTAACTAATGTTCAAACACGCTACAGTTCAGCAAGCTCATCAACAACAGGACACGGGGTCCATTTACCTCGACGTCCGTTCGGTTCCTGAATATCAGCAGGCGCATCCCGCCGGGGCATACAACGTCCCGCTCATGCACATGGATCCGGTGACGCGGCACATGCGTTCCAACCCCGACTTCGTGGAGGTCGTCCAGGCAAACTTTCCGCCCGACACCGCGTTGCTGGTGGGGTGCCAGGCGGGCGCGCGATCGCTCACGGCGTGCGGCCTGCTCGTCCAGGCGGGGTTTCGGAACGTCACGAACGTGCTCGGCGGATTTGGCGGATCGCGGACTGGCGACACGGGATGGACACAAGCGGGCCTGCCGATCGAAACGACCGCTGACGCGACGCGCCAGTACGGCGCGCTCGAGAAGAAAGCCGCCGGGAGGCGCTGACGCGTGATCGCCCGCGCCTTCCATCGCTGGGAGCGGATGCTCGCCTCTTCTACCCCACATCGAACCGTCCGCGCATTCGAGTGGGGGATCGAGTGGCTCGGCGACCAGCCCATCGCATCGGGCGCCCCCTCCGAATCACTACAGACGTGGGGGGAACGCACGATTGCCGACAGCGCGCCCTTCTATACCGTCACTCCCGCTGAAGACTATTCGCTGCACGGCGATCGCCTGACGTTCACGAGTGCAATCGTGACGCCGCACGCGCGCAACAACACGGTGATCGCGCGGTACTTTCCGGACGAGACGCCGCGCGGCCGGCGCCGTGCGGTGCTCGTGCTGCCGCAGTGGAATTCCGATGCGGAAGGGCACGTCGGGCTCTGCCGACTGCTGAATCGATTCGGGATCTCCGCGCTTCGACTGAGCCTCCCGTATCACGATGCGCGCATGCCTCCGGAGCTGACGCGCGCGGATTACATCGTGAGCGCGAACATCGGCCGCACGGTGCAGGTCTGCCGGCAGGCGGTGCTCGATGCGCGACGCGCCATCGCGTGGCTGCGCATGCAGGGCTACGAGTCCATCGGCATTCTCGGCACGAGCCTGGGGTCGTGCCTGGCGATGCTGACGACCGCGCACGAACCGCTCATCAAAGCGGCAGCGCTGAATCACATCTCGCCGTACTTCGCGGACGTCGTGTGGCACGGCCTCTCGACGGCGCACGTCCGCGAGACGCTCGACGATCACGTGACGCTCGATGAGCTGCGGCGCATGTGGCTGCCGATCAGTCCGCTGCCCTATCTCGATCGCGTGCGGGGACGCAGCATTCAGCTCGTCTACGCGTTGTACGACCTCACGTTTCCCGTGGACCTGTCGAAGATGCTCGTGAAGGAGTTCCGCTCGCGCGCGATCGAGCACAAGCTCACGATCCTGCCGTGCGGGCACTACAGCACCGGCGTGACGCCGTTCAAGTGGATGGATGGGATTTCGCTCTGCCGCTTCCTGAGCCGGAGCTTGCAGTAGGGCGTTTGCCGTTTGCGGTCTGCAGTTTGCGGTCTGCGGTTCGCGGTTCGCGGTTCGCTGTTACAAGTACTTCATGATGCCCTGCAGGGCATTGTAAAGAACCCCGGCCAGCGCCTTGACCAGTGGAGACACCTCTCCCTGAGCGACAGCGGTCGCGACGGTGACCGGCTGGGTCATGATCAGCCAGATGGTCGCGGCCGCCACCGCCGCCGCGAGAACCCCCACGACGCCGGCGAGGCTCAAGCTGAGGCGGGCGAAGCTCATTACGGAAGCAGTGTATACCCGGCGCTCCGGGTCTGTCAGTTGGACGCGGAAGGCCGGGAACTGGTTCCTCTGCGGATCAGTCCAATGTCCTCCTGGAGGGTCACTTCACGTCAAGAACGATCTTGCCGAACTGCCCCTTCTCTTCGAGCCGCCGCTGCGCGTCAGCCGCGCGCGGCAGCGGGAACACGTCATCGATCACGGGACGTACCCGCCCATCGAACAGCAGTGGCGCGACCTCGCGCAGTTCGGCAAACGTCCCCATGTAGGAACCAAGCAGCGACAGTTGCCGCGCGAACAGGTGACGCAGATCCAGGGCGGCACGATGTCCTGTCGTCGCTCCGCACGTGACCAGCCGTCCGCCGCTGGCCAGCGCGCGGACGCTGCGATCCCATGTCGCCTCGCCGACATGCTCGACGACAATGTCCACGCCTCGCCCCTCGGTCGCGCGCCTGACGTCTTTCGCGTAATCACCTGAATAATGGTCGAACACCATCTCCGCGCCGAGTTGTCGCGTGCGGTCCATCTTGTCGGGCGCCGAGGTCGCGAACACGCGGGCACCCAACACGCGCGCGAGCTGAATGGCCGCCTGCCCGACGCCGCTGCCGCCGGCGAGCACCAGCACGGTGTCGTACTCGGACAGGCCCGCACGTGTGACGAGCATGTGCCAGGCGGTCAAGAAGGTGAGCGGGAATGCGGCGGCAGTGGTGAAATCCACAGTCGCAGGAATCGGGACCAGGTTCTCGGTGGGAATCGAGATCAACTCGGCGTAGCCGCCATCCGACTGCAGGCCAAGCACGTCGTACCGAACGCAGTGATTGTCCCGGCCTCTCTTGCACGACGGACAGGATCCGCAGCGCAACCCTGGCTGCAGCATGACCCTGGTGCCAGCTGCCACCGATCCGCCCCCACCGTCCACCACCTCTCCAGCCACGTCACTGCCGGAGATATGCGGCAAGGGCAGCGTGACGCGCTCGATCCCTTTGCGCTCCCAGATATCGAGGTGATTCAGCGCACATGCGCGGACGCGCACGATGGCCCGGCCGGCCGACGGCTGCGGATCCGGAGCATCCTCGTACTGCAGGACGTCGGAGCCACCGTGCTGATGGAACCGAACCGCTTTCATGGCTCTCAGCTCACAGCTACCTCCGACGCATCTCCCAATTCCAGCGCGGCAAGTGACGGCGAGAATTTTTCCCGGTCGCCGACGATCACCGTGAGCAGACGTGAGGGATCGATGTGCGCCGCCGCCGCGCGCGTGATGGCTGCTTCATCGAGCGCGAGCACATTGGGCACGAATGTGGTGAAAAAGTCGTCGGGCAGTCCGTAGAGCGCGAGTTGCGCGGCCGCGCGCGCGATGTGATCCGCGGTCTCGAAGTTACGTGGATACCCACGGGTGAGCGCCGCACGTCCGAGCTCCAGCTCCTCGCGCGTGACGGGGCGATCGGTCCGAATCGCGCGGACTTCGGCGAGCGCTTCGCGCACCGCATCCGCCGTCACCTCCGACTGCACGCTCGCCTGCAGCACGAACGGACCTGGCGCACGGCGGAACTCGAACGCGGTACGCGCGCCGTAGGTGTAGCCCTTGTCCTCGCGGAGGTTCATGTTGATGCGGCTGACGAACTGGCCGCCGAGCACCATGTTGAGGACCAGGGCCGCGTGGTAGTCGGGCGCCCGGCGCGCGAGTCCGACGTGACCGATCCGCAGCTCGGACTGCGCTGCCGCGGAGCGGTGCACGATGGCCAGCCGGTTCGCCGGTGGTGTCGGCGCCGAAAAGGTTTCCGGATCGGGAGGAGCTTCCCCCCCGGCCGGCGCCCGCCAGGCCCCGAACGCGCGTTCGGCCGCGGCCGCGAGCTCGTCGTGCGAGGCATCGCCCACGGCAATCAGCGTCGAGTGGACGGGGCTGAACGCGCGGCGGTGGAACGCCGCGATCTCTCGCACCGTGATCGCGCGAAGCGACCCTTCCGATCCGATCGGTAAATGCCCGTATGGATGATTGCGATAGAGCAGCTGCGCGAAGACGCGGTCGGCCACTGCGGGCGGGTTATCGCGCAGCTGCAGCAACCGGTGCAGCCGGAGGTCGCGCACGCGATCGAACTCCCGCTGCTCGAAGCGCGGACGCATGACCATCTCGGCGACGAGCTCCAGCCCCGGGTCGAGAAACCGGACGAGCGTGGTCAGGCCCAGGATCGTTGCGTCGTGGCCGACGTCCGTATCGAGCTGTGCACCGATTCGACCCAGCGCTTCGTGCACGTCGAGCGCGTTACGGTCGCCGCAGCCCTCGTCGAGCATGTCGGCGGCGATCGCGGCAAGGCCCGGACGATCCGGCGGATCGGCGGCGGCCCCTGCGGGCACGAGCAGCAGCACGCTCACCAGCGGAACCTGCCGATGCTCGACGGTGCAAACGCGCAGTCCCGTGTCGAGCGTGCGGCGGCGGATCTCGGGGAACGTGAATGCCTTCTCGGGGCCTCGAGCCGGGAGCCGGGAGCGATCGGCGCGCCTCACGAGACGGTCACCCGCTCGGAGTTCTCGAGCGCGAGCCCCACGCGGCCGCGTGGCACGACGCTCAGGACGACACGCTCGGCAGGAACGAGATAGCGCGCCGCGTACTGCTGCAACGCGGCAATCGACGCGCCGCGGTACCGTTGCAAGTCGCGTTCGAAGAACCCCGGATCCCCGAGAAACGTGTTGTAGGCATTGAGCTGATCCGACTTGCCGCCAAAGCCGCCGACCGTCTGCAAACGGTAGATGAAATGCGCTTCCGCCTGTGCGAGGCAGCGTTCGAGTTCGGCTTTCGTCGGTCCCTTCTCCGCGAGCGCCGTAATCTCGCGCACCAGGGCGCGGTCCACTTCAGCCAGCGTCCGGCCCGGAGCCGCGGTCGCCACGATCTGGAAAAAGCTGCCAAGCTCGCGCGAATTCTGCGACGCCGCAACCTCCGTCGCGATGCGTTGTTCGTAGACGAGCGAGCGATAGAGCCGGGATGTCTTCCCGCTGCCGATCAGGTCGGCGACGAGATCGAGCTCGGCATCCCCTTCCTCGAACAGCGCGGGAGAATGCCACGCCATGTAGAGACGCGGAAGCTCGACACGATCTTCGAGCACCATGCGCACTTCGGCGACTGGCGGAGCAGGATCCTCGACGTGGACGTCGCCCGGACGCGGACTACCGGGGACCTCGGAGAAGTAGATGTCCGCGAGCCTGAGTGCCGTGTCCACGTCGACGTCACCCGCGAGCGCGAGCGACGCGTTGCCCGGATGGTAGTACGTCTGGAAAAACGCGCGGACGTCTTCGAGACGCGCCGCGTTCAGATCGGCGGCAGCCCCAATCGTCAGCCAGTGATACGGATGATTGGCCGGATACAGCGCTGACACGATTGCCATGCCCGCGAGACCGTACGGCCGATTCTCGTAATTCTGGCGGCGCTCGTTCAGCACGACGTCGCGCTGGTTCTCGAACTTGGCCTCGCTCAGCGCGGGCAACAGGTATCCCATCCGATCCGATTCCATCCATAGCGCGAGCTCGAGCGCATTGGTCGGCACGACCTCCCAGTAGTTCGTGCGATCGGCGTTCGTGGATCCATTCAAGGCTGCTCCCGCTTCCTGCAGCGGATGAAAGTACCCTTTGTCGTAGTGCTGCGACCCTTCGAACATCAGGTGTTCGAAGAGATGCGCGAAGCCCGTGCGCCCCGGCACCTCGTTCTTCGATCCCACGTGATACCAGACGTTCACCGCGACAATCGGGACGCCGTGATCCTCGTGAACGAGCACGTCGAGGCCGTTTGCGAGCGTGTGCTTCGTGAAAGGTATGTTCACCATGCCACCAGTGCGCGCTCGCGCCGCAGGTCCGCGCCGCCGCGGAGACGCTTGGTGGCTGGCTCGATTCCGGCCGCCACGACGCCGGTCGAGATCCCGTTTGCCGGGCGCATCCGCAGCACGTGTCCACGCGCGGTCAGCTCGGCGAGGGTCTCGGGCGATAACGTCGCCTCTGCTTCGAGGACGCCTGGCATCGCGCGATGATCGTCGAACGAGCTCACGGGATGGAGTGAGTTGACCCGCGGTGCCTCGATCGCTGCCTGGACATCAAGGCCGAAATCAATGATGTTCAGCAGCACGAGCAGGATCTGCTGGTCCTGGCTGTCACCGCCCGGTGTCCCGATCGCAAGGAAGGGCTGACCATCCTTCAACACGATTGTCGGCGTCAGCGTCGTCCGCGGGCGTTTTCCACCGGCCAGCACGTTCGGGCTCGCCGGATCGAGGGTGAACGCCTGCATCCGGTTGCTCATCGGCACACCGGTGCGACCGGCGACGAACGCGCCGCCCAGCAACCATCCGGAGCTTGGCGTGGCGGAGAACAGGTTTCCCTCCGCGTCAGCGACCTGCACCGACGTGGTGTCGCCTGGTTCCTTCGTCTCGAGCGGCGTTCGTGACGGCGCGCGTGCCGGCGTCGTGTGCGAGACCGGCAGTTCCGCGGTGCCACGAACCGGATCGCCAGGCCGTTGTTCCAGGCTCGCATGACGCGGATCGATCAGCGGCCGGCGCATCCGCGCGTACGGTTCGGACAGCAGCATCTTTCCGGGCACGCGCGCGAAATCGGGATCGCCATAATAACGATCGCGATCTGCATACGCGAGCTTGATGGCTTCGACCGTGGTATGCAGCGCATCTGCCGAACCCAGTCCCATCGCCCGCAGGTCGAAGCCGTCGAGGATCCGAAGCGTCTGCAGCAGGACGGGGCCCTGGTTCCAGAAGCCCGCCTTGAAAACGGTGTAGCCGCGATACGGCACGGACGCCGGTTCTTCGACGCGCCCGTGATACGCGGCCAGATCTTCTTCCATCATGACGCCGCCCGCTTCGCGAACGGCAGCGGTCATTTCTCGGGCGATCGGTCCCCTGTAAAAGACATCACGCCCGGCCTGGATCGCGGCCTCGCGACTGGCGCCTCGCGCCAGCGCGTCCTTCTCCCCGGCCACGATCGCGCGCAATGTTGCCGCGAGGTTGGGCTGGCGGAACATCTCGCCGGTTGGCGTGATACGGCCATCCGGATAGTACGTGCTCTTCGACCAGGCATAGGCCTCGGTTGTCGCACGCTCGGTCTCGAGATAGTGGTGCAGGAACTCGTACATCGGAAAGCCGTCGGCCAGCTCGATCGCGGGAGCGAGCACGTCCGACAGCGACTTCGTTCCGTAGTGCGCGAGCGCGATCGACACGGAGTCGACGACCGCCGGGATCGTCGCACCCAGCGGCCCGTTGCCCGGGATGGCATCTTTCCCGCTGAACAATTGCGGCGTGGCGGCGCGCGGCGCCGATCCCTGACCGTTGATGACGATGACCTTTCGATCGCGCGCCGAGTAGATGATGATGGGCGCTTCGCCGCCCAGGCCGAAATGAGAGATTTCCACGACCGCCGCCGCCAGTATCGCCGCAACGCCGGCGTCAATCGCGTTACCGCCGGCGGCAAGCACTCGCGCGCCGGCATCAACGGTAAACGTACGGCCAGCGGCAACGACGCCGTGATTCGCGCGGACTTCAGAACGGACGGTGCGTGTCGCCCCAGGCTGCTGCGCGGCAAGCACCGAACCGCCGAGCAGACAGACCGCAGTCGTTCGCAACAGGCATGCGGACGGGATCACGTCTGAATCATATCGGCAATCTTGATGAAACGGCTCATGCCTTATGACGCCTCGGCTAAAGACGCCGCCTACGCCCTCATCTGTAGGGCGGACCTTCAGGTCCGCCGCGTGCCCTGAGCCTCGAGCCCTGAGCCCTCACCTCACAGGCAGCAGTGGTATCGGTGTCTTCTGCTTGAAGCTCGCGATGGAGAGCTGCGCGGCAAGTTGCGCGGCGGCCGCGCGGAAGGCCGCGGCGGCCGGCGACTTCGGTTCGCCCACGACGATGGGCACACCAGTGTCGCCGCCAATACGGATCGGTTCGTAAATCGGCACGCTGCCGAGAAACGGGACGCCCATCTCCGTCGCCAGCGTCTGGCCCCCGCCTTTACCGAAGATGTCGCTCTCGGTCTGACACGTCGGACAGACGAAATGACTCATGTTCTCGACGAGACCCAGCGGCGGCACGTTCAGCTTCTCGTACATCTTGATCGCGCGGCGCGTGTCCGCGAGCGACACCGTCTGTGGCGTCGTGACCACGACGGCGCCGGCCACCGGCACGCTCTGGCTCAGGCTGAGCGCGATATCGCCGGTGCCCGGCGGCATGTCGACGATCAGGTAATCGATATTCTTCCAGGCGACTTCACGGAAGAACTGCTGAATGACGCCGTGCAGCATCGGCCCGCGCCAGATGACAGGCGCGTCGCTGCCGGTGAGAAACCCCATCGACACGAGCTGGATGCCGTACTGCTCCGCGGGGACGATCTTCTGACCGTCAGTCGTGAGCTGCGTGCTGATGCCGAGCATGATCGGCACATTCGGCCCGTACACGTCGCCGTCGATCATCGCGACGCGGCTCCCCGCCTGGCTCAGAGCGATGGCAAGGTTGACCGACACCGTCGTCTTGCCTACGCCTCCCTTGCCGGCGCCAACCGCGATAATGTTGCGAACACCCGGCACCGGCTGCTTGTTCCAGTCGGGGCCGAGATTCTGCCGGACCTGCGCCGTCATCGTGACGTCCACGGACGTCACTCCGGGCAAGCGCGACACGATGTCGCGCGCCTGGTCGCGCATCTGGTCCTTCACCGGGCACGCATGCGTCGTCAGCTCGATGGTGAAGGCGACGGCGCCCCCGTCGATTCGAAGGTTCTTGATGAATTTCAGGGAAACGATGTCGCGGTTCAGGTCGGGGTCCTTCACCGCCCGTAGCGCATCGAGGACCGCATTTTCAGAAATCACGGGATCACCAAAATGTAACCAAATTACGAAATCGTCGTCCGCGTCTAGCTTCGTTCAGCGGCGATTTGACCGACGATCGGCAGCTTGAATTCCTCTCCCTGGTAGGCCTTGAACATCATCACGAGCCAGAGGATGGCAGAGCCCGGCATGATAACAAACACTCCAAATACGACACCCAGAATAGGGACGGCACTTAGCAGCAGCCAACACAACGTAATCGCGCCGAATGCGAGCGCAGACTGCATCGCGTGAAACCGGACGTAGCGGTCCTTCTTTTCCAGAACCAGGAACACGGCGCCCGTCACGAACCCCAGGAAATAGCTCAAAGCCGCCACCACGTTCGCATCGAGGCCCAGTATTGACGTTTTCTCGGTGTGACGCGGGGACATGACCTTCATGCAGCGGGACGCCCTTCAAAGAGCGAGCGCACGTCGTTATGCAGCAGGACCCAGAAGGCGTAAATCGCGAGCGCGCTGCCGAACGGCAACACGAACAGGTTCAGCACGGCAAGCACCAGCGTGACGATGCGTGCAGATGCGCGGTACTGTTGGACGCCACGGCCGGCCCAGGCATTTGCCCACCCGCTGGCGCCCAGCGCCGCCGCAAACACCATGAACAGCGCAGCCGTAAACACGGCCGTCCACGGATCGCCCGGCGAGGTGCGCGCGATTGCGCCGGCACCAACTGCAAGCAGCAGCAGCGACCCGCCCAGCAGCAGGCCCATTGCCCCCCAGGCCAGCTGAAGCATCCCGAGCAGCTTGATGTGAGAGCGCATCGAGTCGTTAGTCCGTAATCGTCAGTGCCAAGTCCTGGAGGTCGCAGATCACAGCGTACCACGGACTCATGACTGAGGACTCGCGACTACGGACTCAGGACTGATCTATCGAATCTATCGAACGACGATCCGCGCTTCAACGATGGTTGCGGGAATGCCGGCGCCCGCCACCCTGAAGCGCACGCGCGCACCGTCGTGCACGCCGGCGGGGACTCGCAGCCGGATCTGGTGACGCGCGGGAAGATCGCCGCACCCACCGCACACGGCGCACCAGTCGTTCCACACTTCGCCGCGTCCTCCGCAGTGCGTGCAGGTCCGGTGGATCGGCAGCGCAATCGGGATGACCGCGCCCCAGAACGCCTCCTGCGGCGTGACCAGGACGTCAGGCACCCTGCGCGACGAGTGGCGGTCGCCAAAAAAGGCGTGGCGCATGCGATCGAGCACCGTGCTGACGGAGGGGAAGTCGATGGCGACTTCGTCGGCCAGGCAGTCCACGACGCAGCCCGCAACCTCTCTTTCACCCGAAATGTCCGGGTGATAGCGGCGGGTCAGCTGCCGGTGAGCGCGCTTGATTTCATCCGCGCCGGCATCCGGCGAAACGCCGAGGACGTCGTAATAATCCCGCATGGCCAGTAACCGTGCTGCAGCAACGATGCCGCACCGATCCCGCCAAGTCAATGGTAGTTTGAGCGCTATGAAAGAATGCCCGATGTGCGGGGAGATGATGCGGCTGGTGACACGCGACCGATCCGAACACGTGCCAGGAAGCGGGCAGACCACCACGCGACAGGTTCGCGAGTGGATCTGCCCCGAATGTGATTACTGGGAAGAAGCCGAGAACGCGGAAGAATAAAGCAAACGAATGCCTGAGGACGTAGACGGACGACCTGGGAGGTCAGCGCGCGCCGAGCGTCACCAGCATTTCCTTGCGCAGCGCCGCATCGAAATCCTCGAAGTTCAGCGCGGTCTCGCACTCGTCGCATAGGACCTCGATGACCGCGGGGCGGCCTTCCTCATTCACTTCCACTCGCGCGTTATCCAACCGGACAACGTGCATCTGCAGGGTCTTGACCAGAAAATTCCGGTCGTTCCCGCAGCTCGGACAGGTCAACGCCATCTAAACGCACTCCTCACGGCCGTGGTGGCCAATCAAACCTTCGGATTGTACGGAATGGCTTAGACATACGCAATCAAGATCTTCGGAGGATCAGCATTGAATACGCGCGCATCCGACACGCCGGTCATTCGCAGCGAAGCCCACGGCCCCCACTGGGTGGCCTGGGTCGCCAATTCGAACGGAAAACCTGAAAATGCAGTTGTTCTGGTAGCGCCGACGCGAGAAGAAGCGGAAGAGCGGGCGAGAAAATGGGCGGAACAGCGCAGCACGCGCTAACGTGCGCTATTCGCCGTCCTCCTCCTCGTCGAATTCCGCGGGATCACCAAGCCGCAGAATCTGCCCGGAGGCATGCCCCGCCAGGATGCAATGGGGCCCCTTCGCTTCGAGCGAAACGACCGCGACGTCCCAGGGACGGGCACGGTAGGCGGCCGCGACACACCCGCACGGCAGCCCTTCGAGCGCTTCAAGCTCGAAGATGGTGCCTGTCGGCCTGACGGAGCTGCTGAGCGATCCCGATGGGACTGCCATACCGTTACCTCCCGCTCGCCTCCGCTTGTGCGGTTGGGCGCTGCTGACGCCTCCTGCAATCTCGACGCCAGCTATCTTGTTAGACATGCCATTGATATCCGCGGTTCCCGCCTTTTGAGAAATCCATCAAATACAAACATTTGCGCGAAATCCGTTCGGCAGGATGACTTTCGCCGAAGACTGACCCCTGCAGGCTACAGAAGGCCCGGGTACGTGACCCGGCCGTCGGCGACCCGCGCGAACTCGCTCAGTTGATGAGGCTTAGCACCGCCTGGGCCGAGGATGTGATAGACCGGGACACCGCGCGCCAGAAGTGCGTCCGCCAACAACTGGCGGTGACATTGCCACCACACCGCTTCCGCGCACATCACTGTGGTGCGCCCACCGTCACTAAAGGAGAGCAGACTGTCGACACCTGCGGAAAATTCCGCGGTCTGCATGTGGTCCGCGTATCCACGAAAACTCGCGTGACGCCAACCAGTGTTTACCGAATGTGGCCGTGGCTTTCGTAATCCGCCAAGCGCAGGAAAGTGGCGGTAGCCAAAACCGTGAACATTCAGGTACGCGTCCAGCGTCTCAGTGTTGAACTGTGGATGGCGCCGCGACTTCGGAACGGTCCTGATATCCGCGACCTTGCGGACTTCATGCGCCCGAAGGAGAGCCAGGAACTGCTCCGCCGGATGGATCGAGTGGCCGATCGTGTAGATACTCGTCACGCTCCGATTCAACAATCCGTATCGGCTGGATAGATCAGTTTTCCCTTGACGTCCGCATCTGGGAACAAGGCGTGCGCGGCGTCGACATAAATGTCGAGTTGCGCCTGGTGGCTCCCCCGCGGGCGACCGCTTTTGAATTCCAGCACCGTCAACGTACCGTCACGTCCCCGGATGAGGCAGTCGATGGTCCCGCGCAAAATCCGGCGCGATGGTGCCGTCTGCGCAATTGAGAACGGCACCTCGTGAAGGCGCTCGCCGCTATGAAAAATTTCCGCAACCTCCGGCTGATCCTTCATGGAGAGCCAGGCCTCCACGGCGCGGCGCTGCAACGATGTCGCGTCGGCGACGGACGCGCGATCTTCTGACGCCACGAGCGAGGCTGCGAAGGCGACGACCTCGTCGAACGGTGCCTTCGGCGACAGAGCATCGCCAAACTGAAACAGGCGGTGAACGAGCTTGCCGACGAAGGCGTCCTCAGGATCGCTGCGAACGATTGCAGCCGGTGTGAGCTCGGCGGAGTCGAGCGAGTTCGTGACGCTCACGCGCGTCGTACCACGACAGTCCGTCACTGGCGCGAAGTTGTCGACGTAATCGCCTTGCGCTGCGGTCGCCGACACGAGTCCGTGCTCGCTCGCCGGTCGAGGCACGACGTTTCTGAATGGAAAGGTTCGACCCTGGGACTCCGATGTCCACTCGAGCGGTTCGCTCGAATCAGCCGGCCGCGATGCGCGGACGAACAGCGCTTTCAACGACTCCGGCAGCACTTCCGCCAGGCTGCCTCGTCCAGGGACGAGGCGCGCGTCCTTCAGCACGGATGCGAGATACAGGCGATCTCTGGCGCGTGTCAGTGCGACGTAGAGCAGCCGCTTGGTCTCCTCGCGTTCGCGTGCCTTTTCCTCTTCGTCGGTTGCCGACACGAACGGGCCCACCGACACATCGTCGCCACTCACCCGCACTGGCTTTGGCGGACCGCTCGCGCCTTTCGCGAGGTTCACCACAAACACGACCGGATACTCGAGTCCCTTCGAGGCGTGGACGGTCATCAGGTTGACCGCGTCGAGCGCTTCGAGCACCGCGTTGGATTCGTCTCCCGCCGTGAGGGCGTCGAGATGATCGGCAATGCGCGCCAGCGTCGCGTATCCGCGGTTCTGGATACGCCGCACCAGTGCGCGCATCTTCTTCAGGTTCTCCCACCCCTGCTGACTGCGAGGTCCGCGCAGCTCGTAGGCGTACGCGACATCCGGCAGGATCGATTCGATGAGATCCGCTGGCGGCACGCGATCCACCTGTGCGAGCCACCCCGGCACGTGCGCCCGTGCGTGCTCGAGCGCGCGCCGGTCATCCTCGAGCAGCGCACCGAGCGTTGATGGCGGCACGGGATCGATCACGGCCGCGGCGAGCCGCGGCGCCAGCACGGAAAGCGCCGCGTCGGAGAGGCGCACGAACCGCGAGCGAAGGAATGCCGCGGCCCTCAGTTCGGACGAGGGATTCGCAAGGTAGCGGATCAACGCGGACATGTCCTTGATCTCGTCCGCGTCGAAGAACCCCAACCCCTTGTAGACGTATGTGGGAATCCCTCGCGCCTCGAGTGCCGCTTCGAACTCGCGATGACTCGTGCGCGAGCGGAAGAGAATCGCGATGTCGCCGGGCTTTGCCTGGCGTGCCACGCCCGTCTGCTTGTCGCGCACGGTCTCCTCGCGCAGCACGCGCGTGACTTCGTCCGCAACCGCCGATGCACAGACGACCGGATCCTCAGCGACGGCAATGCCAAGAACCGCCCGTTCGACCGCCTCAGAGCAGGATCCACGCGGATCTCGAACCGGCTCGACGGGGAAGCGATCCGTCTCGTCGTACTTGAAATCGTCGGGACGCCGCGCATCGCGTCCCATCTCGGCAAACAGTTCGTTGACGAATGACAGCAGCTCCGGGACCGCGCGAAAGCTGCGCGTGATCGATCGTCGGCCGCTAGACCCGGGGCGCAGCCCTTCGATGAAGCGGCCGGCCTCCTGCAGGACGGCAACCTCCGCGTCGCGGAACCGGTAGATCGACTGCTTGCGATCGCCGACGATGAAGATGGATGGGTTCGAGGCCAGCCCGATGCCCTCTCCCCACGCCTTTACGAGCAGCGAGACCAGCTCCCACTGTTTGCGGCTGGTATCCTGGAACTCGTCGACGAGCACGTGGTGGTAACGTCCCTCGAGGCGGTAGCGGCTCTGCGAGAACTCGTCCATGCGCCCGAGCAGGTCGACGGCGCGCTCGAGGACGTCTGCGAAGTCGAGCACCGATCGTTCGTTCAGCGCGATCCGGTACTGCGCGAGCGCGATCGAGAACATCCGGCGAATGCCGCGGGCGAGCACCGCGTTGAGATCGCGGCTGAACGCGCGCGCAAGATTCTCAATCGGTTCGCAAAGCTGCAGAGCGCTGGCGCGATGGCGCTTCCCTGCGTCGGCTGACGGATAGTCGTCGTTCGTGTACGGATGGATCCGCTCCGCGCTCCGGCGCTTGCCGTCGTTTTTGAGAAAATGCGCCGAGACGCGATCCATCACCCCGCGCACCGCCGCGTTGTCCGCCTCTTTGAACGATTCGAGGCGGCGGAGATCCCGCGCGAGCAGCTGGTAGCGCGCATGCTGGAGCGGCCCTTCGGCAACGAACCGTTCGACGCCGCCGGCGACGCCCCGGAACAGATCGATCAGTCCGTCCACCGCGCGGCGGCAGATGAGATCGGCCGTCAGATCCGCAGGACCACGCGACAGGAACCGGTCCAGCACGTCCCACGCGACGAGTCGCCGATCGAGCAGCGACGCCAGTCCTTCGCGCGTGCGCGACATGCCAAGCTGTGCGAGCACGAGCGCCAGATCGGGCTCACGCCTGGCCAGCGCAACGAAGATCGCGAGCGACTTGTCGAGCGCCTGATCGATCAGCCGTGGCACCTCCGTTTCGTCCGCCATCGTGAAGCCCGGGTCCAGGTCCGCTTCAAGCGGAAACTCGCGCAGGAGCGACAGGCAGAAGGCGTCGATGGTGCTGATCTGGATGTCGGCCAGGCGGTCGCGCAACGCGATCCAGCGCCCCCGATCGAAGGTGTTCAGTTCGGCGGCGCGGCGCAGGTCGCGCAGGATCCGCTCGCGCATTTCCGCGGCGGCCTTGCGGGTGAACGTGATCGCCAGAATGTTCGCGGGGTCGACGCCGCGCATCAGCAGGTTCACGTAGCGCGTGACAAGCACGGTCGTCTTGCCGGTGCCCGCCGACGCTTCGAGCACGACGTTGTTGGCCGGGTCCTGCGCGAACGTCCGCGCGTCTGCGTCGCTGTCCGGCTCGGCGCTGGCGATGCTGAAGAGCGACAACTGATCACTCATCGCCAACGTAATCCTTCCGGCACACGGTCGGGTACGCGCACCAGTTACAGAGGTATGGCTCGTCGGGCCGGACAGGGAACTCGCCGCGCTCGATGCTTTCAACGGCCGCGACGACTCTGGCCTCTCCCTTTTTCAGCGCAGACGCGATGTCTTCCTCGCTCCTTCCAAGCGACGAGAACGCTTGCTTCTCTCGAAACGCCACGTAACCGGCACGCGAGACGGACCACTCGCGGTTGTGCCGCCCTTTGAGCGCCTGCTGAGCGCACGCGCCGTAGACGGGCAACTGGAGCGCCCGGTCGCGATTCGGCGCGCGTCCGAGCTTGTAGTCGATGATGCGAAGCGTCCCGTCGTGCAGTAAGTCGATGCGGTCCGCCTTCGATCGCAGCTGGATGGTGCGCGGACCGTTCGCCCCGGCAAATGTGAAAACGTCCTCGAGCTCGTACTCGAGGAGCCGTTCGAGAACGGGCATCCCCTGCTCCACTTCAAACGCAAACGCGCGCTCCGCCAGCCCGGGCGCCGCCGCGGATCCGAGCAGCAGTGTGCGTTCCAGCGCGCGATCCCCTTCAGGGAGCGTTTCGAGGTGCGTCTCCGCCACTCGACCGAACATCTCGACGGCTTCGCCGAGATTGGCGGTGGTGAGGGCGCCGCCGCCGCGCGCCTGCCACTGGGTGAAGAACTCGCAGAAGACCTCGTGCACGAACTGTCCGCGCTCCTGGGGTGTCATCCACGACTCCTCGTCGCGCTCCTCGGGCAGCCGCAACACGTACGCGGCAAAGTAGCGGAACGGGCAATCAACGTATCGCTCGAGGTGGCTGACCGCGTATGACACCGGCGCCCGGACTCCGGCCGCACCCCGGAAACGCTCTTCATCAAACGTGCGCGCCGCCCGAAGCGCCAGCCACTCGCGTGGCGCCCCATCGATTGCATCGAACGCCACCGGCTCGATGGTCAGCGCCTCGTGGGCGAACACGCGCATCGGCGTTCGCGGCGGCGCCTGCTCGATCGGCAGCCCCACCGCGTCAATATCGTCGAGCAGCGGCGACGGCGCGACCAGCGCGTCGTCTTCGAGGGTGAACGTCGAGAGCGACACCCGGCGTTTCGGGACGCGCAGCAGATCCTGGAACTGCGCGCGTCCCGCGGAGACGCGATCCTGTTCGGCCGGCCATCCGAGCTGCGACAACAGCGACTGCGGGTAGAAAATGCTGCGTGTCGCGCGCTCCGGCCAGTCCGATTCGCTCAGGCCGACAATCCGGATCTCGTCGAGGTCCGCGTACGCGGCGGCGCGGACATCGAGCAGGACGAGGCCGGACCCGCCAGTGCGTGGAGAAAACGTCTGACCCTCGATCCAGCGCCGCACGGCGCCCGCGAGCTCGGCGATCGAGAGCCGCTCGGCGTCGTGCTCCGCATGCGCGTCGCGCAACAGTTCGAGCGCGGCCAGCACGGCGCCGCGCGCGCGCATGTGACGCGCGTGCCAGTCGTCGGTTGCGCGCGGCCGCTGCTCGTGCTCCTTGATGAACGCGAGAATGCCGGCGATCTGGTCCGGTGCGGTCGAGGCGGTTGCCGCATCTGTCAGGGCCGCCGCCACGGACGCTGCCGCGGCAAGAGCCGAAGCACACCGCGATCGCGAGTCGTGTGCCGCCTCTGCCGCCAACTCCGCGAGGCGCACGGCGCCGCCGAGATACTTCCGGTCAACCAGAAAACGATCGAGTGCCGCAATCTCGTGCCGGGTCATGACGTGCGAGGCGTGCTGAAACGCAAAATGCGGTGATCGCAACAATTCGAGCAGCGACCCACGATTGAAGTCCGCTGACAGGGCCGCAAACATCAGATCGACGGCAGCAGCAAACGGTTCCGCTGCGAGCGGCAACGAGTCGAGCGCCTGATATGAAATGCGGGCGTCGGAAAAGACCTGGCGCGCGAGGTAGAGGTACGGCAGCGGGCGCTGAAAGACGATTGCGGTGCGATCCAGCGAGGTGGCGCGGCACGATTCGCTCTTGATCGCTCGCGCGAATTCGGCCAG
>JBKOZS010000336.1:0-15906 GCA_046726015.1 Acidobacteriota bacterium
TCTTGGCCTTGAAGTCGTAGTCGGAAAGCCGCAGCGCGAGGCGTCCCCAGATGTTGGTCTTGCCGCCAAGGCATCGTGCGCGCACCCAGGCGTAGTTCGTGCCGGTGTACGGATGCTCTTTCTCGTTGACGACGATGTTCTTGGAGTAGTCGGAGCCGCTCCAGCCCTGGACGTAGGAATACACCTTCGGGTACTTGGAATCAGCGGCATAGGGCGGCTGCCGAATGGTGTACTCGTTGAGCGAGAGCGCGTGGCCATCCGGCGGCATGTTGCCGCGTCGCGGGTGGTCGTACGGCCACTCGGTGGACTTCAGCTCCTTGTTGATATCGAGCTTCTTGCCGGCCTCGAGCATCAGCACCTGCATGCCCTGCGAGGTCAGCACGTGCGCCGCCATGCCGCCGGCGGCACCCGATCCGATCACGATGGCGTCGTAGGTGCGCTTCAGATCGACTTCGGCTTGGGCGTTGCCCCGGAGCAGTCGAATGAGACTCATAACGCGCCTGATTATCAACCCCGGATACACGCAGGCGCAACGTCGATGAGAACGCTGTTCACGTGCGCTGATGTCGCGGATCTGTCTTGAGAGCCGGATTCTTTCGCAGTAGGCTGGGAGCCCCTCAACCACTCAGCCCAGGCGGGAAACGCACTTTCGTCTTTCCGGTAGAAAGGAAGTGTGACGCCATGAAAGTTCGGCAAGCCTTCTCTCTCGCGATCCTGTGGAGTCTTATCTGTGTGGCGACACCAGTCCGCGCCGATGTGGTGACCGACTGGAATATCCGGACCGTTCAGGCGGTCTTGGCCGCAACCGGCACCGACGCGCGTCCGGGCCCCTCGGCGGTGCTCGACATTGCCATGGTGCACGCGGCGATGCACGACGCGATTCAGGCGATCGAGAAACGATTCGCACCTCTCGGCAGTTTGATCCCGAGCGCTTCGGGTTCGCCAGTCGCGGCCGCTGCAACCGCTGCGCACGATGTGCTCGTGACGAGATTTCCCTTGCAGAAGACCGCCCTCGATAGCTTCTACGACGCGTACCTGCAGGGACTGCAGCTCACAGGGGATCCGGGAATCGTCATCGGACAGCAGGCCGCCACGGCGATCATCGATCTGCGGGCCGGCGATGGAAGTTTTCCCCCACCTCCCGTGTCGATTCCCGGCGGCAACGCTGCCGGCATGTGGCGGCCAACGCTGCCCGCGTTCGCGCCCTTCGCTGCCCCCTGGCTTGGCACGGTGAGGCCTTTCACGCTGAAGTCGTCCGACCAGTTTCTCGCCAACCAGGGGCCGCCGCACCTGACGAGCGGTGAATACGCGCGTGACTACAACGAGGTCAAGGCACTCGGGGCGAGGGTCAATAGCACTCGAACCCCGGAGCAGACCGCGCTCGCGCGGCTGTTTTCCGGGAACTTTGTCGTGCTCTGGGAGCCTGCACTACGAAACATGGCCGCTACCCAACATTTGAATCCGGGTGACACGGCCCGTCTGTTCGCTCTGGTGCACATCGCGATTGCCGACGCCGTCATCACCGCATGGAACACCAAGGCGCATTACATCTTCTGGCGCCCAATCACGGCGATTCGGGAGGGGAACAACGATGGCAATCCACGAACGGCCGGCGATCCGACGTGGCTGCCCTTCATCGACACGCCGCCCTATCCGGACTACACGTCGGGCGCGAACAACTTCACAAGCGCGCTGGTGAGAACGCTTCAGCAGTTCTTTCGAAGCGACATGATGAACTTTACGCTCACGGCGACCGTGCTCATTGACGGCGTCCAGACCCCGATCACCCGCGATTACACGAGATTCTCGGATGCCGCAAAGGACGTGGTCGATGTCCGCGTCTATCAGGGCATCCATTTCCGGTTTGCGGATAAAGTGGCGCGCGATCAGGGCAAGCACGTGGCCGACTGGGTGTTCAGCCACGTGCTGCGATCCCTCAATTAGTACGGAGTCGCGAGTCGCGAGTCCCGAGTCCGGTGATCAGCTCTTTGGTTTGAACAACTGATCGAGGAACAGGTAGCGATCCCGGTGCTGTTCCGGTTCCGCGCGCGTGTCGACATCGATGCGCATCACCGACACGGTATCGCCGCGGTTTGCGGGAGACCACGACGGCACGCCCGGGCCGTTCGGGTCTCCCGTTTTCACGAAGTTGGAAAAGTAGGCCTGGAAGGTCTCGGATACCCTGTGGTCGTCGGGCGTCCACGCGTAGACCTTGTTCGTCGCAAGATTGCCCATCGCGTATTCGATCTCGGCGGAGTGCGCCGCGCCACGGGCCGGCTGTGGCGGATTCTGTGCAGGCGCGCCGCTGCCGTCCGTCGGCGCGGTCATCGCGGGGCGCGGGCGTGTGTAGAAGTAACGATACACGGGCTTGCCGCCGGTCTTGCCGTGCAGGTCAGCCCACTTCCACGTGCTGTACGCAATGAATCGATCGCTCGCGAGGCTCGTGCCCGACTGCATGATCTCTTCGCTGGTGCTTCCGGGATAGAGCTTCAACACCTCGTCGGCGCGCTCAGGGTAGAGTTTCCTGATCGCTTGCGCGTAGTTGTCGGGTGTTGGTTCGGCACCCGCGAGAATGCTGCGGTAGCTGTTTTCTTCAGAGTTCCATCCAACGAGCAGCGGCACGCGCGCCTGTTCACCCGCCGCAAAAATGTCGGCCGGACGCTTCGGCAGGAAATAGCCATCAACGGTCGTCCCGAATCGCGGGATTCCCTGCTTGGCCGTTGCTTCAAGGAGCTGATCCGCCGGCATCGCGCGCAGGGCAGACAGCGACGTGGCCCCGACTGCCGTTCCGAATTTCACGCCGGTCTGTTCGGCCTCTTCGAGCGGCACGGGTCCGAGCGTTGGATTGATGAGCGCGCCGCTCTCGCCAATCGCGCCGGCGATCAGGCCTCTCGATAACGGAGAAGCCATCTGTGCGCTGACCGATGCCGAGCCGGCCGATTCGCCGGCAATCGTCACCTTGTTCGGGTCGCCGCCGAATGCCGCGATGTTCTTCTGCACCCACTGCAGTGCCGCGGACTGATCCAGCAGCCCCTGGTTTCCGGACGCGTGGTTCGCAGACTCTTTCGTCAGCTCAGGGTGCGCAAAGAATCCAAATACGTTCAGCCGGTAGTTCACCGTCAGGGCGACGATGCCCTTCCTGGCCATGGCCTCGCCGTCGTAACGCGGCTCCGACCCGTCGCCGGCAATGAACCCGCCACCGTAGAAATAGACGAGCACCGGACGCCGCTCCGTTTCGGACGCGGCAGGTGTCCACACGTTCAGGTAGAGGCAGTCTTCGTTGACGCCGTTCGATCTGAACACCATGTCGTTGAACACGCGGCGCTGCATGCAGCGCGGTCCGAACTCCTTCGCCGCACGAACGCCCGTCCAGTCCTTGACCGGCTGCGGGGCCTTCCAGCGCAGCTCTCCGACAGGCGGCACGGCAAACGGGATTCCACGGAACACGTGAATGCCGCTCGCTTCGGTTGTGCCTTCGATGGTGCCGTTCGCGGTTTTCACCTGATCCGCTTGACGGAGCTCGGGGCGGACGCCCACCGACGGCGCGGTCAGGGTGACGAGAAGGCCAGTGGCGAGGACCATCGTGCGATTCGTCTGCATGTCTCACCCGCTTCGTGGTTATGCCTGCGCATCCTATCTTGTTCCAGCCGCTCGTGTCGCGTACGTTGTTGTAGATGGACGCGAAACCCCTCACGCCGCGCGGCCGTGCCGCGCGGGTCAGAAGAAACCTCAGGCTCGGAATGGCGCTCGCCTGGGCGGCGTCTCCACGTTCGCTGATCCGCTATTCGCTGCTGGGCATGCTGAGTGCGGCTATGCCGCCGGTGAGCGTGTATCTCGGAGCCGCGCTCGTCAACCGGATTGCGGAAGCGCGGCTCCACTCGCTTCAATTGCGCGACATGCTGCCAATCGTGATTGGCTTGTGGCTGGTCACGAGCGTCCAGCGTGCGATTGGCGCGTACATGGGTTACGGCCGCAACCTGTACGTCCGGCGCGTTCAGCTCGAGGCCGAGCGGCGGTTGCTGCAGCAGGCGGCGAAGGTCGATATCGGTCACTTCGACAACTCCGACTGGCACGATCGCCTCGCGCGCGCGAAGCGCGATGTGTCCTGGAGGCCCGGCGATCTCACGTGGTCGGTCCTCGGCCTGTCCGGAAACCTCGTCACGATTGCGCTGATGGCCACGCTGCTCGCCAGCCTGCACTACGTGCTCGTCATCCTCGCACTCCTCGCCGCGGTGCTCTCGCTGGTCATCGAACGCCGGATGACGTCACGGCTCTACGAGTTCTTTTACAAGGAGACGCCCGAAGAACGCGAGCGCGAATACATGGGAGACCTGCTCGCGCAGCCACGCACGACCAAGGAAATACGTGCCTACGTGCTGGCCGAATACCTGCTCGGCCGGCATCGGAAGCTGTCCGAGGATCTGTTCCGCCAGCGAGAGGAGATGTATCGATCTGCCACGCGGGTGTCGCTGTTCACCGGGTTCGTGAGCGGCACGACGCTCGCGCTCGCGTATCTCTTTGTCGCGGTGCAGGGGGCGGCGGGCGCCATCAACCCCGGTGGTGTCGTTCTCGTCATTGGCGCGTTTACGTCAGTGGCGGCGACGCTCGGCAACATCTCGAGTACGTTCGTCGCGGTCGACCAGCACACGACATTTCTCGACGACTACTTCTCGTTTCTATCGATCGAACCGCTCGTCCCGGCGCCCGCCCGGCCGCATCCGGTGCCGAACTGGCACATCGATGACGTCGTGTTCGACAACGTCACGTTCAGGTATCCAGGCGGCACCGAACCAGCCGTCGCCGGCCTGAGCCTGCACATCAGGACCGGTGAACTGATCGCGCTGGTTGGCGAAAATGGCGCAGGAAAGAGCACCTTGGTCAAGTTGCTCCTGCGCTTCTACGATGCCGAGGAGGGATCCGTGCGGGTCGGTGGCGTCGACGTGAAAGATCTCGATCCCGAGACGCTGCGCAACCGGATCGGCGTGTTGTTCCAGGACTACGCCAGCTACGAGCTGACGATTCGCGAGAACGTCGTGATGGGACGCCCGTATACCGAGGTGAACGACGAACGTGTCATGGAGGCACTCCACGACGCGCGCAGCGAGTGGCTCCTGAAGAAAATGCCGAAGGGGCTCGACTCGAAAGTCGGCCGTCTGTTCGAAGGTGGACACGATCTATCCGGCGGCGAATGGCAGCGGCTGGCGCTCGCCCGGATCATGTATCGCGACGCGGACATCTGGATTCTCGACGAGCCCACCTCCTCGCTCGATCCCGAAGCGGAGGCGGGCATCTTTGCCGAGTTGAAAGAAAACCTCCGCGGCCGCATCGGCATCGTCATCTCGCACCGCTTCTCGACGGTCCGCATCGCCGACCGCATCGCGGTCGTCGCCGACGGACGCATCACGGAACTCGGTACGCACGACGAACTGCTACTCGCCGGCGGCCGGTATGCGCAATTGTTCGAGCTCCAGGCCGCCGGCTACCGGTGAGCTATTTCCGCGGCGACTGACTCACGGAGACCCGTTGACAATCAACACGGTCTCTCGCCGTGGACGCGGTTGTCGCCTTACGTGTATTGGCACCCTACTCATATCGAAGTGCCGTCATCGGCGACACGTTCACGGCACGTCGCGCGGGGATGAAGCTGGCCGCCGCGGCGACGGCAACGACGATCACAGGCGCGAGGAGGAACGTCTCCACGTCAGATTGCTGTACGCCGTACAGCAGGCTGGCAATGAAACGGCTCGCGATCCATGCACTGAGGACGCCGATCAGCGTCCCCCAGGCCGTCATGACGAGCGCCTCGCGAACGACGAGCGCAAGGACCTGGCTGCGGCGCGCGCCGAGCGCCACGCGAACGCCAATTTCGCGGCTCCGCTGGTGAACGATGACCGCGAGGACGCCGTACAACCCGACCGCACTGAGGAGAACCGCCAGCACTGCGAAGCTGGCAATGACCGCTCGCGCCACGCGGACCGGCTGATACGCGAACGCGACACGATCGCTCAGCGGATAGTCCTCGCTGAGCGGCACCCGGCGATCGACGGCCGCCACCTCGCGCCGGATGAGCGGCAGCGTCGCCCGCGCGTCACCGGCGACTCGCACGTGCATCCGCGCATCCTTGAGGAACGCGTCTCCCGCGCCCGACTGCCAGTAGTTGAAGAACACCTGGGCGCGCGGTGCTTCACCGTGCGCGTAATACTGCGCATCCGGGACGAGGCCAACGATCGTATGCGGCTCGTTGTTGAGCAGGATCGTGCGGCCGACCGCGCGCCCGTTCGGCCAGAGCGCCCGCGCCAGCACGTCGTTGACGATGGCCACGCGAGGCGTGCCGACAGTGTCGCGATCCGTGAACTCGCGGCCGTCGATCAGCCGCAGGCCGATGGTCGAGAAATACCGTGCGCCCACGTGACCGCCGATGGCCTCGACACGATCGATCGACGCCACGTCTCCCGCATTCAGCGAGACGCGGACCCTTATGCCCGCTCCGAGCAGCGTGAGAAATGACGTTGGACTTGCGCTCACGATGCCTGGGGTGGATTCGAGACGTCGCACGACCTCGCGTTGATACGCGTGCGCACGGGCGAGGGGGTAATCGACGAGGCTCGGCCTGAGGCGTAGCAGTACGACGTGATCGGGACTGAATCCCGGGCCTTCGTACAAGTGACGGACGCTCTGAATCAGCAACCCTGTGCCGATCAGCAACATCACCGACAACGCAAGCTGGCCCGTCACGAGCAGCTGGCGCAATGTCGCGCGGCGCGCGCCGCCGGACGCTCCCTCGTCCTTCAGCACCGACACGACATCCGCCCGGCTCGCCTGGAGCGATGGGAACAACCCGAACAGCATTGCAGCGCACGCAGTCGTCACGACGGTGGCGGCAATCACGCTTCCGCTCAGGGCAAGACGAAAGTCGAGCGGGCGACCGGCGTTGTCGTGCCCATACAGCGATCCGAGGACGTCGTTGCCCCAGAACGCGACGAGCAGACCGACGGCCCCTCCGCCGATTGCGAGCAGAAGCGATTCCGTCAGGAGCTGCCGGACCAGCCGTCCTCGTCCGGCGCCAAGTGCCAGGCGGATCGCGATCTCCCGCCGACGGCCGGTCGCGCGAGCGAGCAGCAGTCCCGCGATGTTCGCGCACGCGATCAGGAGCACGAGGCCGACGCCGGCCGTGAAGATCTGAATCTGTCGCCGTTCCTCGGGCGCCGCGCCGGTTCCGCGTCCGCGCGCCGGGAAAAGGATGACGCCGAGGTCCTTGTTCGTGGCGGGATACGTGAGCGCGAGCTGACGGGCGATGGTATCGATCTCGGCCTGCGCGTCGCGAATGCTCGTGCCCTCGCGAAGCCTGCCCAGCAGGTCCACGATCGTGCACCCTCGATCGAACGCGTCGCAGTACCGGTATCCGAGGCGGAACATCGCCGTTGGAATCCAGATGTCCGTCTGGCTGAAGCCCGGATGAACGCCGCTAAAGCCGCGTGGCGCCACACCAATGATGGTAAATGAGCGCCCGTTCACGTCGATTGCTCTGCCGAGCGCGGACCGATCGCGCGAGTACTGGCGGTTCCACAGGGCGTCGCTGATGACCGCCACCGCATCACGGTCGGGCACGCGATCTTCCTCGGGTGTGAAGAACCGGCCCGCTGACGGCTGGAGCTTCAGCACGTCGAAATAGCTCGCCGTGACGACGGCGCCGTTGAGGGACGCGGGCTCGCCATCGAACAGCACGTGCAGCGGCGCAGTCGAATAATGCGCCGCCAGCGATTCGAAGCTGCGCGCGCTGGCGCGATAATCGAGGTAGTCGGCGTATGAGAGTGGAAAATTCCGGGCGACCGCCGCCTGCGGCCGCTGCTGGTAGCCATGGACGATCCGATCGGCATCCGCCACCGGCAGCGTCCGGAACAGGAACGCATCTGCGAGGCTGAAGACCGTCGCGTTCGCGCCAATGCCGAGCGCGAGCGTCAGGATTGCCGGTATGGTGAAGCCCGGGCTCTTGCGGAACAGCCGGGCGGCAAGCGCCAGGTCCTGCCACAGTGTCTGCATGGCCATGCTCCTCGGCGACGGGCGGTGCGGAGCATGTGACGTGCCGTCATGCGCGATCCGCGGATCTCCATGTGCCCGCAGCGATTACTGCGCGGGCACGACGGATCGGCCGAGTGTGAGCGTTCACTTGTGGGACGCGCCTGCGCGCGCGTGCAACAAAAAAGGGGACAGCCCCCTTTTTTCGCAAATAAAGGGGACAGCCGGGTCGTGCCGTATTCTTCTAGCGCGGCGAAGAGGTGAGGATGAGGTTGGTCCGGCGTCTCGTCGAACGGAACGAATGGACGTTCTTCGCGGTGCTGCCGCGGGCAGATCGTCCCCTCGCATGGAGCTGGTGGGCGATCCTCCTGCTTCGCGGTGTGCTGCCCGCGGTGTTCGCGGTCGCGATGGGCATGCTCGTGGGGGCGGCGCAGAGCGGTGGCAGTCTCACCGGTCCGCTCGCGCTCGTCGGCACCGTGCTCGTCCTGCTCCAGGTGCTTGGCCCGGTCCACCAGGTGATCAGCTCGAACCTCGGTGATCGCACCGCGGCGTGGCTCTACGACCGGTTGACGGAAACGTGCGTGCGCCCGCCCGGCATTGGACACCTCGAGGATCCGTCGCTGACCAGCGACCTGACCGTCGCGCGCGACTTCGATCTCGGGATGACCGGGCCGCCGCTCTCGATCTCGATGGACTTCATCGCGGACGGCTTCGTCGAGCTGATTGGCGGGCTGGCATGCGCGGTGGTTCTCGCGGCCTACGCCTGGTGGGCGTCCGTGCTGCTCCTGGCCGCGTGGCTGGCCACGCACTGGCTGCTGCGGGAAAGCGGCGTCTGGCAGGATCGCAACACTGAAGAAGTGCGCGCGGCGCGGCGTGACGCCGATTACGCGTATCGACTGGCCGTGGATCCACCGGCCAGCAAAGAACTGCGACTCTTCGGTCTGGCGGGCTGGACGATCGAGCGGTTCGCCGCCCGCCGCGCCCGCCTGCAGGATCTGCAGTACGCCGCCACTCGGCTGCGCGAGCGACCGGTGATCTGGAGCCTGTTGATCGTCGTAACCGCGAACGTGATTGTCTTCTGGTCGCTTGCGAGCGCGGTAGTGAATGGCGCCATCACTCTCGGCGAAGTCGTCGTGTATGCGCAGAGCGCAGTCGGCACGTCGATGATCGCGTTCGGCGGACTGAATTGGGCGCTCGATGGATCCGCGGCGCCGGTCGCCGCGGTGCTTCGCCTCCAACCCGCCATGCAATCGGCGGGGACGTTGCCGTCGGGTTCACGGAGCGCCCGACCGCCGGCAAAGGAGATTCGCTTTCGTGATGTGACGTTCGCCTACCCAGGCGGTCTCCCGGTCCTCGATCGCTTCGATCTCACGATTCCCGCCGGATCATCGCTTGCGATCGTGGGGCAGAACGGCGCGGGGAAGACCACGCTCGCAAAACTTCTGTGTCGCTTTTACGACCCGCAGGCAGGCGCCATCGAAGCGGATGGCGTCGATCTGCGCGAGATGACCTTTGAATCGTGGCGTTCGCAAATCACCGCCGTGTTCCAGGATTTCCTGCGCCTCGAGCTGCCGCTGCGCGACAACGTTGCGCCCGCCGGCGCGCCCGATGCCGTCGTCCATGCCGCGCTGGAGTCGGCAGGCGCCGCGAACCTCGCGAATCTCGATACCGTGCTGGCCCGTGGCTATACGGGCGGGACGGATCTCTCAGGCGGGCAATGGCAGCGGGTCGCGCTCGCCCGTGCGCTGGCGGCGGTCTCGCTTGGCGCGGGCGTCGTGTTGCTGGATGAACCGACCGCGCAGCTCGACGTGCGCGGCGAAGCGGAGATTTTCAATCGCATCCTGTCGGCCACGCGGAAGTGCACGACGATTCTCATCTCACATCGTTTCTCGACGGTCCGCCAGGCGGATCGGATTTGCGTGCTCGAGCATGGACGTGTCGTCGAGCTCGGCACACATGACGAGCTGATGGCGCAGCGTGGCCGCTATCGCACGATGTTCGACATGCAAGCGCAGCGATTCACGGCGGCGGAGGACGAGGAGGGCAAGGCTTATGACGTCCTCGCCTGATTCCGTGCGCGAAGCGGCCATCAGGGAAGCGCAGCGCCCGATCGATCCGCTGCCGCCGGCGCTGTCCTCGATGTGGCGCCTCTGCAAACTCGGATATCAGCACGAGCCACGGTTGATGCTCGCGGCGTTGCTGCTGTCGCAGCTGGCCGCGCTCCCCGATGCGCTGCTCGCACTGTGGTTGATGCTGCTCGGCAACGGCGTGCTCCAGCACCGGCCTGGCCTGGTGCAGGTCGCAGCGATTGGTCTCGGCGTGTCCGCGACGGCGACGTGGTTCCTCCGCACGGCCAGCACTCGCGTGCAGCGCCGCTTCCGCGACAAAGTGACGATTGCGCTCGAATCGCACGTCGCCAGGCTCCAGGCATCGATCGCGACGATTGCCCACCAGGAACGCCCAGACCTCCTCGATCGTGTGGCGATGCTGCGCGATCAGGTCTTCGTGCTCGATCACATGTACATGTCGGTGTTTTCGACGCTGGGCTGGTTCCTGCGCCTCGGTGTGACGATCGCGTTGCTGGCATCGATTCACCCCGCACTCGTGCTGCTCGCCGTCTTTGCGTTGCCGACGGTGCTCACGTCCAGCTGGCGTCCGGCGGTAGAGCGAGCGGCCGAGGAGCGTGGTGCGCAGTCCAATCGTCTCGCCCGTCACCTGTTCACGATCGCAACGACCGTCGCGCCCGGCAAGGACGTGCGCATCACGAGGATTGCGAATCGGCTGATCACGGAGCGTCGCCGGGCGTGGGAGCAGTGGTATGCGCTGGTGTCGTCGGCACGCGTCGGGTCAGCCTTCTGGCACACGCTCGCGTGGGCGGTGTTCGGCCTCGCCTTCGTCGGCGCCGTGGTGTTCGTGACCGTTGGCATCCGGGCGTCCGCCGGCGACGTGCTGCTCGTGCTCGCGGCCGGGTCGCGGCTGTCGATGTATATCAGCGCAACGGTGTACGAAGTGGGATTCCTGCGGGGCTTCTGGATGGACGGCTCCCGCCGGCTCGCCTGGCTCGAAGACTACGCCGCTTCATTCGTGGCCACCGCCGATCTGCACGTACCGGCGCGCCTGCGTGAAGGCATACGCCTCGAGCACGTCTCGTTCGCCTATCCGGGCACGTCGCGCCTCGTGCTCGATGACATCTCGCTCGTCTTGCCCAAGGGGGCGGTCGTGGCCATCGTCGGCGAGAACGGAGCGGGGAAGTCGACGCTCGTGAAGCTGCTGGCGAAGATGTACGACCCGTCGGCGGGAAGTATCCTCATCGATGACACACCGCTCGCGCGCATGCCGGCGGCGGAGTGGCGCACTCGGCTGGCGGGCGCGTTCCAGGACTTTTTCCGATTCGAGTTTCGCGCGCGACACACCGTCGGCCTTGGCGACGTGCCGCGCATGGACCACGAGCCCGCCGTTCTGGCCGCGGTGAGTCGTGCGGGCGCGGGCGACGTCGTCAACCGGCTCGCGTCCGGCCTCGACACGCAGCTGGGGCCGACGTGGCCGGGCGGTGTCGACGTGTCCTTCGGACAATGGCAGAAGCTTGCGCTCGCGCGCGGGTTCATGCGGGACGCGCCGCTGGTCCTGATCCTCGACGAGCCCACCGCCGCGCTCGATGCCGAAACCGAGCACGCGCTGTTCGAGCAATATGCCGCTGCCGCGCGTGGATCTGATGCATCGGGACGCATCACGATCCTGGTCTCGCATCGATTCTCTACCGTGCGCATGGCGGACCTGATCGTCGTCCTCGACGGCGCGCGCCTCGTCGAGGTGGGCACGCACGATGCGCTGCTAGAAAAAGGGGGACAGTACTCGGAGCTCTTCAGCATCCAGGCCGCGGCCTACCGTTGACAATTCAAACCGCTTTGCTCAAGACTGCGCTCAGAGCGCAGTGGGGCGCCTCCTGTCCGCGGCAAGGGAGTTTTCTCCCACCCACCCTGGTTCGCCGCAACACGAACCTTCTTCCGGCCTGATGTAAGCGGACGGCAGGCAGCAAACGGAAGGAAGGTTTCATGAGCACCCTCGACAACCTGAGGAAAGCTGCGAAGCGCTGGCTGAAGGCGCTTCGTGCGAACGATCGCGAGGCGCGCGCGCGGCTCGATCGTGCGTATCCCGCCGCGCCCGGCGAACCGCAACTGCGCGACGTCCAGCACGCGCTTGCGCGCGAGCGTGGTTACGAGAGCTGGAAAGCCATGATCGACGCGGTCGCGCGCGAAGCGTCGACCGGCACGCCGCTGGAGCCCACGGGCGGCCGCACCCATGCGGACCGCGTTGCGACGTTCCTCGAATTCGCCTGCTGGGATCATCACGTCCACGGCAAGGGAGACCACCGGATGCACGATCGCGCGGCCTCGCGGCTCCTCGCGCAGCATCCGGAGATTGCCCGCGACAGCATCTACACCGCGATCGTCTGTGGCGATATCGAGGAGGTGACGCGCATCCTTGCCGAGCGGCCGGAGGCCGCGCGCGAGGCCGGTGGCCCGCGAAAGTGGACGCCAATCCTGTATCTCACCTATACGCGGTTCACCCACCAGCCGACCATCGGCAACGCGCTCGCGATTGCGCGCATGCTGCTCGACCGCGGCGCGAATCCCAATGACTTCTACATGGCCGGTGACTCCCGGTATACCGCCCTCGTCGGGGCGGCTTGCGAAGGAGAGCAGGATTCGCCGCGCCAGCCATATGCGGCCGCCCTGTTCCAGCTCCTGCTCGAGCGTGGTGCCGAACCCTTCGACATCCAGGTTCTCTACAACACGCATTTCAGTGGTGACGTCCTCTGGTGGCTCGAGCTGGTCTATGCCCACACCATCAACACCGAGCGCGGCGCCGCGTGGAAGGACCCGGACTGGTCGATGTTCGACATGGGTGGCTACGGATCGGGAGCGCGATTTCTTCTGTGGATTGCGCTGAAGAAGCGCGATCTCGGCCTCGCGGAGTGGCTGCTCGCGCGTGGCGCGAACCCCAACGCCGCTCCCGCGAGGGATCCCAGGCACTCGAAACGGTCCCTGCATGAAGACGCACTGCGCGAGGGATTCACCGAGATGGCCGATGTGCTCGTGCGCTATGGCGCCACGCCAGCTGCGCCGGTGCTCGACGAGCGCGAACAGTTCATCGATGCGTGCCTTCGGCTCGATCGTGATGCCGCGGAGGAACTGGCTCGGCGTCATCCGGAATTTCTGAAGTCGCCCGATGCCATGTTCGTAGCGGCGCGCCGCGATCGCGGCGACGTCATTGCCTTCCTGCTCGATCTTGGTGTGCCGCTGGAGATTGCCGACGCGGCGAACACGCGCGCGCTCCATCATGCGGCGGCACACAACGCGCTCGCCGCGGCGAGAGCGCTGATCGAGCGGGGTGCGGAAGTCGATCCGCGGGAGACCAATTACGACGCCACGCCAATCGGGTGGGCATCTCACGGCGACCACACCGCAATGATTGACTTCCTGAGTCGCTACAGCCGCAACATCTGGACGCTGGCGTTCAGGGGATATACGGATCGCGTGCGAGACATTCTGCAGCGCGATCCGGATCTCGCCCGCCAGGTTACCAGCGACGGCACGACGCCGCTGTGGTGGCTGCCGGACGACGAGGGCAAGGCGCTCGAGATCGTGGATTTACTGCTCGAGCATGGCGCCGATCCGGCGGTGAAGAACACGGCGGACCGAACGGCCGCGCACTGGGCGCTGAAACGCGGCATGCGCGATGTCGCGGCAACACTGATCGAAGCGATATCACGTAGAGTACACGGCCACGATACCGCCGCTTCGTATGTGAATGGCGCCCGGGATGGTCGCGAGTGACGACGGGTCGACCAGCGCTGCGGGAACGATTGCCCATAGAGGTGCAGGACCACGGCTTTTGTTACTGAGACGTTGTGAGCATCTCTGGTGTATGTACTGTTCGGCGGTTCTTTTCACAGGTGACGCTCGCGGGCACCGCGGTGTTTCCTCCGCGCGTTCGGGTGGATTATTCAGTGTGAGTGAGGGAGGTTGTTATGCGCTACGCCATCGTCGTTGCGTGTGTCGGAACCCTGCTCGTCCCGCTCGCATCCGTCCGGGCTTCGGCTCAATCGACCCCCAAGCGGAGTGCCGAGGAGATTCGCAAGTTGATCGACGCACACCAGGGAGATTTCGACTACCTGCTCGGCGACTGGGAGTTCACCGCGGAAAGCCGCGAGTATGGGACGTTTTACGGGTCGTGGAGCGCCGTGCGCCTCGAGAAAGGGCACATCCTCGACGAATACCGCGTGGTCGGCGATAAGGGCGAGACCTTTTATGTGACGACGACGCTCCGGAACTATAACGCTGTGCTCGATCAGTGGGAACTCGTGGGGCTTGATGCGGGTAGCGGATTGCAGGACAAAGGTACCGGGCGCCGCGTCGGATCGGAGATGCACATCGAGCAGACCTTTGGCTATGTGAGCGGTAAGCCGTCGCTCTGGAAGATTCGGTACTACGACATCCGGCCGGATCAATTCTCGTGGTCCGCGGATCGATCGACGGATGGCGGTAAGACCTGGGTCGCCAAGCACCAGACGATTCAAGCGCGTCGCATCGGCCCGTCCCGATCGCTGGCGCCACTGACATCGCCCAGGAAATCCAGCCAGTCAGCGGCCGCAACCGCCGACCCGATCACCGGCAACTGGGGATCGGACGGCGTGACCTTTCTCGAGCTGAAGCTCGAGGCCAACAACGCGATCTCGGGCACGGCCATCTGGCGTGACGGTCCAACGCGTGAAAGCAGGGCCGCGATCAAGACCGGAACATTCGATCCGAAGACTGGTGTGGTCAGGCTCGAGGGTGAGACCAGGCGGCCTGACAATGGCGCCACCGTTCCGTATGTCATTGAAGGAAAGCTCGAACAGGAAACGCTCGCGGGCAAGTTTGCGATCGACGATCGCAAAGGCGACTTCACGTTCACGAGGAAGTAGGGTGTCGTTCCCGGACTGGGTCGAGCCAATGGCGGCGACGCTCACCCAGGAGCGATTCACCGGTCCCGAGTGGATTTTCGAACGGAAGTTCGACGGCATCCGCCTGATCGCGTTCAAGAACGATCAGGACGTGCGCCTGCTCTCGCGCAACAGGCTGCCGCAGCACTCGCCGGCGATTGCCGAGGCCATCGCGAAGCTGCCCGTGCACGACCTCGTGCTCGATGGCGAGATCACCTGGCCGGCAAACCGGCTCGCGTACCACGTTTTCGACATCATGTGGATTGACGGCCGCGACGTGACGAAACTGCCGCTGGAGGAGCGCCGTGCGCTGATGGACGCGCTGCCCCTCCGTGCGCCGCTGCACCGCGTCACGACGCTCGATGACCCCGAGCCCTGGGAGCGTGCGCGCCGCGAAGGATGGGAAGGGGTCATTGCAAAGCGGCGCGGCTCGCCGTACGAGCACAGGCGCTCACCGCACTGGCTCAAGATGAAATGCGAGGAGTCGCAGGAACTCGTCGTCGGCGGGTTCACCGATCCACAGGGAGGACGCCTCGGTCTCGGCGCGCTGCTGGTGGGCTACTTCGAGGGAAACGATTTCGTGTTCGCCGGGAAGCTCGGTACGGGGTTCGATACGAAGTTGCTGCTGGATCTTCGCTCGCGCCTCGACAAGATGGAGGTCGCCACACCTCCGTTTACGAAAGGGACCGGCCTTCCCAAGGCGAGGGCGCACTGGGTGCGTCCCGAGATTGTCGTGCAGGTGGCGTTCATCGAATGGACAGTACACGGGAAGCTCCGCCATCCGCGACTGATTGGCCTGCGCCACGACAAGTCTCCCCGAGAGGTCGTGAGGGAAACACCGTGATCACGCACCCGGAGAAGGTCCTGTTTCCGGCACAGCGCGGCGAAGCGGCAATCACCAAAGG
>JBKOZS010000337.1:0-5065 GCA_046726015.1 Acidobacteriota bacterium
GAGCCATTCCGTAACAATTTCGATCACTTTCGCCGGACTGCGATCGCCTCTTCCCGCACGTTGCCCTTTTCTTGCCCTTGAGTCTCGCCGAAACAGCCGGTGGTCATGTCGCAGTCGCACTCTTCTGGCCAGAATTCGGTCAACGACGATCGAGCACCGAACAGGTCCGGTCATCACCCGGAGGGTCCCACAGATTGGGACCGGATGCTGATTCTTGAAGCGACGATCTGCGCGCCGATGCCGTGCGGAGTCTGGACGTTGAACGTTCTCGACTTTTAGTCGATTCGACGGTGCCGCCCGTAACCTGCTCCGCGCTAAACGACGCTGCACCGTGGATCGCCACGGCGGGGCGGCTGGAGGGCCCCGTAAGAACGCTACGCATCCAACCGATCGAGACGGAGCGGAAGTCTGCTCTGTTGATGCCAATTGAAACTTACCGGTTCCCGAAAACGCGCATCAAGCCGCGGCCCATATGAATTCCAAACACTGTTGGTTGTCCGACGGGTACCTCGCTCTCCAGTTGCACGGCGGTGAAGAGTGGGCGCTTCGTTCGCTATCGCAACGTCCGGATTAAGGAGCTGAACAAGTAGAAAGACCGGCTCGGAGGAGAGGAGCCCATGGTCCCAATGGGCTCGCCTCGCACTCGAGCTGCGCACTCACGGCGCCCGTATTGCTGAGCTGTCCCTGCACTTTTACTGGAATTTTACTGGAATTCTGCCTCAACAAGGCCTACTCTCTCGCCACGCCAACCACCTCAACAAGGGAGGCAACTTGTCACGACGAAGCCAGCGGACATGTGCTTTTCTGGCACTATTGTTCTCTGTACGGCTGAGCTCGCTGGAGGCCGCGACGATCTTCGTGGCGGAGGGCGGGCGTCTGCAGGCCGCGCTCGATGCCGCGCGGCCCGGCGACACGATTCTGCTGGAGGAAGGGGCGGAATTCGTCGGCACCTTCGTCCTGCCGGCCAAGACAGGCGACCAGTGGATCACGCTGCGCACATCGGCGCCTGATACGGTGCTGCCCCCGACCGGGACGCGAATCCGGCCGGCACACGCGCCTCTGCTCGCGCGGCTGCGTTCCCCGAGCGCGGTCGACGCGGCGCTGCGAACGGCCCCGGGCGCGCATCACTGGCACATCGCCTACCTGGAATTTGGCGCGAATTACCAGGGCAACGGCGACATCGTGCAGATCGGCGACGGGTCGACTTTGCAGAACAGCCTCGACAAAGTGCCGCACCATATCGTGCTCAGCCACCTCTATATCCACGGTGACCCGTGGTTCGGTCAGAAGCGGGGGATCGCGCTCAATGCCGCTTCCGTCACCATTCGCGACTCCCACATCTCTGACTGCAAGGGTGTGGGCCAGGATACGCAGGCGATCGGCGGATGGAACGGTCCGGGGCCCTACACGATCAAGAACAACTACCTCGAGGCTGCGGGCGAGAACGTCATGTTCGGCGGCGCCGATCCCTCGATAGCCAACCTCGTCGCCGACGGCATCACGTTTCGCGGCAATTACGTTTCGCGGCCCATGGCGTGGCGCGATCCCATCCTCCGGACTCCGACCGTGACGACAGCGTCACGGGAAGCCGGCGGATCGCTGCCCGCCGGCACGTATGCATACCGCATCGTCGCTGAGGGAATTGCGCGTGGCACCGAAACGCCCCTGGTGACGATTCGGTCAACCGCCTCTGCCGAAGCCGTGGTCACCGCGAGCAGCGGCGCGAGCGCGATTCGCCTTCGCTGGCGGGCGGTGAGCGGGGCGACGGGGTACCGCGTCTACGGCCGCGCCAGCGGCGCGCAGTCGCTGTTCTGGCTGGTCACGACCACAGAATTCCTGGATACCGGCGCAGCAGGAACTACCCAATCGGTCCCCACCACTCCGGGAACCGTGTGGAATGTGAAGAACCTCTTCGAGCTGAAGAGCGCCCGGAACGTCGTCGTCGAGAACAACATTCTCGAGAATCACTGGAAAGAAGGACAACCTGGCTTCGCCATCGTGCTGACACCGCGCAACTCGAACGGGGCCTGTACCTGGTGCGTCGTGGAGAACGTGCGATTCCAGTACAACATCGTTCGCAACATCGCCGCGGGGGTGAATCTGCTCGGTTTCGACGGTCGCCCTACCAGGCAGACGAACAACATCCGCTTCGTGCACAACATCTTTACCGGGATGAACACGAGCCTGGGCGGAAGCCCTCGATTGTTGCAAATAGGCGCAGGGCCGCGAGACATCATCTTCGAGCACAACACGTTCGATTCGAACGGCAGCACCGCCGTGTATGTGTACGGCGGGAGTTCGACGGATCCGGCCGAGGTTTTCGGCTTCCAGATGATCGCAAACGCCGCGCGGCACGGATCGTACGGCGTCAACGGCGCGTTTTTCGCGTATGGGAACGACATCATCGCGCACTACTTTCCGGGGGCGGTGTTCGAGTCCAACTACCTGGCCGGAGCGCCGGCGTCGAGATACCCGACCGGGACACTGGTCACGTCACCCTTTGAAGATCAGTTCGTGAACTCGGCTGCAGGGGACTACACGGTCCGCGCGGGCAGCATCCTGGAGGGCGCCGCGCCCGGCGGATCCAATGTTGGCGCCGACTACCCCATTGTGTTCGAACGCGTGCGGAACGTTGCAGCGGGCGATGGCGGGACGGCGGTGGTCCACGGAGCGCTGCTCGCCCCGACGACGAAGAAATGGAGCAGCCCGTCGGGAGCGACGAACTACTGGAGCGCGGCGATCACCGTGGCCGCGCATGGCGCGGACGAAGGACCAATCGCTGGCGCCACCATAACGGCCGCCTGGAGCGGCGCGGTCACGAAGACGGCGTCCTGTATCACCGCCTCGAACGGTCAGTGCACGTTGCAATCCGGAACGTTGAGTTACCTGAGCTCCCGGGTGACGTTGACGGTCACGAAAGTATCGGCCCCGCCGAGCACGTACTCCGCAACGGCCAATCACACGCCGAGCGGCCCCGGATCCGCAGTCACGATGATCAGGCCATAAGACCGCCGCCAGCGGATTGGCGGACGACTACTACCGACCGCAGGCCTCACGGACGGCAGATGTCCGTTCCTACTCATCGCGAGCCGACGCATCAGGGCGAGGTGCTGCTCGAGGAGTTCCTGACATCCAAGAACCTGAGGCAGGCGGCGGTCGCGCGGCAGCTGGGATCTCGCTGAACCGGTTAAATGCGATCGTGAAGGGCAAGCGCGGCGTGACAGCCCACGCCGCGCTCCAGTCCGCGACCCTCACCGGGACGTCGCCGGGAGTTCTGGATGTCAGTTGCAGAACGCCGTCGACCTGTACCGCGCGACTCAGGAACTCTCGACGGCGTCGCGGTAGCTCGCCGCTCCTGCTTCGGCACGTTCTTCTCGACCGCCAAACTTCAGGCGCGTCGCAGTTCCCCTTCCGCCGCCGCCGATTTAGCCAGTTCGTTCAAGACGCTATCGAGTGTCGCTCATTAGGATGAAGTCCGGTATTGGCGGTGACGCCTTGATCGCGCTCAGTGTGTCGATTCGAGCCATTCCCGTTCGACGAGTCGTCACACGAGCCGGTCGATCAGCAACGACGAACCAATCACACGTATTCGGACTGATGGAGCGCAATATGTCCAAGAGCACTGGCCGCAAGATTTTCGTCAATCTAGCCGTCCGCGACCTGCCGCGCGCGAAAGCCTTCTTCTCGGCGCTCGGCTTCGAGTACAACCCGAAGTTCACGGACGACAACTCCGCCTGCATGGTCGTCAGCGACCAAGGCTACGTCATGCTCCTCGCTGAGCCGTTTTTCAAGACATTCACCAAGCGCGAGATGTGCGACACCTCGCGCCAAACCGAGGCGCTCATTGCCCTGACCTGCGAAAGCCGGAACGAGGTAGACGAGCTGGTGAAGAAGGCGATCGACGCCGGCGGTCGGGACGCGATGCCTGCGCAGGATCACGGCTTCATGTACGCCAGGAGCTTCTACGATCTCGACGGCCATCACTGGGAGGTGTTGTGGATGGATCCGAAGGCCGTGGAGTTGGGGCCGGAAGCGTACCTGGCGTCACAGCAGAAGTAACGCGATAGATCGCGTCAGCGGCCTGCAGTAATCGACTGCAGGCCGTCGTCGCAGCAACGCTCTGGCTGGGGGCCCTCGCGTACCGAGGGTGCTTCAGCCGCAGGAGATCGCACATGGCTACTCCGCGTGTGGTGCTCATCACGGGCGCATCATCTGGCGTCGGCCAATCCACCGCTCGACTCCTTTCTCATCGCGGCTTTACGGTTTTCGGCACAAGCCGGAATCCGTCGAGCGCCGACGGTATTCCCGGGGTCGAGATGCTGGCTCTGGATGTACGGAACGATGACTCGGTGCGCGCGTGCGTCGAAGCGGTTGTGGATCGGAGTGGTCGTCTTGATGTCGCGATCAACAACGCGGGTTACGAGCTGGCCGGCGCATTGGAAGAGCTCTCATCGGAAGAAGCCATGGCTCAGTTCGAGACCAATTTCTTCGGGGTCGTCAGGATGGTCAACGCGGTGCTGCCGCTCATGCGTCACCAGAAGCGCGGGCACATCATCAACGTCAGCTCGCTCACTGGTCTGACGGCAAGTCCGTTCCTGGGCATCTATTCCGCCAGCAAGTTTGCCCTCGAAGGGTACACGGAAGCGTTACGGCACGAAGTCAAGCCTTTCAATATTCAGGTGTCACTGACAGAGGCCGGCTTTCTCAAAACCGCCATGATGAACCACCGGCAAGTCGCAGCACGTCGGATGACCGAGTATGACCCGTGGCGGCAGCGCGCACTCGATGCCATTCGTGCTTCGGAACAGAAGGCGCCCGGCCCGGAGGTCGTGGCCGATACGGTGCTCGAGATCATGTCCACCAGCGCGCCGCGACTACGCTATCTGATTGGGCAACAAGCGAAGTCCGTCGCCCGTTTGCGTCGATTTCTTCCCGCAGGAATGTTCGAACAAGGCGTGCGGCGGACCTTCTCACTGGACAAGACGCAATGAGAAGCCGTGCTCGAGCCTTGGGACAGTGACCTGCGAGTCGATCAGCAACGCCATATTACGCTTCGCCCGATCCG
>JBKOZS010000338.1:0-27255 GCA_046726015.1 Acidobacteriota bacterium
GTCTCGTTCGTCACCAGCGGCGCGATGACATTGAGAATCTGCGCGAGGCAGCCGATGCGGACGCGGTCGGACTGGCGCAGTAGCGTGTTGACGAATCCGCCTACGAGCAGCGCGTCCTCCAGGTTGTAGACCTCTTCGAGCAGCTTCGGCGCAAAGGCTCGCTTGCCATCGGCGAACGCTCCGCCGCGCGCGCGATACCAGACGTTCCATTCGTCGAACGAGAGCCATAAGCGCTTGGGGGATTTTCGCAGGCCCTGGACGTAGTCCGCGACCGCGGCAATCTCGCGAATCTGCCGTTCCATGTCCAGGTTCATCGCGAGGTAGCGCGCGGTGCTGGTGCCTGTCAGATCCTTCGTGTTTCCGTAGTAATTGTGCAGGGAGATGCCATCTACCTGGTCGTAGCATTCCTCGAGGACCTCGCGATCCCACACGAGGTAGGTCGGCATGTTGGTGTTGCTCGAGCCGCACGCGATCAGCTGAAGGCCCCGGTCGATAATCCGGATCTGGCGCGCCGTGTCGCGGGCCTTGCGGCCGTACTCCCGCGCCGTCATGTGACCCATCTGCCACGGGCCGTCCATTTCGTTGCCGAGGCACCAGTAGCGCACGTTGTGCGCCGTGTCGTACCCGTGCGATCGGCGCAGGTCGCTCCACTTCGTTCCCTTGTCGACGTTGCAGTACTCGACGTACGCGACTGCCATCTCCGGCGTGCCGGTCCCGAGGTTGAATGCCAGCAGCGGCTCGGTACTCACCAGCTTGCACCAGTCGATGAATTCGTTCGTCCCGAACTGGTTCGTCTCGAGCGAGTTCCACGCGCGCTCCAGCACGGCGGGCCGTTGCTTCTTCGGTCCGACGCCGTCGAGCCAGTTGTAACCGGACACGAAGTTGCCACCGGGATAGCGCATCACCGGCACCCCGAGTCGCTTGATTTCAGCGATGACGTCGGTCCGGAATCCATTGGCGTCCGCGAGACGCGAACCTGGTTCGTAGACGCCCGTGTAGATCGCCCTCCCGAGATGCTCGAGGAACGCCCCGAGCAGGCGGCGATCGAATTCCGATCGGGTGCGCGACTGGACGATCACCGCTCGCGCCGGGCCGCGACTGACCTGCGCGAAGCCGAGACTTGGCAGCCAGGATCCGGCAGCGAGGAGCGCGCCGGATTTTCCGAGGCCTGACAGAAAGCTGCGACGGCTGAACGTGGTGCTCATGGTCATCCCTTGAACGCTCAGACGACTCCGTGCGCCCTGGCGGGCGGCGGGAGCATATCAGTTTTCTTACGGTAACGTTCACGATATGCTTCCGGCCTGCGACGTGAATTGCCCGCAGGCGTCCGGCAGGCGCGTCGAGCCCCGCGCGGACGATCTCACGCCGAGCTGATACTTGTCTCGAGAGTGCGGAGGCCGTCATGACAAAAGGACCGACGACGCTGGGCGTCATCGTGGGGAATCGCGGCTTCTTCCCCTCCCACCTCTGCTCGACTGGCCGGCTCGAGATCCTGGACGCACTGCGCGAGGAAGGCTTCAACGTCGTGGCGCTCGACGCCGAATCGACGCCGCACGGCGCTGTCGAAAGTCTCGCGGACGCGCGGGCCTGCGCCGACCTGTTTCGGTCGCGTCGCGATGTGATCGACGGCGTACTCGTGACGCTGCCGAATTTTGGCGACGAGCGCGCGGTTGCCAATACGCTGCGCTGGGCCGCGCTCGACGTCCCCGTCCTTGTGCATGCGTTCAGCGACGAAGGCGACCGCATGACGATCGAGCATCGCCGCGACAGCTTCTGCGGCAAGATGTCGGTCTGTAACAATCTCCGCCAGTACGGAATCCGCTACTCGCTGACGTCGCTGCATACGGTTCCCCCGCGTCACGCGTCCTTCCGCGAGGACCTCCGCCGCTTCGGCGCAACCTGCCGCGTCGTCCGCGCTCTGAAAGGCGCGCGGATTGGCGCGATTGGCGCGAGACCTGCGGCCTTCAACACCGTCCGCTTCAGCGAGAAACTACTCGAACGATCCGGGATCTCCGTCGAGACGCTGGACCTGTCGGAAGTGCTCGGATGGGTGAAGCGCATGGAAGATGCGGAACCCGCCGTCAAAGGGAAGCTCACGGCGATTGGCGAGTACACCGGCGTTCGCGGCATCCCCACACTCAGCCTGACGCGCATGGCGAAGCTGGGCGTGGCGATCGATCGGTGGATGCAGGAGAAGCAACTCTCGGCAACCGCCATCCAGTGCTGGACGGCGCTCGAAGAGTTCTATGGCGTCGTGCCCTGCACGTTGATGAGCATGATGTCCGAGTCGCTGCTGCCGAGCGCGTGCGAGACCGACATCGCCGGACTGCTCGGCATGTATGTTCTGCAGGCGGCGTCACGCCAGCCAGCCGCGCTCCTCGACTGGAACAACAACTACGGTGACGACCCGAACAAAGGGGTCGTGTTCCACTGCTCGAACCTTCCGAAGAGCTTTTTCGGTGAGCATCGGATGGACTACCAGGCGATCATCGCCGGGACGGTTGGCAAGGAAAACACATACGGTACGATCGTCGGGCGGGTCGCGCCAGGGCCGTTCACCTACTGCCGCGTGTCGACCGACGATCTGGACGGCAAGATGTCGTCATACGTTGGCGAGGGGCGGTTCACGGACGACAAACTCGATACGTTCGGCGGCTACGGCGTCATCGAAATACGCGACTTCCAGCGCCTCCTGCGGATGATCTGCGAGCGAGGATTCGAGCATCATGTCGCCGCGACGTGCGCCACCGTTGGCGCGGCGGTGCATGATGCTCTCGACACCTATCAAGGGTGGGACGTGTATCAGCACGTCTGACTGCATGCCGTTGGCCGTCTGCGGTTCGCAGCCTGCGGTTAAGGTTCACAGTCAGCGGTTCGCGGTTCACAGTCAGCGGTTCGCGGTTACAGTCAGCGGCTACCGCCTCGCGTTCGGCTTACCGAGCTCGCCGAGCGCCGCCTTGAATCCCGCGGCAAGCTTTTCAGCCGGCCCCGTGCCCCAGTAGTGGAGGAAGAACACTGTCGGTTCCGTCTGTGTCATGTGGTGGTGAATCGCGACAACATCGAGACCATTCTTGCGAAGCGCCGTTAACACCGGGGGGACTTCGTTGGCGAGCATCGCGACGTCGCCGGCAATCGCGGCGTTCTCGTTGGTGCCGACGAAGGCGGCCCAGGTGTTCAGTCCCATGCGCGCGTTGATTGATGCGCCCATCTCCGTCAGCTTCAGGTCATCACGGCCGATTGTGATCTTGTAGACGTCACCGGTCTGCTCGCCCGGCGTCCCCACGATCTGCGCGATCTTCGCGGTATCGAGCGTGGCGCCGGCGGGTGCCGTGCCGCTCGTGCTTGTGGGCCGTGGCGCATTCTTCCCAATCAGATCGAGAGCGGGCTTGAGTTTGCGTGCGAGATCCGCAGGTGTGCCATGGCCGTGCACGTGCATGTAAAAGATGCGCGGCTCTTCCCAGAAGAAATGATTGTGCAGCGCGGTCACCTCGAGACCATTGTCGAGGAGCGCCGACATGACCGGATTCACTTCATCCTGGGTCAGTACCAGATCTCCCATCAGCACGTTCATGTCGCCGCTGCCCTTCGTCATCGCGACCCAGCCGCCAAACCCGAATGGCGTTGGCGTCTTGACGTTCGCGACCGTCACGTTCAGATCGTTGCGAGGGATGTTGACCTTCAGCACGTTGGCCTTGAAATCACCTTGCTTGCCCAGCGCGCTCAGAACTTCCTTGTATTCCGCTGGCACGTCCTGCGCCTTCGCCGCCTGCCCGAGTATCAGAAATGCAACCGCCGCACATCCAGTGAACAACCGTTTCATGATGACCTCCAACACGTTCGTGTCCCCAACCCTCACGATGAGCTGATTTCACGGGTTCTCACGCCTTCTGCTCGTGGAGGCGCGAAATGGTACGCTCGGCCCTTTTCGTATTCCTGCTTCTTCTCGCTGGGGTTTCGACCGCGCACGCGCAGTCGCGGGTCTACGTCGCCGCAATAGCCGCCGCGGATGGGGGGGAACGCGGCAACATCCCGGGCGGCGCGGTTCCATCGGTCGGAGGCCTCGTTGGATTTCGGCTCACCGACGCGTGGAGCATGGAACTCGAAGCCGAGCGCGGCTTTCGCACGACAACCACCGGCACCGGCGAGGGACTCTGGATCTCATTTCCGCCAACCCGAAATCCCACGCGCGACGAGATCGAATTGTACGGCGTTCACGCGCGTTTCGATCGAATGCAGAAAGCCGGCCCGGGCTGGTCGGCCCAGGCCGTGTGGCGCAGCCGTAATCCCGGCCGTGTCAACGTCGGGCTTCTTGCGGGCGTGTCGTCGCGTGCATATTCGAGCCGCGTCGTGCGGACGATCACATCCATTTCGCCCCTGGTGCCGGCCGCTCAGCTCGGTCAGGTATCGGACGAGGATTCGACTCGCCGCATGGCCGGCACCGGTCTCTCCGGCGGACTCCTGATCTTCGTTCGGGCCACGCGTCAGCTCACCGTCGCACCGGAGTTCCGGTTGACGAGCGGTTTCATCACCAACGATCGGTATACCGTGTTCCGCACGGGCGTTCGCGTCATGTGGAGCTTCTGAGCGTCACCGTCTGCAGTCTTCAACCCGCAGACAGCAAACTGCAGACCGGAGACCGCGAACCGCAGCCGCCGGCATTCATCGCAGCGTTCTGTATTTTTCGAACAACTGCTTCTGCCGCGTATCGCCCGACACCTCGCGGCCGGCAATGAACACATGCTCGGCGCGCGTCGTCAGTTCGAACGGATCGCCGGACCAGATGACGACGTCGGCGTCCTTGCCCGCTTCGAGCGAACCAAGCCGGTCGGCCACGCCCCACACGCGCGCGGGTTCGAGCGTCACCGCGCGAAGCGCCGCGTCGCGATCGAGGCCGTTCGCGATCGCATTCCCGGCCTCCTGCCGAAGGTTGCGCGCGTTGTGGGTGTCAAACGAGGAGAGCACGACCGTCGCGCCGGCTTTCGACAGGCGCGCCGCGTTCTCGAGTGTCGCGCCGAGTGCGTCGAAGCTGGGGATGTTCGTGAGTGGCTTGATTACGACCGGCACTTTGCGCGCGACGAGCTGGTCGGCGACGCGCCATCCTTCGACGGCCCCCATCAGGATCAGTTTCAGGTTGAACTCCTCCGCAAGCCGCAGCGCCGCCAGTAGATCGCTCGCGCGGTTCGCGTTCACCGCAAGCGGCAGCTCGCCGCGGACGACAGGCCTCAGCGCTTCGAGATCGAGGCGGCCCCGCGCGTACGGCCGCCGCTGTGCACTGGCCCAGGCCACGCCGTGGCGATCGAAGTCAATCGCATCCTGCAGCGCCTCTCGCAGGCGAAGCATGGCCGATGCTCTCGACCCGCCTGCGGCCGCGGCCCCCGCCTCCCCGAGATTTGCGAACACGGCGACCGGCGCCTTGACCACACTCGCTGGTGCCTGTGCGCCGGTGAGATCGAACATCGCGCCCTGGCCGAGAAGCACGTGGCCCGATCCCGACGGCATGACGACGGCGCGCGTAATGCCGTCAACGCGCGTCACCGGGATCACGGTTGATTCACCGTTGAACCCATCCACCACGTTGAACGCAGCGCTCAGTTCCTTGTCAGTGGTCGCCTGATCGTCGGTCCCCTCCGCGCCGGACTGGATCTCGACGATTCCAATCTGCGTTGCCGACTCGATCAACCCTGGCGTGACGATCTTCCCGGCCGCGTCGACGGCCCGCGCGCCGGCGGGCACGGCAACGCCGGCGCCAACGGCGGCGATCTTATTTCCGCGAATCACCACCGTCCCGCGCTCGATGCCAGGACCCGACACCGGCAGCACGCGGGCATTCGTAATCGCGATCGTCTCTCCGGGCGCGACTGGAGTCGGCGCCGGGCGCCTTTGCACTTCACGCGGCGCGGGGCGTGGCGCCTGTCCGGCGATCGATGCACCCAGGCCCAGTGACACAAGCAGTGCAAGGGTGACCTTCATCGGACACCTCCCTGCGGTACCAGCCCGGTCGTGAAATCGCGGTTCAGCTCTGTCGCGGGATGTGTGCGGTCGTACATCAGCGCGCCGTCGATGAATACCTGTTCCGCATGGGTGTAGACACTGAACGGATCGCCGGACCAGATCACGACGTCTGCGTTCTTGCCCTGCTCGAGCGAGCCGGTGACCTTGTCGATGCCAAGCGCCTTTGCCGGATTGAGCGTGATCCATTTCACGGCGTCCGCCCGCTCGATCCGGAAGCCGGCCTCCCAGCCGGCGCGCAGCGCCTTGGCCGCTTCCTGGTTCAGCCGCTGCTCGCCGCTCGCATCGTCGGAATGCACAATCGCGCAGCCCTTTGCCTGATCGACGAGCGCGATGTTCTCGCGAACACCGTCGTACGCCTCCAGCTTGAATCCCCACCAGTCGGCCCACATGCTCGCGCAGATGTTGTTGTCCGCGAGCAGGTCGCGAACCTTGTAGGCCTCGACCGCATGATGGAACGACGTGATCTTGTAGCCGAACTCCTTCGCGACATTGATCATGGTCGCCATCTCGTCGGCGCGATAGCAGTGGTTGTGCACGAGAATCTCCCCGTCGAGTACGCCAGCAAGTGTTTCGAGCTGCAGGTTACGCGCGGGACGTTTCTCGGGATCGGAGCCGGCGGTTTTCCAACGCCGCAGGCTGTCGCGATATTCAGCAGCGGCCTGCCACGCGCGGCGATAGCCGGCGACGTTGCCCATTCGCGTCTGCGGCGCGGTATTGCGTGCGCCGTACACGCGCTTGGGGTTTTCGCCGCATGCCATCTTCAGGCTGTAGGGAGCGCCAGGAAACTTCATGCCTTCCGCCGTGCGCGACGGAACGTTCTTCACGGTAATGCCGCGTCCGCCAAACAAGTTTGCCGAGCCCGGCAGGATCTGCATTGCGGTCACGCCGCCCGCGAGCGACAGATCGAATTGGGGATCCTGCGGCCACAACGAGTGCTCGGCGGACACTTCGGCAGTGTTCGGGCTCGTCACCTCGTTGCCGTCCCGCAACGACTCGATCCCGGGCGCCGCGTACACGCCGAGATGCGAGTGCGTGTCGATGATGCCGGGCGTGACCCATTTCCCATCCGCCTCGATCACCACAGCGTCCGCAGGCGCACTGACCGTTTGGCCTACTGCGGCGATTTTGCCCTCCTGCAGGAGGATCGATCCTCGTTCAATTGCCGGTCCAGCAGCGGTCAGGATCGTCGCATTGCGAATGACCGTCGTGCGCGATGGGAACGGCTTATAGGTTGATGCGTACGCGTTCGGGACCACCGGCGCCGACCCCGTTTGTTGTGGCGCGGGCTGTGGCGGCGTCGCAGGATGCGCCGGCGTCTCGGGCGGTGTCGGCGTGCGCTCGCCAGGTGTTGCGGGATTCGGTGCGCCCGGCCGGGCGGGCGGTTGCGCGGGGGGCTTCTGCTGGTCGCCATTCGTGGTGATTGTGAAGCACGCTAGGAGGACAGCAACGACTGAAGCCTGGACATATCTCATTCGCATGTCTGCGGTACCTCACCGTCATCCTTCCAGAAAGTCGTCCAACCGTCCAACCCTCGGATGCGACGTGCGTCATTTCGCGGGGACATTTCCACGCTCCCCTGAGGATCGTATCGGCATGCTGTTCTGGCGCACGCATCGCGCCGCACGCATTCTCTTCTCGCTCAACTTTCACCTGGGTCGCTGGACGCCGCAGCAGTGCGTTGACTTCCTGGTCGACCGTGTCGGCCACGAGCGCTTCACGGCCGAAGGTGAGGTGTGCGCCGCTCGCTGATCGGATCGTACTCGCCCCTGTACCAGGCGGCCTACATGCTCGGGGCGTTGCAGATCCGCGCGCTTTCACAGGAAGTCGTGGCTCGAAGAAAATGACGTCGAAGCAGTTCAACGATGCCTTCCCCGCGCGAAGGCGCGATGCCAATTGAAATCATGCGTCCAGCATTGAGCAATCAGCCCTTGAGCCCAACTACACGGCACGATGGCTCTTCTACAGCGACGTGCCCGGCCAGGCCTCATGCGAGGCGCAAACGTGGAGAGCGCCATCCAGCTCTCCCGTTTCAATCCGCGCGGTTAAGACTTTGCATCGTTACCTAACGCCTGGAACACGGGCTGGCTGCCGATTTGGCAGAACACACCAGCCGGTTCATTGACGCCACCTTTGGGACTTACACAGGAGGGATCATGCGCTTTCGCCTGAACAGCGCAGCCGCCGACGACCACCGCCATGTCGAAACGCCGCACACGCACGACCGGCGCCACGCGGTTCGCGGCACGGCTGAAGGGGAACCGGAACGGCGGCTCCTTCTTTCGATGATCTTGGGAACTTACAGGGAGATGCCGGGTCTTACCCTTCACCTCCGGCAGGCCGCGCGGCTGTTCGGCCTCCGCACGACGACGTGCGAGGTCGTGCTCGACGACATGGTGCGCACGAACCGTCTCAGGAAGGCGGCCGATGGACAGTACGTGAGCGCAGCACGGTGACGACCCTACGTTCGCCAGATTTGGAGGTCACAGCGCAGCAATATCGCCAGTGGTTGTAATCCACGTTGTACGGCGCTTTCCTCGGCGCATCGTGCGCCACACTTGGAGTAAGTGCTTGCCAATATATTCGGGGGCCGATTGCCCCATCGAGTCGGCCTAGGCCGTCCCCGTGCGCCGCGCGACGAGGCTCACCAGGAAGCCGACGATGACGACGATGACCGCGCCAACGACGTTGTGCCAGAGAAACGCGATCGGCGTGAAGGCGGCAACCCAGGCGACACTCGCCATGCCGGCAATGAGACCTGCGAACGCCCCGTGACCGTTGGCTCGACGAACGCCAATTGCCAGCAGGAATACGCCGAGCACCGAGCCGTAAAAGAACGACCCAAACCTGTTGACGACCTCGATCAACGAGCCGAGTTCGGCCGCCCACACCGCCACCCCGCAGGCAAACAGGCCCCACAGCCCGGTCGCGATCTTTGACACGGTCAGGTAGTGCGCATCGGTGGCGACCGGCCGGACCCATCGACGGTAGAAGTCAATCACGGTCGCGGTGGACAGCGAGTTGAGCTCGCCGGCAATCGTATCTGTCGCCGCAAGCAGGATGGCGAGGATGAGCAGGCCGACGAGCCCGACCGGCAACTCTCGAAGGATGAACGACGGAATGATGTAGTTCACGTCATTGAACGACGCGTCGCCAGTCGTCTTTCGCACCAGCTCGCGGGCCCGCGTCCGAACATCCTCCATGGCTCGCTCACGTTCGCGCAATTCGGCCCTGGCGGCGTCGACGCTCGAGACGTCTGGCGCATCCTCCGCTTTCACGAGCTCGGTAGCAGCCTCGCGGCGGGCCGCCCACGCGACGGCGTGCTCCTGCTCGAGGCTCGCATACATCGCAGGCGCGTCTTGCCGGAGCCGCTGCTCGGCCTTGCTGCTGAAGATCAGCGGGGGCGCGTTGAACACGTCGAACGTGAAGACAAACACGCCAAGCAGCAGGACCACCATCTGCAGCGGAATCTTCCAGTAGGCGCTCATGAAGAGCGAGTGTCGCGCCTCGTGAAGCGACTTGGCCGTGAGATACCGCTGCACCTGGCTCTGGTCCGTGCCGAAGTACGAGCAGAACAAGAACAGCGCTGCGATCGTGCCCGACCAGAACGTGTATTGATTTGTGAGATCGAGGCTGAAATCGAACGCACGGAGCCGGCCGATGGCGCCCGCCACCGTCAGGCCGTCCCCAATCCCGATGCCGGCCGGGTATCCCAGGATGGCTGCCGCGATCACGGCGAAGAGACCGAACACGATGAGGACCATGATCTTGACGTCGGTCCATGTCACCGCCTGCACGCCCCCAAACATCGTGTATGCCACGGCCGGCAGCGCAATCAGCAACGACGTCGTCGTCACGCTGAGATCGAGAATCAGGGACATCACGACCGCCGGCGCGGCAACGACGGCGCCGCACGACATCCCGCGCGACAGAAGGAACAGGGCGCTCGTGAGGCTCCGCGTCTTCGCATCGAACCGTTTTTCCAGGTACTCGTACGCGGTGTAAACGCCGGAGTTGTAGAAGAACGGCACCACCGTCGCCGACAGGATGATCATCGCGAGCGGCAGTCCGAAGTAGAACTGGATGAAGCGGATCCCGTCCGTGTAACCCTGCCCTGTCGTGCCGATCATCGTGATGGCACTGAGCTGGGTCGCCATGACGGACAGGCCAGCCGCCCACCACGGGATGCTTCGCTTCGCGAGGAAGTAGCCTTCGAGTTCCGTGCTGTCCTTGGTGCGGCGGAGCCCGTCGTAGACGATCCACGTCATGAACGAGACGAGGACAGTCCAATCCAGCCAGTGCATGTCAGAGATGTGCCTTCTTTGGTTGTGTTCAGGACACTATCGGTCTTGGAGGTTTGGCGTCAAATGCGCCTCGCGCATCGAGAGTGCAGCGCCGTCACGATGCGCGTCTCATAGCGTCCGTCTCTGATCTCGCGGGTGACGAGTGGATCCTTTCGCGTTACTGACCAAGGTTGGCCAGCGCGTGGCGCATGGGGCCGCTCGAGATCTTGATCACCCCGTCCAACGGGCCGTCCAGTTCGAGAATCAGGAATACCGCTGCCGCGACCGAGAGCGCCGAGATGCCCAGGACGGTCACCACCGTGGCGTTCCGCGGGGCGCTGAGGCCGAAGCTCCCGAAGGTCATCGCCAGCCAGAAGATCACGACCACCAGGAACGGCCGCGGCACCGACCCGCCGGCGCTGCCGAGAAGCCGCCATCGTGTCCGGAGCACTTCTTCGGTGAGCCTCAGAGCCTCGGACTTGAGCCAGCGCTGCTGGTCGGTTTGGGGCGAGAGTTGCAGAATCCGGTTTTCAATTTCCTCTCCCGGTGACACTGCGGGCGACGGCCCCGGCGCGACATCGAGATCGGGCATGGTCCCGTTAGTGGGCCACATCGCTTCCAGCCGGTTCGCGACGGCGCGCCGCAGCAGCTCGCGGGTCGGCTGGGTTTCCGGGCCATAGCGTGCGAGCAGCCGATCCAGCGCGAGCATGCCGGCGGCGCCGTTTCGTATCGCGGCGTCCTGCGAATCGAACGAGCCCTTGGCCGCGGCAGTCACGAGGCCAAGAAGCAACGCCGTCATCGTGGCGACCAGTCCCATCCCAAGGCGGATGGCATCCTGTGATTCTTTGGTCAGGTGCGCCTGGGGAAGCACCGAACGAATCACCGTCCCGAGCAGTGCACACGCGAAGGTGCACATAAACGTCATCGACGCGAAGATGAGAGCCGTCATATGACTCCTCGGGTAGTCATCGGTCGCACGTGGCCCGTCTCACATGGAAATCGCGGGCGCAGTCACGACATTCCGTGGCCCTTCGTCGATTCGCCGGGGAAAATCGACCATGAACTGGTTCTCGGTTGCACAGCGCACAAGCTGTGCCGACGACTACCGATGACGTTGACAAGGTGCACATGCACTTCTACGCTGACGCTGCTGCCTCCGGTGCAGTCTCCTTCTGGCTTTCGAGGAACGTATGAAGAGAGCCTGCGCGTTACTGTTCGTGATCCTCATCGCGCCCGGTTGCGGCAACGACGATGATTCACCCACGTCCCCGTCCGGTCCGTCGCCAAGCTTTTTCGTGACGAGCGCGACGAGCGTGACGGGCAACCTGGGAGGCCTCACGGGAGCGGACGCCACGTGTCAGCGGCTCGCTGCGGCCGTTGGTCAAGGCAGCCGCACCTGGCGCGCGTATCTAAGCGTCGAGCGCGACCCGGCGAACAACAATCAAGCGACGCACGCGCGAGATCGCATCGGCGCGGGACCCTGGTACAACGTCAACCGGCAACTCCTTGCGAACAACGTCGCCGAACTCCATTCGCGACCCGGCGATGCCGCGCTGTTCCTGGACGAACGCGGGCAACGTATCAACGGCCAGTGGACCGGCTCACCTGGCCCGGTCGAGCATGACATCCTCACCGGATCGAACGCCGACGGCACACTGATGGCCGGCCAGACGTGTTCGGACTGGACCAGCGATTCCGCCAGCGTCGCGGCCCAGGTCGGGCACTCCGACGGAATGGGCCCGAACCAGAGCACGGCCGGCACGCTGTCATCGTGGAACTCGGCGCACGCGAACCAGAATTGCGCGAACACGGCGCCGCGCGGCGGCGCGGGTCGCTTCTACTGCTTCGCTCGCTAGTCTCGCAACTCGGGCCCGGGACCTCGGACCCCGGGCCTCGGCACTCAAGCGCCCTGGCGCAGGGCAGCATCGACCGATCGTCCCACTCGTGCGACGATCTCCGGTACCGCTTCGACATCAGCGGCCGTCGTGTGGAAATTCACGATGCAGGCGCGCAGGACGTATCGTCCTTGAACGATTGCGTTCGATACGAACGCCTCGCCTCCGCGCTGCAGGCGATCCAGCAACTCGCGGTTGAGCGCGTCGAGATGGCGCTCGACGACCTCCTCTCCAACGCTGGTTCGCAGGTCCGCAGGCACGTAGCGGAACGTCGTGATACTGAGGGCCTGGGTCATGAGCTCCAGCTCGGGATGACGACTCACCGCGTCCGCCATCGCCTGCGATAGCCGGATGTCGTCGGCGATCATCGTCCGATATGCCGCGGCGCCGGCCTGCTTCAAAGCGAGCCAGACCTTCAGAGCACGGAAGCCTCGCGAGTTCTGCGGGCCGTAATCGACGTAGTTCGTCGCATCCTCATCGAAGTGGTAGTACGGGGCATGGTAGGCGAACGCTGCGCGCAGCAGCCCCGCATCGCGGATCAATGCGCATCCAGCCTCGAGCGGCGCATACAACCACTTGTGCGGATCGACCGCAACCGAATCAGCCTGGCCGAGGCCGCGGAGATCCTGAGGCGCATCGGGAATGGCAGCGGCCAGCCCCCCGTAGGCGCCATCCACGTGAAACCACGCGCCGTGCGTCCGGCAGATCGCCGCAATTTCCGGTAGCGGATCAACAGCACCGGTGCTGACCGATCCCGCGGTCCCAACGACGAGGCATGGCACATCACCAGCGGCGCGATCCGCTTCTATCTGCCGCCGTAGCGCCGAGACATCCATGCGGAGATGTGCGTCCGTCGGAATCCATCGGATAGCGTCCGTGCCCAACCCTCCAAGATCCGCGGCCTTTTGAATCCGCGTGTGTGTCTCCATCGACCCATACGCGCGAAGCCGCTGTCCTGAATCGCCTGCGATTCCTCGCCGCCGTACATCCCACCCGGCCTTTGCTGCGCGCGCGGTCAGGAAACAGACGAAGTTCGCCATGTTGCCGCCGCTGACGAGGAGCCCGCCGCAATCGACGGGGTAGCCGATGAGTGACGCGATCCAGCGGACGGTCTGCGATTCGATCTCCGTGGCCGCCGGCGACAGGATCCACGCGCCGACATTCGCGTTCAACGCGCTGGCGAGAAAGTCGCCGAGCATGCCGATGGGTGCTGGCGCGGCGGTGATGTACCCGAAGAAACGCGGGTGTCCGTTGAAGAGCGAGTGTTCGAACACCAACCGTGCCGTTCCTTCGAGCAGAGGTCCCGCCTCGGTGCCGGATTCCGGGAGCGGATCCTTCAGGTCGAGCGCGCTGCGTACGGCCGACGGTGATTCGTCGCGCGTCACGGGTCCACGTGGCACCGCTTCGAGCAGATCCGTGAGCTGATCCACGAGCCGATGTCCCAGCGCGCGAAACGTCGCCGCGTCCATTGCGAGCGCCGCCTGTCGAATTGAATCGCGGTCCACATCAGACTCCTTTACGGCTTTGCGGCAGCCGTGCTCCGGGCCCGATCGATTAGGACTCCGATCGCGCAAAATGGCAACACTGCCGAGATGCGCCCGGCCATGTGCGCCGCGCACACGGCAAATCGAGTTCGCGTATAGTGCGGCTTGATGCCGCGCCCCACTCACACCCGCTATCGCGTCGTCGCCCTGGCCACGGGGCTCGCGATGATCACGTATCTGGATCGAGCGTGCATCGCGACGCTCGCGTCCGGCATCAGCCGCGACCTTGCATTGACGACGGTGCAGATGGGTTATGTGTTCACGGTCTTTCAACTCGCGTATGCACTCTTCGAGATTCCCACGGCGTGGTGGGCGGATCGCAAGGGCACGCGGGCGGTGCTGTCGCGCATCGTGCTGTGGTGGTCGTGCCTGACGGCGGCGACAGGTGCCGCGTTCAATTATCCCGTCCTGTTGCTGATCCGGTTTCTGTTCGGCGTGGGTGAAGCGGGCGCATGGCCGTGCGTCGCACGCACGTTCTCCCGCTGGATTCCCCGGCGCGAGCGCGGAACGGTTCAGGGGATCTTCTTCGCCGGCGCACACCTCGTTGGCGGGCTGACACCCGCGCTGGTGCTCTGGCTGCTGAACTTCCTGACATGGCGCCAGATTTTCGTCTGCTTCGGCGCCATCGGTTTCCTGTGGGTGGCGGTGTGGCACACCTGGTTTCGCAACGATCCGTCAGAGCATCGCGCCGTGAATGCGGAAGAACTCGAGACGATCGTATCGGAGCGTCCGGCCGACTGCGGCCATTCGGCCGGCGTCGACTACTGGCGCAGGCTCATCGCCAACCGAAATATGCTGGCGCTCTGCGTCATGTACATCCCGAACTGCATGATTTTTTATTTCTGCATTACGTGGCTGCCGACGTACCTGAGGCAGCGGCATGGATTCGATGCGACGAGTCTCGGGTTTTTCGCGGGGCTGCCGCTGATCGTCAGCATGCCCGGCGATCTGCTCGGCGGACTGGTTACCGATCGTCTCACGGCCAGGTATGGGCTGCGCGTTGGACGCTGCGGGCTCGGTGCGACCGCCTACGTCATTGCCGGTCTCGCGCTGCTTGGCGCCGCCACCTCCTCGACGCCGGTCCTCGCCGCCACGCTCATTGCCGTCGCCACCGGCTTGACCATGTTCACGCTCGGCGCTGCCTGGGGCACGGTGATCGAGGTCGGACGTAATCACGTCGGCGTCGTCGGCGCGACGATGAACTCGGTTGGCAATCTTGCCGCGATGCTCAACCCGCTGATCGTCGCCTACTCCGTACAATGGTTCGACAGCTGGAATCCGCCGCTGTATCTCATGGGCGTGTTGTTCCTCGTGGGAGCGTTCTGCTGGACCATCGTCGATCCCAGGCGACCGGTGTTCGACGAACTGCCTGCGTCGGCACGCGACCGGGCGTCAACGATCGGCGCCACGGCGTAATGCTGATGTCGCTCGAAGCACCTCGCCACGCGAGTTCGCCCGCCAGGCGGCGGGTTGCCGAATCTGCATAGGCCGGTTTTCAAAAAACGCAGTAAGAGTGCATTTAAGGTCATGTGATGCGGCTAGGCCGCGATAGACTCTTCGTCCAGACCCTTAACGTCGAACATGCGTCTCTCCCGGCCGGGCCGGGAACGCGGGTTCGGAAGGTGGTTATACGTGCGTACTCTTGGAGTGTTGAGACTGTTCACGATGGCGGCGCTGGCAGCCACGACGACCACGTCGGTGACCGCACAGACGCCGCAGCCAGACAAGCCGCCGTCACAGACCGCTCCGGCGCCTTCGCGGGAAGCGGCGATCGAACAGGAACAGGCGGCAAAGGCCGGAGCCGTCCACCCGTATGAACCGAACAAGGCCGAACGGCTCTTCGACAAGCTTGACAAACTCCTGGCAGGCGGCCAGCTGACCTGGCACCCGTTCTTTGAAAGTGCATATTCCGGCGGTGGGTTCACGCTGGGCGCTGGTAAGCTCACCTACGTCAGCCCCTACAACTACCTCGACGTGCGAGGCAGCTACACGATCTCGAACTACAAGCGCGTCGAGGCGGAGTTCGTGGCGCCGCGCCTGTTCAAGCGTCGGGGGCATCTGTCGATCCTCGGTGGTTGGCGCGAAGCGACCCAGGTGGGGTTCTACGGCATCGGCACGGATACGTCCAAGGACGATCGCACCAGCTACCTCTTTAATCAGCCGTACGCGTCGGGCCTCCTCACGCTGTTTCCGACGCGCAGAAACCTGATGCTGCGAGGAGGCGTCGAGTACTCTCGCTGGTCGCAGGAACCCGGTGAAGGTACGTTTCCCTCCGTCGAGACGAAGTACACGCCTGCCACCCTGCCCGGGCTCGGCGCAAAAGTCACGTACCTGCACACGCAGGGCACCGTCGGACTCGACTGGCGCACGTCGCCGGGGTATACGCGCCGGGGCGCCTACATCGGCGCGTCATTGCACGACTACAACGACAGCGACGACGCATTCGGGTTTCAACTGGCCGAATACGAAGGGATTGCCCACCTGCCCATCTTGCGCGAGACGTGGGCGCTGTCATTCCATGGCCGCGTCCAGACAGCGTTCGACAAAAGCGGTCAGCAGATCCCCTTCTTCATGCTTCCCGCACTCGGTGGCGGGTCGTCGCTGCGCGGCTACGCCAGCTGGCGCTTCCGCGATAACAACAGCCTGTTGATGCAGGCGGAATGGCGCATCATGGTCAACCGCTACCTCGACATGGCGTTCTTCTACGACACGGGCAAGGTCGCCGCGCGAACATCGGATCTGGATTTCGATGGCCTGAAGAACGATTACGGCTTCGGCCTGCGTTTCCATGGTCCGTTTGCCACACCGCTCCGCGTCGAGATCGCCAGGAGCCGCGAAACCAGCATCTCTTTCATCTTCGCCTCGTCCGCTTCCTTTTAGGGATCGCTCATGTTGACTTCGACAAACTCCAGACGCTCACGTCGTGCCGCATTCGTGGCGAGCTTCGTCGCTGCCATCGGCCTCTTCGCGAGCGCCGCGTCGACGCAGGGTCCGCGCTTCTATCCCGACGATCCGATTCAGCGCGAACCGGAATCGCAGGATGCATCGAAAGCGGCGCCGTACGATCAGTCGCAGATGTACGAACTGGTAACCAACCTCTTCGTCACGTCCGGCTACAAGCCGAGCGGCCTGCGGGCCAAGAACATCAATACCATCGACGAAGTGCCGGATTCGAGCTGGTTCACCAACCGCGTCGGCAGCAAGACGATCACGAATGACGAGCTCGTTCGTGGGCCGAACGTCGGCGCGCCGCCCGACCCATCGAGCTGGGTGCTGATCCGGGAGAAGACATCAGGCGTGCATCCAGGCTTCACGGCGAAAGATGCGAAGGGCGAGACCTGGTTCCTCGAGTTCGATCGGCCGTACTACCCGGAAGGCCCGACTGCCGCCGTCGCGATCGCAACGAAGATATTCTGGGGGCTCGGCTACAACCAGGTCGAGTCGTTCCTGACGACGCTCGATCCGAGGAAAACCACGATCGACCCGGAGGCGACCGCTCGTCGTCCAAACGGTAAACGAACCCCGTACACCGAGGACGACATGAACGCGATCCTCGAAAGCGGCGCGCGCAACCCGGACGGAACGTATCGCGTGATCGCCGGACGCCTGCTGAAGGGAAAGATTCTGGGCGGATACCAGTACACCGGCACACGCCCGGACGATCCGAACGACCTGGTGCCGCACGAGCATCGTCGGGAATTGCGGGCGCTGCGCGTCTTCGGCGCGTGGACCAACCTCACCGACCTCAAGGCGGCAAACTCGCTCGACACGCTCGTCACGGAGAACGGCAAGACGATCGTCAAGCACTACCTGCAGGACGTCGGGTCGACCTTTGGCATGTGCAACGATCTGCACGAGTGGGACCTGAGCTACGAATACTTCTACGAGGGTCCCCCGTCACGGAAGCGCTTCTTCACTCTTGGATTCGGCCTCAGCCCGTGGCAGACGGCCGACTACGTCGAATACCCGTCCGTCGGCAAGTTCGAAGGCAAGGTCTTCGATCCGCGAAAGTGGCGGCCGCAGACGCCGACCACCGCATACATGGAGCTGCGAGACGACGACGCGTTCTGGGCGGCGCGGCGCGTTGCGGCGTTCACCGACGACATGATCAGGGCGGTCGTGCACACCGGGCAGTTCAGTGACGCTGCTGCCGAGAAATACCTCGGCGACGTGTTGATCCAGCGCCGGGAAAAGATCAAGAGCGCCTACCTGACGGCGGTCAACCCAATCGTCGATCCAAAACTCGACGCAAAGGGTCTGACGTTCGAAAATGCCGCCGTCGCCGGCGGGGTGGCGCAGGGTCCGGTGGCGTACAGGGCGTCCTGGATGCGATTCGACAACGCGACGGGTGCGACGGCGCCGATCTCGGAAACGAAGAGCGAGACGACAACGATCCCGGCGCCTTCCGGCCTGCCGTCGAGCGGATTCGTGGCGGTGGACATCGCGGCAGACAGCACCAACTATCCGAAGTGGAAGGAACCGGTGCGCGCGTATTTCCGCCAGGATGGCGGAAGCTGGAAACTGGTGGGGCTCGAACGGCTGGCGGAGAAGACATCGCCCGATCGCAATATCGAGACAGAGCGCTAGTCACGACCGCGGTCCGCGACCGTGCTGCACTTCCTGCGATCGCGTTGGCCCGCCGTGGATCGCTTCGAAGCGCCGCCACATGCCGACTGGCGTGTGGCGGCGTGGACCTGCCTCGTCATCACTAGCGGCGCAATCGCCGCTGCCTGGACAGCGCCTCAGCGCGCGAAACCTCACGCGGCCATTTCGATCGTCGGATCGATTCGGATCGATGCGGTTCCGGTGCCGCTGAATCCGAGTGACCCTTCGGTAACGACAATCGGGGACTTCCGCTACGCCGGCGGCGTGATGCTCACGTCACGCCAGACCGACCTGCTGCACGAACTCTCCGACATCATCCTTACGGGCAACGACCGATTCGCCGCGGTCGGTGATGAAGGCGTGCTCCTCGAAGCCCGGCTCGTCTTCGATGAGGCCGGGCGGCTCGTTGGCGTCTCTGACGCAGACCTTGCGCGGCTCCTTGGTCCGGACGGCAAGCCGGTAACCGGCTCCTTCGCCGACGCCGAAGGCGTGACGACATTGGCGACGGGCGATCGCCTCGTCAGCTTCGAGCGGCATCCTCGCATCTGGTTGTATCCGAGAGACGGAAGCCCGCCGCGTCCGGTGCCCTCGCCGCGCGTACGCTTTCAGTCGAACCAGGGCATGGAGGCGCTGACCGCCGCGCCCGACGTGGCCGAGAACGCCTACATCGTTGGCGCCGAAGACTCCGGCAGAACGTGGACGTGCCGGGTGACGGCGTCGTGCGTGAAGCGGGCAACCGTCGAGAAGCCGAAGGAATACGGCCTCGTTTCCATGAACGGGCTGCCGGACGGGATGATCGCGTATCTCCTGCGCGCGTACGATCGACGCCGCGGCGTCCGCATTACCCTGAAAATCCTTCGCGACAAGACCGTCGTCGCGCGCATGGATCTCGCGCCGCCGATGACGGTCGACAATTTCGAAGGCGTGACGTCGACGGCGATCCCGGACGGCGGGCGTCGTTTCTATCTGATCTCCGACGATAACAAGCATCCGTCCCAGCGCACGCTGCTGCTCGCCTTCGACTGGGAGCCCAGATGATGCCGCGCGCGACCTACCTCGGTTTCACCTGTTCGGCCCAACGCTTCGAACCGCTTTTGCCGTCGAGAAACGGCAGAACGGTGTTCGCCATCTGGGGCGCGAAGAATATCTCGTAATGCGTCAGGTCCGGCAGGATCGCGAGCCGGTTTCGCGACATGTGCTCGCGCGTCCAGCCGGCATCTTTCAATCCGCCGCCGAGCAGGTGGTAGAACTCGACGATGTGCTCGGGCCTGAACATGTCGCTGTCGCCGTAAACGAGCATGACTGGCATCGTGAGCTTCTTGACGTCCTCGGACCAGTCGAACGGCTGGCGCATCAACTCGCCCATGCGATCGAGCAGCCGGGGGAAATCCGCCGGGTTCGGTGCGATCGCCACGTAGGACTTGTACATCGGCGTTTCCTTCATGGACTCCGCCATTGCAGCGCCGACCTGCGCCTGCATCGGCAGCATCTCCGGGTAAAACCCCGCCTGTCCAAAGCCCGCGGATACGATGGCGAGCCGGCGCACGGTTTCCGGGTGTTGCACAGCGAGGCGCAGCGCCACGCCGCCGCCGAGTGAGTACCCGAGCACGTCAACCTGGTTGTAGCCGAGCTGCTTCATGATCGTCGCCAGGTCGTTGCCCATGTCGATCATGCTGATCGGCCGGGTGCCCAGCGGCGTGCGGCCATGGCCGTGGAGGTCTACGCCGATCACCTGGCGGTTTCGCGCCAGCATCGCTAGCACAGGCCCGAACATGTCGATCGAACCCAACCCCCCATGGAGCAGGAGAAGCGGTTCGCCTTTCCCGTAAATTTCATAGTAGTAGTTCACGCCGTTGCTCTCGACGTGCCCGCTCTTGACGGGCGCGGGCTTGCGTCTCTCGGCTGCGGTCACAGTCTTCTCCTGTCCCGAAAGGCTTGCAGGCGCTGCGAGAGCAGCGACGGCGCCGATAATGGCCATCAGGCTGGGTGTCATGATTTGGTCTCCCGCTTCATCGTCGAACGAGGCGCTGCCGAATCGACACCGTCACGTATTTTCCGTACGCGACGCTGAGCAGTCCGCCAATCAGCGACTTCGCCCCGGCCGCCGCGCGACAATCAGGTGTGAATCGCCGAATTCGTGCCAGAGATATCCCCGCTGCCGGGCTTCGCCGTACGCGCGCTCGAGGTGACATCGGCCGCACACGCTCGCACTGACCTCCCCGTCTGCCGTTCGCTCGTTCGCGGCCACGGTCACCACACGTTCGAGCAGCGCCAGATGCGTGGCTCGTGGTTCATGAAAGCCCGAGATCAATCCGCTCACCGACCGCACCGGACGATCCGGCGTGATGACGAGATTCGTCCAGCCCTCGCCCGGAGAGGTCGTTCCGCTGTCGTCCGTCACCGTCTCGAGTGCACGAACGACGGTGGTGCCCACGGCGAAGACACGGTAGCCCCCACGCCTGGCAGCATTCACTCGATCGGCGGTATGGTGCGGTACCCGGTAATACTCTTCGTACGGTGGTTCGTGATGCTCGAGACTGGCGACGCCGGTGTGGAGCACCAGCGGCGCGATCCCCACCCCTTGCGAGACCAGCCGGGTCACGAGTTCAGGCGTGAACGGCCGGCCAGCTGACGGCATCTCCGCACTGCCCGGTTCAGTCGCAAACACAGTCTGATACATCGCGCTCGGCCAGGATCTCTTCACATATCGGTAGCGAATCGGAAAGCCATACTCGTCCAGGTATGGAACGAGTGCGCCTGGAAGCTGCAGTGCCGCGATCCAGAGTCGCGATCGTGACTCGAGCGATTCGATCAAAGGATATGGGGCCAGCAACGTTATCCTTCCGTCCGCTGGCAATCGAAACGTCAATCCCGCCCGCGCATCGCGGTACGGAAGCGCTGCGTCCGCGGAGGGCTGTCGCACCTCGACGCTCCAGAAGCCGCCAGGCAATCGCGTTGAGAGATGAACCTCGAACGCCTCACCGTCTTCCGTCGTTGCCGCCACGGCGGCGTTCAACGTGCCGCTCGTGTTGACGATAAGCAGGTCCCCAGGCGACAACCAGCGAGGCAGATCGCTGAAGCGGGCGTGCTCGATCGAACCCGTCTCGATATCCGAGACGAGAAGTCGAACCTCGTCGCGCCGCAGACCACGCGCTTCTGGCGGTTCGGCCGCCTCCAGGGTGGCGGGCAGTTCGAAATCCGCGATCAGACCCGTTGCAGCCATCGGGCGTCCTCCCGTTGGGCCGCGAATCGCTCGCCGCTCACACTGGCTGGTGGTTGATCGAACAACCAGTTCCAGAATGGCACCGTCACCTCCGGGAGCGGGCGGTCGGAGATGTCATCGAGCGGAAACGCCTCCTGGTGCATGCGTGTGCGCATGTCACCCGGATCGACGATCACGGCGGAGACGCCGCGTTCGCCGAGTTCCGCCGCCAACGTGCGCGTCAGCAGTTCCAGCGCCGCCTTGCTGGCGCCGTATGGCCCCCACCCCGGGTACGCGCCGTGCGCCGCGTCGCTCGTGATGTTCACGATGAGCCCACGCCGTTCGACCAGCAACGGCACGGCAAGCTGAATCAGCGCCATAGGCGCGCCGGCATTGACCGGAAAGACACGGCCGAACCGCTGCACGTCGAACTCCATTAACGGGCCGATGACGCCAAGCTCAGACGCGTTGTTCACCAGCAGGTCTAATCCGCCGAGCTCGCGGGCCGCGTCCACGAGCCGAGCGCGCACTGACGCATCGGTGATGTCGCCGGCAACCGGCACCACTGTCGACCCGTTCGCACGGATTGATTCGGCCACGTCCTGGAGCGGGCCTGGATTCCTGGCGCCGACAACCAGGTCGTAACCGCGCTCCGCGAGTACACGTGCTATCACTGCGCCGAGTCCGCGGCTCGCGCCGGTGATGATCCCCACACGCTTCGATCCACGCATTGAGTTGACCTCCACTAGCATCGAGCATCGATCTTCAAGTGCACTTGAAGTCAAGCGGAAACTCTGAGACACTCGCTTCATGGACGGCGTGTTGACGATCGGCGAGGTGGCGAAACGGAGCGGCACCGCGACGTCCGCCCTGCGGTTCTACGAGGATCAGGGGCTGATTCACGCCGAGCGCAACGACTCCGGCCACCGCCGGTATCCTCGCGCCGTCATTCGCCGCGTGGCGTTCATCGTCTTTGCGCAGCGGATCGGGTTGTCGCTCGACGAAATCCGGACCGAACTCGCCAAGCTGCCGAGCAATCGCACCCCCGAGCGTTCCGACTGGGCGAAGCTCTCCGCGCAATGGACGCAACGGATCCGGGCTCGCATCGCCGAGCTCGAAAGACTGGAGGCAACTCTCACCGAGTGCATCGGCTGCGGGTGCCTCTCGCTCGATCGCTGTCAACTGGCCAATCCGGGCGACCGCGCCGGACGCCGAGGTCCCGGCCCACGTTATTGGATGGACGGTAAGCCTTAGCCGGTAGGACTCTCGCGGGAGTGAAGTGTGTTGGAGTCACTCACGATGTGCGCTACGATCCCCTTCCGCCGTTCTTCCTGGCCCAAATGGCAGAGCCCCGGACGCCAGACGTCGTCAGCCGCACACACGCCCTGAGCGCCCCGATTACTTATGCGCTGGCGCTCATAGGGCTGGTCGCGGCGGTACTGCTTCGTTACCTGCTCGATCGCTGGGTGGGCGACGCCCTGCCCTTCGTCACGCTGTTCGGCGCCGTAGCAGCTGCGGTATGGATCGGCGGCTACCGACCCGCCATCGTCGTGGCCATCCTCGGCTACGTCGCGGCTAACTACCTGTTCATCTCGCCACGCGGGCAGTTGGGATTTCGCGGCTCGGGAGATCTGATCGGCCTGCTGGCGTACCTCTTCACTTGTTCGTTGGTCATCGGTTTCGGTGAGGCGATGCGCGCTGCTCAGAGCCGCACCAACGAGCGACGCGAGCTGTTGCGCGGAACGCTGCGACGCACAGAGCAAGAGGGTGCCCGACAGCTTTTGACTGCTCGCCTGCTCGCGTCGATCATCGAGTCGTCGGACGATGCCATCATCAGCAAGTCGCTGGGTGGCGTCATCCAGAGCTGGAACGCCGCGGCAGAACGGCTCTTCGGCCACACCGCGGAACAGGCGATCGGACAGCACGTTTCCCTGATCATTCCTTCCGACCGTCTGGCCGAAGAAGACCAGATCATCGCGAGCCTGAAAGCAGGACAGCGGATCGAGCATTTCGAAACCGAGCGTGTGCGATCCGATGGCAGCCGCGTCCTGGTGTCCCTCACCATCTCTCCCATCAAAGACGATTCGGGCACCGTCGTCGGCGCGTCCAAGATCGTGCGGGATGTGACCCGCCAGCGGCAGGCGGAACAGCGTGAACGTCAACTGCTGGAGGAAGCCGCTGCCGCGAACGCAAAGTTCCACGCGTTCTTCGAGCAAGGTCCGCTGTTTGCCGCGATCATGGACGTCAACGGCACGGTGGTCGAAACGAACCGGCTGTCGTGGGAGGCCTGTGGCTACAGCCGTGAGCAAATAGTCGGCAAGCCGTTCTGGGAAGGGCCGTGGTGGTCGCCCTCCGGGCCGCTGTCGGAACGGCTCAAGGCCGCATCGAGTCAGGCGGCCGCGGGTGACATCGTTCGCGCGGAGGTGCCCTACTTCGTGGCCGATGGCGGCGAGCGGGTGGCGGATGCCACGATCCAGCCGATCAGGGATGCAACCGGCCGCGTGCTGTTTCTCGCGGCAGCCGGCATCGACATCACGGATCGCAAACGCGCGGAGGCCGATCGCGAAAAGTTCGTCACACTCGTCGAGAGCAGCACGGATTTCATCGGCATGTGCGACCTGGACGGCATGCCGTTTTTCGTCAACCGCGCGGGACTGACCATGGTCGGCCTCGACGACATCGAGCAAGCCCGTCGCACGCCTGTCGCAGACTTCTTCTTCCCGGAAGATCAGCACCGGATCATGCACGAATTCTTGCCGTCGGTCCTCGAGCGAGGCCACGCGGAGATCGAGGTGCGCTTCCGCCATTTCAAGACGGGCGACGCTCGATGGATGGCTTACAAGGTGCTGACGGTGCCGGACGCCTCCGGCCGGCCGGTCGCGTTTGCCACGGTCAGCCAGGATGTGACCGAACGGAAGCGGCTCGAAGACAACCTCCGCAGCCTCGCGGCGGATCTGTCGGAAGCCGACCGGCGCAAGAACGAATTCCTCGCCATGCTGGCTCATGAACTGCGGAATCCGCTGGCCCCGATCAGCAACGCCGCGCGGGTGTTGCGCGTCGGCAGCCGCGAGGGGGACGCGCTGCGATCGGCGTCCGAGATGCTGGAGCGCCAGGTCGGACAGGTGGCGAGGCTGGTGGATGACCTGCTCGACATGAGCCGCATCACGCGCGGCAAGATCGAACTCCGCAAAGAACGGGTCGAACTCGCGGCAATCGTCAACCAGGCGGTTGAAGCCGTCCGTGCGCAGTACCGAAGCATGAACCACAAGCTGACCGTTACGCTGCCGCCTCGGGAAATGTATCTGGACGCCGACCCGGCGCGCCTGGCGCAGGTGATCGGCAATCTCTTGAATAATGCCTGCAAGTTCACGGACAGGGGTGGGCACATCTGGTTAAACGTCGATGATGATGGCGGTCAGGCGATCATCCGGGTGAGGGACAACGGCATCGGCATCGCCGCGGAGAACCTGCCGCGCGTCTTCGATATGTTCGCGCAGGCCGATACGTCGCTGGAGCGTTCGCGCGACGGTTTAGGGATCGGACTGACGCTGGTGAAGACCCTGGTGGACATGCATGGCGGCTCGGTAGGAGTGCACAGCGACGGCCTTGGGCGCGGCAGCGAATTCACCGTGTGTCTACCGATCCTGGACGAGATCGCCGAAGAGGAGGCACCCGCGACATCGAAGGCGCCAGCGCCGGCGGTGACCCGTCGCGTGCTGATCGTTGACGACAGCGAAGATGGTGCGGAGTCGCTGGCGATGCTGCTGCAGTTCGCCGGCCATGTCACGCACACGGCACACGACGGTGTCGAGGCCATCAAGGCTGCTGAGCGCTTACGGCCCGATGTCGTGTTGCTGGACATCGGCCTGCCGGGACTGAACGGCTACGAAGCGTGTCGTCGTATCCGGAAGGAGCCGTGGGGTAAGGACATGGTCCTCGTGGCGCTGACCGGCTGGGGCCAGGAAGAAGATCGCCAGCAATCCCGTGACGCCGGATTCAACGCACACATGGTCAAGCCAGTCGACCACGATGACCTGCTGGACTTCCTGGGTTCGCTCCCGTCTACGAGCAGTGCGGGTTCACGGGTCCGCTGATTGCCGGCGCGCCAGTCGCCACGTGCCGTGCGAGCCCGTCAAAAATACAATCCAAAGCCCACTGACGGCCCGTGCACGGTCGGTTTCACAACCACGGTCCGGCCCGCCTTCGAATCGGAGACCTTCAGGTAGAGAACGTTGTAGCCGGCCGTCAAACCGAAGTGCCGTACGACCTTCCAGTCCACGCGGAGCTCGCTACCAAGATCGACGTCGGCGCCGACGCCGAACCCGCCGCCGTCGAAGGATGCGTGCCACTCCACCTTCGGGCCGACACTGTGCCAGCCAATCCCCACCAGGGGATCCCAAATCCCGGGCTTACGTGAAAAGTGCGGCAGGTCACCCAGCGTGATGTCGTACTTGAATGCGAGCCGCCGCACGCCTGCGGTGACAAACAGGTTCGGGGCCACTCTCCGTCCCAGCTTGCCTCCGCCGTAAATGAGGTCCAGGTCGACGACGAGGAACGGCCGCTCGGGCCGATCACCACCGACGCCGGCCCAAATGCCGTAGCCCTCGATTCGCCACACGCCATTCGAGGCAGTCACGCCTCCGAAGAACGCGCCATCAAAGCGACTATCGACGATGTCGCCCGCTCCACCGCCATCACCGTCGGACGGCGGGATGTCGACGTCGATGCCAATGTCGAGCGGCACCCATGCAAGGACTGGGTACACCGCGACGTCCCAACCTTCGTCGGTGTTTGCGTCTCGAGCAACGCTCTGCGCCCGTGCCGCCTCACCGAGACCGACCACACACAAGGCTGCCAGGAAGACGACTCGAATTACGTGCATCCGTGCAGTCTACGCCGATGCGGGAGCCGGCACCATGAGAGACGACAGCACAGCCATACGTGAAACGATTTTCTATGCAAACGCGAACTACTTAACCACCAGCTGCCCTTTCATGCCGGCCATGTAGTGCCCCGGAAAGGAGCAGAGATACGTGTACGTCCCGGGCTTCATTGGCACGGTAAAGGTGACATCGACGGTCTCACCCGGTCCGACGAGACCCTTCGCCGCGATCATCTTGTCCTGCATAAGCGGAGGAATGAAGTCCGTGTCGCGCGCGTTCATTGCGGCATTCACGAAGTCCTCGGCCTTCACCCCGGCCTTCAGCAAAACGAAATTGTGGCCCATGACGACCTTGGGCGCCGTGCCGACGGACTTGAGGATCACGTGCAAGCGCTCTCCGGGATGCGCCAGGATGGTTGCGAGATCGTATTTGAGCGTGTCGCCACCAGTCATTTCAATCGTGCGGACTTTCGATGCCCGCGCCGCGCCGGTCGAGGCGAGGGACGCCGCTCTTGACCTGGTCTGAGCGGCACCCGCCACGGCCGGCGTTAACGCGAGGAGACACACGAGCGAGAGTAGCTTCATTGGAGTTGCTCCTTCTGAGAACACATTTATGAAGATGAGAGCGTACAAACCTGATGCGCTGGCCTGCCGCCGCTGGACGCGCTCAGCACGATAACTGGCGCTTCAGCTCGCCTGCGTCAGGAACACGAGTGCCTCGAGTGCAAGAAAGACAAGCACGGTCCAGGCGACAAACGTGATCGCGCCGAGAATGTACCAGTGGTATGGCTTGACGATCATCGTGCACCGTGCCTTTCCTTATGCGGACTGGGTT
>JBKOZS010000339.1:0-8167 GCA_046726015.1 Acidobacteriota bacterium
GTCCCTGCCAGTTAGTGCTTTCCTGGCGGTTGGACACCGGCGGGTACGCGTTCTGGAAATAGCCGACATTCATCGGGTCGGAGTTGAGCGGACTGGTGCTGGCGGTGTTCAACCGCAACTCGTCGCGCCACTGATAGTCGAAGCTGCTCTGGATGAACAACCCGCCCGCGAACCGCTTGTTGAATGCCAGTTGGATGGTGTCGTAGGTGTAGTCGCCTCCGCCCACAGCGTCGGGAATGTTCGTGACGACGTTCTGGACCTGGCCGCGCAGCGACGGCGGGATGTCCATCAGATTGAACGTCTGGGGGACGCCGGGAGGGGGATCGCCGAAGTTTCTTATCGCTACGGTCACGGTCGTCGGCACCGTAAACTGGCCGTCGCGGAGCACGTTGAACGTGGCGAATTCGTTGCGCACCATCTTTCTGATGTACGCCGCGCGGACGACTGACTCGCCCCAGAACTGCCGCTCGAGCGTCGCGCTGATCTCGTCGGTGAAGGGCGTCTTCAGCTTCTCGTCGAGCGCCGTGGAGGTGCCGCCCGCGGATCCCACGAGCGCACCCAGTTCCTGCGGCCCGTCGTAGAGCCGATTGCCATTCTGATCGAGGAACTTGAAATCCTTGCGGTTCGTGCCGCCCGGATTCAGAACGTCGAACCGATCGGCGAAGTTGTAGTAATAGCGGCCGTAAAATACCTTGAGCACCGTGTTGGCGCGGCCCGTCACGTCCCAACTAATCCCCGCCCGCGGCATCAGGGTATTGCGCACGAGCAGCGTCCTGGCAGGACTCGTGAACGCGTCGAACACTTCAGTCAGGATCGGGTTGCGAATCGATGCCTCGTAGTGAGGCCGCTGCCGCTCGTACCGGAGACCGAGAGTCAGCGTGATCCGATTGATCGGCGACCACCGATCCTGGACGTACGCGGCCTGCCGCATGTTGCGATCGTCGTTGCCGGTCCAGTCCGTCTTGAAGCTCTCGAACGTGTTGAAATCCGTCAGGCGAATCTCATCGAGCAGTCCGTTCCGATCGAGATACAGAATCGGCCCGGAGTTCCCGTTGTTGCTGAAGACCGACTGATCGTCCTGCCACTCGAACCCAAACTTCAGGTCGTGGGTGCCCAGCTTGTCGGGAAGGAAATAGGTGCCCTTCACGAAGAGCTGCGGCTTGTTGCGGTCGGCGTTGAAGGGACCGCCCGCATTACCGACCAGCCATCCGGCGCCGGTGTCGAAGTCGATGCCGGTGTCGTGCCGCGGCGGATTGCTACGAAAGTCGACGCGCGGTTCCATCGGCCAGCCGTACCCGAACAGCCCGAGCTGCGCGTCTACGAAGAAGCGGTTCGTCCAGACGCGCTGCCACTGGCCTTTGTACAGCCAGGACGCGCTGTCCTGAGCGAGCACCGCCTCGGGGCTCACCGCCGCCGACAGGCCGCGAAACGGCTTCTGTTTGCGTCCCCACGCGTAGTACCCGATCGCGGTATCCTTGCTGCCTACCTTCCACGTGCCCTTGCCGGTGAAGTTGTCGAAGATCCCGAGATCGGTCGCGATGTCGCGAGCCACGCCGGAAATCACTTTGTCGATCTTGAAATGATTGTACGCGCCGAAGAACCAGACGCGATCCTTCACGAGGGGGCCGCCCAGGTCCGCGTGGCCTTCCCAGAAAATCAGGTTTGGCTGTCCGGTGAACCCGCGCGCGCGTGTCTCGTCATCGATGTTGTTGCCGACGAAGTTGCCCGCTTCATAGGTGATGTTCGTCATCGCCTTGAACATGTTGCCGCCGCTCTTTGTCATCTGTACGACGGCCGAGCCCGGTGTGTTCATCTCGACGTCGCCGCCGGCCGCGCTCACCGCGACTTCCTCGTTGACGAAGTAGTCCGCGTACCACCCCGCGGCCCCGGTCCCTTCGGTCGTATCGACCCCCTCGTTCACCACCCGATTCTGATTGCGGATGCCGAAGCTCTCGTACGCGGTCTGCTGGCTCTTGTGGCTGCCGCCGGTGTCGAACCCCAGCATCCGGACGCCTGGCGCCTGTCCCAGCATCGACCAGATGTCGGTCGCGGTCGGAATGCCCACCAGTTTCTCCCCGGAGAATTGTGATCCGACCTTCGTCGTCGACATGTCGACGACCGGCGACTCGCCCGTGACCGTAACGCTCTCCGCCAGCGTCGCGACCTGCAGCTGGATGTCGACCGTCAGCGTCGTGCCAACGCTCAGAACGATTCCCTCACGTACGAGCCTCGTGAATCCGGGAAGCTCGTAGGTGAGGGCATAGTTTCCCGACGGCAGCGCCGGAAAACGGTACGCGCCATCGGATTCGGTGACGGCGGTCCTCGTGCCGATCAGCGCCGGAGATTTCGCGGTGACGGTGACGCCGGGCAGAACGGCTCCCTGCGCGTCGGTCACTGCACCGATGATGCGTCCCTGCTCGATCTGCGCGATCGCGGGCGCAGGCACCAGCAGCAACATCATGGCGACGATTAGGATAAGCAGCCTCTTCATCACAGCCTCCCTCCTCCGCGCCGAATCGTGCGCCCCGGACTTGCCGATGTCAATCGGTGTGTTCGAGGGAGCGCCTGTCTGGCGGGCACTGTCGAGGCTGGTGGTGGTGCGCGCGATGCCTATCACCGGCAGAGCTTTGAAGAGACGACTCGCTTACCGATCGCCTCGCATCGTCCGAGCACGGACTCCGAAAGCAGGCGCATCAGAGTGTCCGCTGAGGATCGGCCTCAGCCCAAGGTTTCGGACGAGCCGATGCAGGTAGTTGGGATGGATGTTAAGGGTCCGAGCGGTCTTGGTATAGCTGCCGCCGCTTGCGCGGAACGCCTCTGCAATCGTACGTTTCTTCGTCTCAAGCACCGCCGCATGAAGGCCCTCTTCCCGCGTCGCGGCCGGTGCCGCTGCTCCGTGCGCCACCGCTTCGGGTAGATCGTCGGGAAGGATCTCCTCCGTTGATCCGAGCACTGCCGCGCGCTCGATGGCGTTCTCCAGTTCGCGGACGTTGCCGGGCCAGTCGTATGCGTTCAAACGATCGAGCGCGGACGGCGAAATACCAGTCAGGTGTCGGCGCGCCTTTCGCGCGTAGCGGCTCAGGAAATGATGCGCAAGGATAGGGATATCGGACACCCGCTCGCGCAGCGGAGGGACTTCGAGCGTCACGACGTTCAGGCGGAAATAGAGGTCCTCGCGGAAGCGGCCGGTGTTCACATCGTGCGCGAGCGAACGATTCGTCGCGGAGATCAGACGAATGTCGACTTTGATCGGTCGCGTCCCCCCGACGCGCTCGAATTCCCGTTCCTGAAGCACGCGAAGCAGTTTGCTTTGCAACGCGGGGGCGAGCTCGCCGATTTCATCGAGAAACAGGGTGCCGCCATCGGCGAGCTCCAGCCGTCCCTTCTTCTGCACCATCGCCCCGGTGAAGGCGCCGCGTTCGTGGCCGAACAGCTCGCTCTCGAGCAGCGTCTCGGTCAGCGCGGCGCAGTTGATCGCAATGAACGGCCGACGCGCACGACCGCTGTTGACGTGTATCGCTCGCGCCGCGAGCTCCTTTCCGGTGCCGGTCTCGCCTGTGATCAGCACCGTGGTGTCCGCGCGCGCAACTCGACCGAGCCGCTCGTACAGCATGCGCATCACGGGGCTCTCGCCCACCAGGTTGTGATCCAGCTGCCAGTCTGGGTGCAGGCACTCGGCCTCACACCCGGGCGCAGCCATCTGCCGACCGTTCTCCATTGCAATCGCCGCGACGCGTGCGATTGAGGTGACGAGCTGAAGATGATCGTCATCGAACGCCGCATGCTCCGAGGCGACCAGGTAAATTGCGCCGAGCACCGTCTGACGGGCCGGGATGGGGACGCAGAGAAGCGATCGGATGCCGGGCAGCGATGTCTCGTCGGCGCCGATCGCGCGCGGGATCGTCATGTCCCGAGCAAGAATGCCTTTCCGTTCCGCAAGGGCGCGTTTGACGACAGGCTTGCTGATCTGGACCGGTCCGCCGTGCGCGCTCCCCGTGTGAACCACCCGCAGCTCACCATCGGCGCGCACAAGAATGATGGCCGCCCGAGCCGTGGGAATGACTTCGCGCACAACTCCCAGCACGGCACGGTGCAATCCGTCTTCCGAGCGGAACGCGTTGAACTCGGGCAATGAGCACGTGTCGGCGTCCCTGGCGGCAGCCCCAGCTCTATCCATATAGACGTCCCTCACCTGTAATAGACGGACGTCTCGAGCGCCTTTCCGGATCTCCGAGCCTTTCACCTCTCCCGCGCACGAGACCTTCCAGATCGTCAGGATCCACGAAGATGACGTGCGATCGCCGGACAGGCAGCTTGAGCGTCAGCGCCTCGAGCTCATCTTCGGAAAACGAGAACCCTCGATTTCTGAGGATCTCGCAGGCTTCCGGGAGCGTATGCTTCTCTAGAATCAGCAGGCGCTCCGGTTCCAAACCGACGTCGCCCATTGCCCGAGCCGCGACCGACGGCCTGAACTTGCCGCTCACGCTCGCTCTGAAATCCAGGAGCAGCCGGTTCACGACAACATTCAAGTACGTCTCGAGTCTGCTGTCGCCGCGAAACTTGCGCAATATTGCGAAGTCCCGCTCAATCAGACGCAACTTCACCCATGCACCGAACTCCTGGGCGTCGTCGCGCGAAAGATGGTGACGCCACGAGACCGCTCGCAGGACAGCGTTGATCGTCGCGACGTTGCTGGTGAATGGATCGACCGGTTCCGTTTGTGTGGATAGGGCAGCACGGCTATCTTGGCGGACCACAGCGTTCGAGGCTTGGCCCCGTCACTTTCAGCGAAGACGTTTCTGTCCAGCACTGATGACTACGGGTGGCGAGGTTCGAACCGATAACTATCACAACCATGATCGGTCCTCTCAAGCGACGCAGCTCCTGGCCATCCAGCTTCGCCACCGCCCTGATCGGCTGGATCGGATTCACGGTCATCGTGCCCCTCGTTGCGGGCTATTCAGGACCGCTGGACCAACTGTTTCTCATCGCGACGCTGGCAGCCCTCGTCCAGGTGATTGTTCTTCGATTGGCGTTTTTCCGGTTCCAGATGGACCGTGGGATTCGACACGGCGTCTTCTGGGGAGGCCTGACCGCCGGGTTCATCGTCGCCGCCGAAACACTGATCTTTCCGGATGTGCGTCGCCATCCGTACATCGCCCTCATTACCGGCGTCTACGTCGGGATGGCTGTTGGGGCGTTTCTCTCATACTTCTACGCCGACGATCGAAAGATTGAGCGTGACGCGCAAGCCGCCGGCACGCCTGTTGACTACGGCCGCGACGCGCACTGGCTCGATCCATTCGTCTACGGTGCTGTCGCGTACTCGGTCGTCCTGGTACCGCGCACATGGGACCTGGCTATCCTGGCTGCCGTCGTCGGGATGATCGTCGGTGTCATCGCCGCAGGCGTCAGCCATTTTTTTCTCTCAAGATGGAAGAACTCCGCCGCGACCGTCCCTGTCGCAACTCTGGGCGGGGCGGTGCTCGGCGCGCCCACCGGATTATTGTTCCGTTCGTATGCCTCCTCGCTGATTCTCCCCTTGCCGATTGAAGGAGCGATCGCTGGCGGACTGACTTTCCTGGTCACTTCGATCGTTGGCCGCAAGCTCGCCGCCGCGGAGCGCGACCGATGACGGCGATCATGCTCGTGTGCCGCGTGCTGCACATCGCGGCCACCTGTACGTCACTCGGCGGCCTCTTTTACGCTCGTGTCGTGCTCTGGCCAACCCTGCCTCAACTTCCCGCCTCTGAGCGCGAGCCGTTTCTTCGGGCCATGATTCGCCGGTACGCCGTCATCAAATGGCTCGGCGTCACCGTCGTCGCCGTGACTGGGATCATTCAGTGGTTCGTGTTGTGGCCGCTGGTCACGAACGGCCCCCTGTACCTCCTCTACTTCGGCATCAAGATGGCCGGGGCAGCGGGACTGTTCTCGATCACGGCGTTGTTGGCTTTGCCTGCGCAGAAACTGGAACGCATGCAAACGAATCGCGGGTTCTGGTCGGCGTTGAACATTGCTTGCGCTCTTGCGATCCTCGTCGGCGCCGCCTTGATGCGGACGGTGGCAAAGGTTTCCTAGAAGCGGCGACCCGGCGGGCCAGCCTGCCGCGCCGCCGCGCTGAGACGCTCAGTTCCCGACGGCGAGCCGCGCCGTTGATTCGCTGACGGCTTGTTCCGCGGAGCCATTTCAGACCTTGGAAAATCACGGTCCGAACTTCGGTCGTGGTGTGCCGTGGTCAGTCAGAGTACAAAACGGCGCGTGGCGAACTGTGACGGAAAGGTCGCGTTACAGTCCTGTTTTTGATGGCGTGACTCTTCGAGTTGGGATCGTGCCTAAATAGGTCCGGCTTCGCGCGGTAGACCAGCGGTCTTCGCACAAACGGATTCGAGCGAAATAGGGGTTAATAGAAACCGCCAGGTTCAGTGGAGAATCGCGCGGCGGCCTACACGCCAACGACCGGACAACACATCGGACGGGTGAGACACAAAGAAACACAGGGCCAACGCCGAAAGCAACACGGCGAAGATAAAGGCCCAGTCCTACAGTTTCATTCCAGCGGTTTAGACGTTGAGGTCGAATCCAAGCCGACGCAGCTCCGGCAGCAGTCGCTCTTCGATCGCCGCATCCAGATCGTGGATCAGCGCTTTGTCGCGCTCGAACGCCCGCCGCGGTCCTGCATCGCGGGAATCGTGCAGCATGACAATGCTGTTGCGCATGCGCGCGACGGCCGGACCGATCGCCTCTCGGCGGGCGAACGCAAATGCGAACTCCTCGATCGATCGGCGCACGTGACCTTCGGCGTCGCCGTTGAGCAGTCGCTCGGCAATCGTCGTGACTTTGGCCAGCGCGATCACCACACCGGCAAAAACATCCGGCTTCATCGACGGAAACCGAACCGGCTGTGGACGTCGCGGCGGTCGACGTTCCAGACTTCGCCGCACGTGACGCAGCGCCAATAGGTGCTCGCATCGATGACCTTGCTCGTCGTCGTCATGTCCCGGCCGCCGCAGCGGGGGCATTTGGCCGGTGGCTGCGCCGGCTGTGGCTCGAGGTTACGAGAGATCATCGCTCGATGATGACTTCGAACGACGGGTGCTGATTGCCATTCTCGAGGCTGAGACGCGTCACTTCGATCGGGTGCGCGTCCCCACACCGCGGATCGGCCCCTGCCGGCCCGCAGCCTCGGTACTTTGCAGCAACTGCCCGACCGTGCTGGTCGCCTGAGCATTGCGCCACGTGAGCAGCGACACGGTCGCGCCGGCAATCATGAAGATGGCCATGAACGCAAACGTTGACGGAGAGAGTACGCTCGGCACAGCCCAGAGCCACAAGGCAGCGACGGAGGACGCGGAAATAGCGAACGCGGCGTACAAGCCACGCGGACGTGAACTGGGCTTCAGCACGGGACACACCTTCCGGGGATCAGCACCTGATTGATGATGCCGGAACGCGCGCGAGATGCGCGGGCGTTTACTTTAGTGAGACTGGCGGCTGATGCTTGGGCCGGGAGGCTCAGGAAAAGAGAACTCAGTGTATCACGTCTGGTGCGCACGGTGCGTTCGGAAGCCCTGGGAAGAACGCCAGGCGCCCACCGCAACGTGCGCGTGCACCGCGAGCGACTCCCGGATGCGGCGAATGACGTATAATGACGGCTCCTGCTTTTCTGAGCCCCTAGGCCATCCCGGCCCAGCCCTCACCAAAGCCTTTTGTGTGAGGTCGCATGGCCATCGTCGAACTTCCGCCTATTGCAGCCCCAAGAGCTCCCACGTCGACGCTCGTACATGAGCCGACGCTGAGTTTCGATGAACGATGGGCGGGATGGCACGCGAAGGGTGCCGCGCACGATCGCTAAGCGTCGCCACGACGTGCTCTGGAGGATCCGTGAATTCATTCGACTTCGACAACGGCGGCGCGGAACGATCACGTTCGACTGCTGCGGCGACCATTCCGGCTGCGTGTCCCGCATGTCAGTCGCGCTCCATTACGACGACGGCGCGGAACCCTGACGAGAACACGTACTGGCGCTGTAGCAGCTGCGGGGAAGTCTGGAACGTCTCTCGACGGTCAGACAGGCCGACCGGGGCCTATCGGTGGCGGTGAGCGCGTGTGAGCCGGGACGTGATCTCAGTGAACTCGGCTGACTGGGGACCCGCGCGACTCCGATAGA
>JBKOZS010000340.1:0-22797 GCA_046726015.1 Acidobacteriota bacterium
GATGGGTTCGGGGGGCTTAGCTCCTAGTATTCCCCTACGCTCGCTTGTGGGGCGGCCCCTCGGGCCCCGCGCCGCTCGCGTGGCTCACTCGCGGGCGCTCGTTCGCTGGTGATGGTTTCGGGGGGCTACGCTCCGCTAATTCCCCTACGCTCGCTTGTGGGGCGGCCCCTCGGGCCCCGCGCCGCTCGCGTGGCTCATCCCTAGCTCTCGACCTCCCCCTTATTTTCTTCACGCCCTAAACGCTCGTCAGGCGTAGAATCCCCGTAATCGCCGCCGCGTACTCGCTGTATCCATGGAGTTGGAGGAGGTTCATATGCAGCGTGCCTGTCGCCCTCTGCGAGGGCTCCTTGCGGTTGTCGCGCTGATCCTGATCAACGCCACCGCCTCGGCACAAACGGGTCAGAATTTCGGGGAACTTGTCGGAAAGGCCACTGACGACCAGGGCGCGATATTGCCCGGCGTCACGGTCACGATATCGGGGCCCGCGCTGATGCGCGCGCAGATCGCGGTCACGAACGACCGCGGGATCTATCGCTTTCCCGCAGTGCCATCCGGCACTTACAAAGTCACCTTCGACCTGCCGGGTTTTGCAACCCTCGTCCGGAGCGACGTCGTGGTGCCCGTGCGGCAGACGGTGACGCTCGATATCCAGATGAAGGTCGCGACGCTGCAGGAGACCGTCACCGTCACCGGCGAGTCTCCGATTGTCGACGTCGAGAACGCCAAGATCGGCGCGCGTCTCGACCAGGACACGCTGCAGACGGTACCGACGTCGCGCTCCATTTTCGGCGCCACGACAGTACTGCCCGGCATGGTGATGGCGCGGCAGGATCCCGCAGGCATCAATGCCGCTACGTCAACCGGGATGATCGCGCACGGCGCGAGCGGCTACAACTTGAACTACTTCGGCGTCACGGCCGATACGCCGCAGAACTACGGCTCCATGTATTACATGGACTACAACGCGGCCGAGGAAATCTCGGTCGACACTGCCGCAATGGGCGCCGAGGTTGGCGGCGGCGGCGGCGCCAACATCAACATCATTCCCAAGTCGGGCAGCAACACGATCAAGGGTGACGTGTACTACAGCGGCACCGCCAAGGCCCTGGCCGGCGACAACGTCGACGACGAGCTGCGCGCGCAGGGCATTACAACCGGGACGCGCCTGCTGAAACTGAACGATTTGAATGCCGCGGCTGGCGGACCGTTCCTCCGCGATCGCATGTGGTGGTTCGGATCGGCGAGGGAGTACACGACGTTCGAACAGGTCATCGGCTTCCCGAAGGACTTCAAGTCGAACCTGCGTAACTACACCGCCCGCGTGAATTACCAGCTCACAACCGGTAATCAGCTATCCGGGTTCTGGACCTACAACCGCAAGTTCCAGCCCAATCGCGGCGCCGGCGTCAACCAGCCGAACCCGATTGGCACGATCAACCAGCAGTCGCCGAAGAACCTGTTCAATCTGAACTGGACGTCGGTGCTGTCGCAGACGCGCTTCCTCGAAGTGTCGTCGAGCTACTTCCACATGCACTGGCCGAGCCGCTACTCCGATGAGTTCCTCGATCTGCCTGACGCCGAGAAGACGCCGACCATGCAGAACCTGACGACCGGCATCTTCTTCAATGGCCCCGAGCCGACCGGACAACGGTTCCGCGACGGGTATCGATATCAGACCAACATCGCCTACACGCAGTATCTCGATGGCGTGCTCGGCGCGAGCCATCAGATCAAGAGCGGGTTCGAGAACTGGATCGGATGGGGTTCCGATGGGTTCGACGTGTTCGGGGATACACGGCTGCAATTCCGCAACGACGCGAGCGGCGTTGCGCAGCCATCGCAGCTCCTCGCCTACAACACGCCGCTGGTGCAGAAGACGCACATGCGGAACATCGCGGCGTTCACGCAGGATCGCATCACGTATCCACGTGTCACGCTGAACCTCGGCCTGCGCTGGTCATTCTACGACGGGTACCTGCCGGAGCAGAGCGGCGGCGGCGGGCGCTGGTTCCCCCTGACGACGTACCCGAAGCTCGATGCCGGGTTCAACTGGAACACGCTTGCGCCGAGAACGAGCCTGATCTGGAAGGTGACCGACGATGGACGCAACGTGGCCAAGGCGAGCTACAGCCGCTACTACGAGGTCATGTACACCGGCGAGTTTGCCGATGTGATCAACCCGAACACGATCAATACGACGGGACTGGCGACGTATCGATGGTTTGGCGACCTCAATCGCAACGGACTCGTCGATACCGGTGAATACGATCCGGTGCCGCTGTCCACGGTCCAACCCAGGCTGAATCGCATCGATCCGGACTTGAAAGATCCAAAGACCGACGAGATCACGTTCGGCTTCCAGCGAGAACTGGCCCGCAACATCGGGTTCAGCGCCCAGTGGATCCAGCGCTGGTTCAACGATACGACGGTGGATCTGGAGGTCGGCATTCCAGTGGACGGGTACTCGCCGCGCACCTTCAACGATCCGGGACCGGACAACCTGGTGAATACCCAGGACGATCGTCCGATCACGATGTTCGACGTGCTGCCGCAGTTCCGTGGCCAGAACGTGTCGTTCCACACGAACTCCTCGGGCACGCAGCGCTACAAGGGGCTGGAGCTGGCCGTCACGAAACGCATGTCGAACCGGTGGCAGCTGATGGGATCGTACGTGTGGTCGCGTCTCGACGGCGACCTCCCCGCCATCGACAGGAATAATCCCAACCAGACGATCCCGACGCATGCGGTCGGACGCGGAGCCAACGATCAGCCGCACGCGTTCAAGCTGATTGGCTCCTACCAGGCGCCGCTCGGCATCCACGTGGGCGTGAATTACCAGGCGCTCAGCGGCCTGCCGACGGATCGCACGTTCCGCGCGACGCTGGCGCAGGGGGCGACGACCGTGCGCGCGGAGACGAGAGGCACGTATCGCGCGGATTTCCTGAGCATGCTGTCGTTGAAGCTGGACAAGACGTTCCAGCTGCACAAGCATGCAGGAATCTCGGGGTTCCTCGAGGTGCATAACCTGTTGAACTCGAACGCCGCGCAGAACAGCATTGGCACGCTCACGCAGGCGTTCCCGTCGCAGGCGGCATTCGACGCGGCGCGTGCGACGACGTCGTACTTCGGACGCGCGCAGGAGATCCTGGCGCCGCGCATGCTGAAGCTCGGCGTGAAATTCGCGTTCTGATGCTTCTGATCGCGTATGCGCTCTCCGGATGCGCTGCGCTGATCTACGAAGTGGTCTGGACCCGTCTGCTGACCGCGCAGATGGGGCAGAGCGTGGGCGCGGTGAGCACGGTGCTCGCCGCGTTCATGGCAGGCATGGGTGCCGGGGCGATCGCGGCAGGAAGTCTCTCCGCTCGTTGGTCGCCCCGGCAGGCCCTCCGGTTGTATTCGCTGCTGGAAGGCGTCATCGCGCTCAGCGCGCTGACGCTTCCTGTTGCGCTCTCGCTCCTCCCGCCGGTCCTCGCGTTCGCATATGCGGATGGCGACGGTCGCTGGTTCCCCTTTGCCCGCGTTGCCGCGACGCTCTTGCTGCTCATCGTCCCCACGGCGGCCATGGGCGCGACATTCCCGGTGGCCGCGCGTGCCTTTCTGACGCCGGCGGGAGAGCCCTCGTCCAGGACCGGCGCGCTCTATGCGGCCAATACTGCTGGTGCCTGCGCCGGCGCGGCGCTCGCCGGCTTTCTTCTGCTTCCAGCGTTCGGTCTTCGGCTGACATCATTCACAGCGGTTGCACTCAATCTCGTCGCCGCGGCCATCGCGCTCGCGCTCGTTCCGCGCTCCCAGAATTCGGTTCTCAGTGTATCCCCGCAACGACGCCGAGCTGAGAGCCGAGCGATCCGTCCGATGCCTGCAATAGCCGCCTGTGCGCTGGCGCTGACCGGGCTCGTCGCGCTCATCAACGAAGTGGCCTGGACGCGCGTGCTCGCGATGACGATCGGGCCGACGACCTACGCGTTCAGCGCCATGCTCGCCTTGTTCATCCTTGGACTCGCGATTGGGTCAGCGGCGGCCGTGCCGCTCTCCTCGCGAACGAGCCGGCCGCTGACGGTGCTGGGCGTGTTGCTCGTCGCCGGCGGTGCGCTCGCGCTCGTCACGATGCGGCATGCCGGGGCCGTTCCCCTCCGCGTCGCCACGCTCGTGCGAGGCACGGGCGCGAATTTCAACGCAGTTCTCAGTGAGGAAATCGGCCTGCTGGCGGTGCAGCTCGTGCCGCTGGCGGCTGTCTTCGGTGCGGCATTCCCGTTTGCACTCCGTGCCGCTGCTCGCGACGCGGCGTCGACGCCTCGAATCGCGGCACTCCTTTATGCGACGAATACCGTCGCCTCGGTCCTTGGATCGCTCGTCGCGGGATTCCTTCTCGTGCCGCTGCTGGGGTTGCAGCGGACCATCGAGGTGGCTGCACTGCTGCTCGCCATCGGCGGTTTCGTCCTCGCGTGGGTCAGCCGTCCCGGGCGCGTGACGATCGTGTCCGCCGCGGCGGCGCTCGTGCTCGTGTGCGCGATCGCAGGCACGGCGCCGCGATGGGACACGGCGCTGCTCGCGGCCGGCGCCTACAAATATGCCCCGTACGTTCAAGGGCCGGACCTCGAATCAGCGCTTCGAGCCGGGGAGCTGCTGTATTACCGCGATGGTGCCGCGGGCACGGTTTCGGTGCGCCGTGTGGCGGGCGCGCTGACGCTTGCCATCGACGGCAAGGTCGACGCTTCGAACGGCGGCGACATGCTGACGCAGAAGATGCTCGCGCACCTGCCGCTGCTGCTGCATCCGCAGGCCCGCCGTGTCGCGATTGTCGGCCTTGGCAGCGGCGTCACGCTCGGCGCCGCGCTGAGTCATCCGCTCGAGCGGGTGGATACGATCGAAATCTCGCGCGAAGTCGTGCACGCGTCGACGTTCTTCGAGATCGAGAACCATCGGGCGCTCGCGGATCCCCGCGCGCGCCTGGTTGTGGGCGATGGCCGAACACATCTCCTGCTCTCGCCGTCACGCTACGACGTGATCGTGTCCGAGCCGTCGAACCCGTGGATGGCCGGGATGGCGACGCTGTTCACGCGCGAGTTCTTCACCGCGGCCCGCCGCGCGCTCGTCCCGGACGGTCTGTTCTGCCAGTGGGCGCACGCGTACGACATCAGCGGTGCGGACTTGCGCTCGATTGCCGCGACCTTCATCTCCGTGTTTCCCGACAGTACCATCTGGCTGGTTGGGCAGGGAGACGTGCTCCTCATCGGATCCACATCTCCGATCCTGCCGCGGCTTGCGTCGATGGCCACCTCGTTCGCGCGGCCGGACGTGCAACGAGACCTCGAGCAGGTAGCGGTCCGGGATCCGTCCGCCGTGCTCGGGATGTACGCCGGTGGTCCCGCGGAGATTGCGCGTTATTCGGAAGGGGCGGCCGTCCAGACCGACGATCGCCTGGCGCTCGAGTTTTCGGCGGCCCGCGGGATCGTTGGCGCGGCCGAAGAGGATAACGCCGCAACGCTCCGCGACGTTGCCCGGCCACACGACGTGCCTGCGCTCGTGGCTGCCGCGCGCCAGCGTCGTGATGCTCGAGGCTGGAAGGAGCGCGGACAATTGCTGTTCGCGGCCGAGGCCTACGATGACGCTCGGGACGCGTTCGCACACGCGCTAGCCATCGATCCTGCCGATCAGGCATCCGTCGACGGGCTGATTGATTCGTCCAACGCGCGTCGCGACGCCGCCCTCGAGGTCCTCGAGCCGCTCGCGTCACGGGATTCGGCGTCCTCGATTGCGGCGCGGGTCGGGCTGGCGCGTGTGCTCGCGGCGTCTGGCGAGTCGACGAAGGCGCTCGAGCAGGTCATCCCGCTGTTGACGTCTGCGCCCGATAATCATCGCCCCGCCGAGCAAGCCGCGGCGATTCTTGCCGATAACGGTGACGCGGCCCGGCTGCGCCCGCTCGCGGAGCACATCGCGCGCCGCTGGCGCGCACGCACGAGCGGTCCGTATTACATCGCGACCACGACGTTTCTCGAAGGACATGCCGACGAGGCGGAGAGACAGGCGCGTGCGCTCGTCACCGCGCATCCGGACGAGGCGCGGCTGCAGACGCTCTTGGGAGTATCTGCCGCGAGTCTCGGCCACCGTGACACGGCGCGTACCGCGTTCAACGCCGCGCTCGCTCGCGCGCCGCGGGATCCTGTCAACTACACCAACCTTGGACTGCTCGATCTCGAGGCGGGAATGGCGGAGAAGGCCATCGGACGATTCGCGGAGGCGCTGATTCTCGATCCCTCGTCAGCGACCGCACTGCGCGGCCTTGCGCAGGCGCTGCGCGCCACGGGTGAGGATGAGCGAGCGAGGCGAGTGGAGCAGGCGATGCGCCGTTGATCGATCCGAACAACCGAATCACCGAGAGCGGAGAGATCGGTCCGCTCTCCGTGGATATGACGGTGGCTACTGGTTCACGCCTCCCGTTTCACCCCCAGCTTCGCGAGTGCTTCGTCGGGGCACCCCTTCCACACGGGTACCAAGGTGTTGCCCATGTACTGCAGGTCCTGCATCCCCATCTTGGTCGTCCAGAAACCGGTGGCCGTGAGATCGCGGAAGCTGTTGAAGAACGCTATCCCGTGCGACATCTCCGGTCGCGCTTTCTGCGGCCACGCGATGTCGTCGAGCACCTGCGTGCGCTCCTGGTCCGTGCAGTCGACGAACGTCTTGTCGAAGCGCTCCTGGCACTCGATGTCGAGCCACGCGAGGCCGCCGCGCATCGCGTTCTGCCGCTGCGGCTGATCGTTGACGATGAAGTCCATGAACTCCGGGACGCCGGCGTCGGTCGCGCTCCCGGAGCGCTCGTCCTTCGGGATGATGATGTCGACCAGCATCACCACGGTGGCCCACTCGTGCGGCGTGAAGAACTTCGGTTTGTAGGCCGTCGTCGTTTTTGCGGCTGTCGCGCGCGCCGCCTGCGTCTGCTCGTGCGCGTGCGCGGCCTCGGCCTCGGTCCAGGTGATGGCCGCCGCCACGGGCGCGGCGGTCATCATCTGCAGCACCGCTCGTCGCTTGATGATCTTCACAGGCTCCCCTTCCGCCGCTCCTCGGCGATGAACTCGCTGGTCCGCATCGACAGGGCCAGGATCGACCAGGTGCAGTTCTTGTCCGCGTTCGAGACGAACGGTCCACCATCGGCCACGAACAGGTTCTTCACATCGTGCGCCTGGCAGTTGCTGTTCAGAACGGACGTCGACGGATCGCTCCCCATGCGCGTGCAGCCGATCTCGTGGATGATGCGACCGCCGGTCGCGAGGTTGTAGCCGGTCTCCATCGTCGGCATCGGGGAGAGCGGCGTTCCGCCCATCTCCTCGATGATCGCGCGGAAGGTCTCCTGCATGTGCTTCGCCTGCTTGTATTCGTAGTCGCTCCACTTCCAGTGGAAGCGCAGCACCGGGATGCCCCAGCGATCGACGACACGCGGATCGATCTCGCAGAAGCAGTTCTCGTTCGGCACCATCTCGCCGCGGCCCGCGAAGCCAACCGTTGCGCCGTAGAGACGCCGGTAGTCGTTCTTCAGCTGCTTGCCGTAGCCGCCGAACGTCAGCGGCTTGGCGCCCGCCTGTTCGACGCCGGTGAAGTTGTGGATGCCGCCGCCGAAGCCGTAGCTGGGCATGCGGCGGCCGCCGCCGATCTCGATGTGATAGCCGCGCGGGAAATCCAGCTTCTTGTTGTCGAGCCACCACGGCATGTAGAGGTGCATCCCGCCGACGCCGTCCTCGTTGTGCGGCGGCATCTCCATCATTCGTGGAATAAAGCCGCCGACGCTCGTCCCGGTGGAATCCGTCAGGTACTTGCCAACCGTGCCGCTCGAGTTTGCCAGCCCCTGCGGGAACTTCGACGATTTCGAATTGAGCAGGATGCGCGCTGACTCGCATGCGCTTGGCGCGAGGACAACGATCCGCGCCTTCACGTGGTTGTCGCGGTTGGTCGTCGTGTCGATGTAGGCAACGCCGTCGGCGAGGCCGTTCGCGTCAACCGTCACTTCGCGCGCCATCGCGCCGTACACCATGGTGAGGCGCCCCGTCTGCATCGCGGGCGGGAACAGCACGCCCGGCGACGAGAAGTTCGAGAACGTCGCGCAGCCGCGGCCACACTGGCCGCAATAGTGGCACTGCTGCCGGCCGTTGTGGTTCTGGGTGATGATCGACAGGCGCGACGGGATCACCGGGATGTTCAGCCGCTCGGACGCATCCCTGATCAGGAGCTCGTAGCAGCGCGGCGCCGGCGGCGGCAGGAAAATCCCGTCCGGCTCGTTCGGCAGGTTCTCCACTGACCCGAAAATTCCAACCAGGCGATCGAGCTTGTCGTAGTACGGCTTCAGGTCGTCGTAAGTGATCGGCCAATCGTCGCCGAGTCCATCAATGCTCTTGCGCCGGAAATCGTACGGACCAAAACGCAGCGAGATGCGGCCCCAGTGATTTGTGCGTCCGCCGAACATGCGGGTGCGGTACCAGTCGAACTGCGATCCGGGCGCCGTGGTGTACGGTTCTCCCTCGAGCGTCCAGCCGCCGAGGCCCGCATCGAACTCGCCGAACTGACGCTCGGGAATGTCCGCGCCGCGCCGGGGGGTGTCGTACGACCAGGCGAACATCTTGGATTCCTTCACCGGATCCCAGAAGCGGCCCGCTTCGAGGACGCAGACGTCGGCGCCCGCCTCGGTCAGGACTTTCGCGGCCATGCCGCCGCCGGCGCCGGAGCCGACGACGCAGGCATCATAGGTTTTTCGACTTCTAATGATCTGCATGGATGAGACTCACCCGTGTCGAGGACCGAGGTTCGAGGCCCGAGGTCCGGGTTCAGGCGCCCGCTTGTTTCAAGCGGCCTTGCACGGTTGGAAGATCGAGTGCCGATAGGCCGAGGCCCGAAGGTCGGACCTCGACCCTCGGACCCCGGACCTCGATTTCTAGAACAGGTACCGCAGACTCAACTGGATGTCGCGGCGTGAGTTGTCCTTGCCCGTGATGCGGCCGAACGTATTACTCGTCGGGTCCGTGCTCGGGTTGTTCAGGTTCGGATGGTTCGGGAAGTTGAAGATCTCCGCCCGGAACTGCACCGAGTGGGTGCCGCGCAGCGCCACGTTCTTGAACAGCGCGATGTCCCACTGGTACTGTCCCGGCCCGTACATCTGGTTGCGCGGGGCATTGCCGAACGTGCCCTGAGCCGGCCTCGCAAACGCCGCCGGATTGAACCAGAAGTTCTGGTCCGCCGCGACGCCGCCCACGATGCCCTCGGAGAACTGGCCGTTGGCACCGTTCATGGGATCGCTCAGCTGGTCGTACGGCTGGCCGAAGCTGTCGCCGACACCCGCAACATCGTCGCCGCGCGTCACCCATAGCGGCGTGCCCGTGCGCATGAAGGTCGCCCCCGAGATCTGCCATCCGCCGAGCACACGTCCCATGAGCGACGTCTGACCCTGGTAGAACGGCAAATCGTAGATGTAATAGAAGTTGAACACGTGACGGCGATCGAAGCTCGAATGACCCCAGAAGCCGGTGTCGTCGAAGCTGTTGAAGATCACGTCGCGCTTGCCGCTCGCGTTGTCTTCCGACTTGCTGAGCGTATACGCCGCGCCGAACTTGAACCCGCCGCGGTACCGGCGATCGAGGCCAATCTGCAGCGCGTTGTACTGCGAGCTGCCCGCATTCTCCGACAGCCGGATGACACCATAGCCCTTGAAGGGGCGCAGCGCCGCGACGTTCACGCCCGGGTTCGCCTGGATCGAGCCCGCCGGCAGCTGATTGATGTTGCGCTCGCGCTGCAGGTAGGTGCCGCGGCGGCCGACGTATGACGTATCGAGCGTGAAGCCCCACGGAATTTCACGCTGAACGCCCGCTGACCACATGTATGCGGTGGGGTGATTGAACACCGGATCGATCGCCGTCATGCCCAGCGGGAGCGCTGCGGCGCCACCAGCGCCGCCCGGGTTGTCGACCAGACCGCTGCTCGTGCTGACCTGCGGCTGGAACGGCGGGTTGCCGCCAAGCAGCAGGGAGTCGTTGAGCGTGACGCGGTTATGGAAGATCCCGCCGCTCACCTTGATGATCGTCCGCTCGTTCCACGCATACGAGGCGCCGACGCGTGGCTCGAAGACGTTCTTGTGCGTTTCGGTGAGACCGCGCGGCGCACCCTGGAACAGCGCGAGCACGGCGGGATCGTTGAAGACCGCGAGGTCGCTCGCGTCACTCGGGAACCCGTCGCCCGGCAGCAGGATGCCGTTGTACCGCGGACCGCTGATGATCTGCCCGTTCGCCGGATTGATCACCGCCTGGTTCGCGGTGTCATAGAATGCCGGGTTGAACGTGGCGATGTTATTCGTCTTCGAGTACCAGGGTGGCCAGAGCACGTAGCGAACGCCGCCCTCGATCGTCAGGTTGCTCGCCGGCTTCCACGAATCCTGGAAGAAGAGGTCGGTCGCGAACGCGCGCCACTTCGTCAGCGCACGCTGGCCGATCTCGGCGTAATTCGTGAACTGGCCGAGCGCTGCGTTGGCCATCGCCAGCCCGGTGCCGCCGGCCATGCCGTTGGTGAACTGGAATCGGCCGTTCTGGTTGTTCGTGCTGCCCGGAATCGGCTGGACGTTGATCTGGTCGAAGTCGTCCTCGCCCGAGTACTCCATCGCGATGCCGCCCTTGAACGTGTGGCGGTTCTTCACCCACGTCGTCGAATTGGAGAACGTGTGGATCGGGCCGCGCGACGAGGACGGATACGGGCCGCCGTCGATCTCACTGAGGTTGTCGATCGTGATCGTCGGGATCTTGTCCGGGATCTCCTTGAAGTCCGGGAAGATGTACGGATAGGTGATGCCGTACCGGCTGCGCTTGTACAGGTCGCTCTGGAATACGTTGATGAACACTTCGTCGAGGCCATAGGTATACGAGGCCTCGTTGACCAGATTGTTACGGAACGTGCTCGTCCAGCTGAATGTCTGGTTCGTGTTCGGACGATCCCAGTCGGTGCGCGCAAACGGGAACGTGCCGCGGAACGCATCGACGGCGACCCAGTTGTACTTCCCGTAGCGGTACGTGAAGTTGTTCTTCTCGTTCAGCCGGTAGTCCAACCGCAGGTTGTCTTTGCGCTGATCCTGCGGGTTCTCGCTGTTGAGGATCGCGTTCGCGGTGCCCTGGCGGAAGCCTTCGGTCGGCAGCGGATACGCGCTGAGCAGCGCGAGACCGTTCGGGCTCAGGCGATTCGCCGGGATCACGTTGCCGGGGAACGGCTGGCCCGTCAGAGGGTCGCGGATGATCTGCGCCGTGCTGAAGAACCCGTTGTTGGGCACCAGCAGCTCGCTGAAGTCGCCTTGCCGCATTTTTGCGGTTGGCACGGCCGCGGTGTTCGTCGATACCTGCAGGAAATCGACCCACTCCTGTGCGCCGAAGAAGAACAGCTTGTCCTTCATGACCGGGCCGCCAATGGAGTAGCCGTACTGCTTGTAGTTGAACGGCGCGGGTGTTCTGTCGGTGAGGTTGGCGCTGTGATTGCGCGTCCAGGTGTTTGCCTGCAGGCTTTCATCACGATAGAAGAACGACGCGCTGCCGCTGAACCGATTGCCGCCGCTCTTGGTGACCATGCGGATCTGACCGCCGCTCGCGCGGCCGTATTCCGGCATGTAGTCGCCCGTCAGAATCTGCACTTCCTGGATCGCGTCGACGTTCTGGATGCCGACAATGGCGCCTGAGGACCGCGTGCGGATGGCCGTTGCGCCGTCGACCGTGATGTTGTTCTCGTCGCTGCGGCTGCCGTTGATGCTGAAGCCGCCGTTGCCGAGGTCCGAGAACGAGTAGTTGTTGAAGCTGCCGCCGGTGACACCCGGCTTCAGGCCGACCACGCCAATCGGGTTGCGGCCGGAGAACGACAGCTGCTCAATATCCTTCGACTCGATGGTCTTGCGAAGGGCAACGTCCGTCTGGAGACGCGGCGCTTCGGCGGTGACGGTGACCGCTTCAGTCAGCGACCCCGTCTCGAGCGCGAAGTCCAGCGTGAGCGATCCAGCCGCGTCGAGCTGGACGTCGTTACGCAGGGCTTTCTTGAATCCCTGGAGCTCCGTGCTGACGCTATACCGGCCGGGCGCGAGATTCGGGAACGTGTAAAACCCCGTCGCGTCGCTGACCGTCGTCATTGAGGTTTGTGTCTGGTTGTTGGTCGCGGTGACCGAGGCGCCCGGCACCACGCCCCCCTGAGCATCCTTCACGGTCCCGGAGATCTGTCCCCGGTCGAACTGTGCTGCTGCCGGCCCCGCCAGCAACAGCAGGGAAGCGCACGCGACCACGGCGCGCGTCGCCCCCCGTATGAACTGATTCATAACGTCCCCTCCCTCAAACGTCGGCTTGGTGGGCGTACTTGCCGACCTCGCAATCTCGGAGGCTACGTCTGTAAGGTCTTGGAGTCAATAGGCTTGACTTGCGAGGCGCGAGGTGGGAGGGCCGAGACGCGGATAGATGTGCGGGTCACTATAACGACGAGTTCCCGAATGCAATGGGCGAGTTGCAAGGTCCAGGGACGAGCCGCGCTGTACAGCAGAGCTTGCGGCCCATCCCCAGCCTACTCAACGTTCTTGAATGTCGCGCCGTTGCGCGACGACGCGCATCGCACCTCGCGCATCGCACCTCGCGCATAGGCACGCGTCAGGAAATGTGCGACAGGTTGCGCGCCAGCAGCGCGTCCTTGCTCGCACCGTCGCGCGCACGCTGCGCGTGATTTCGATAGGCGGCGCGATCCTTGTCCGCGGCAATCAATGCCGCCGCAAACTCTAGGGCGGGATCGTCGGGCCGCGCCGCGAGGCTGGCCTTCATGTATTGCCATCCATCCGCGTTGCTAATCAGATCGCGAATCGCGCCGACCTGGTCCTTGAACCCCTGAATGCCCCCGATCATCGTGATCTGACGCAGCGCTTCGGTTACGTACGCGGCGTCGAGCAACGCGAGCGCATCAGGTTGCGCCGCCGCTTTCGACGCTTGTGCCTTCGCCGTCAGCCGCTCGAGCAGCGCGGACGCGACCTTCGGGTCGCGGCTCGCGTAGATCGCGGCGCGACGAAGTGTCTCCATCCGAACGATCACTGGCATCGATGGGGTGAGCAACGCTTCGGTATCGGCGATGAGATTCGAAACCTTGTAGTCGGCTCTACCGTCGAACCATGAGGCTGACCCGCTCCAGGGGAGCGATGCGGCAGTCCCAATATCGAACGGATGGCAGAGCAGCGGCGGCCCGGCGAGTGCAGGCCGCGCGAGGGTGAACGACGTCAGAACAAGCGCAGCCGTGAAGAAAACTCTACTACGTGCGATCATGGCGCCTCCTTGCCTGATGAGAGGACGTCCCGCCTGCGCCAGTGTTAACAGCCGGTGCCTTGTCCCTGTCCTTCCCAACGCGTCGATGCGATGTGTTGCTCTTCTCACGGCCCTGGCCACGCCTGGAGTACCCGGCGCGGCGGCTGCCCAGTCGGCGTTGTCGGGCGAGCGGTTCAGCATCACGCGCGCCGCGGGCCGCATCACCATCGACGGCGCGCTCGGCGATGAAGGATGGCGCAACGCCACGAAAATCGAGAAGTGGTACGAAATCAATCCCGGCGACAACACCGAGCCTGGCGTGAAAAACGTCGGCTACCTGACGTACGACGATCACTTCTTCTATGCCGGCTTCGAATTCGAGGACCCGAACCCGAATGCGATCCGTGCGCCGTACGCCGATCGCGACAACATCGGCAACGGCTACAACGACTACGGCGGCGTCATCATCGACAGCCGCAACAGCGGGCGCACGGCCACGTTCTTCGTGGTGACTCCGCGCAACATCCAGTACGACTCGGTGACGGACGATGCGTCAGGGGAGGATTCCGCGCCGGATTTCTTCTGGGACTCGGCCACCCGAATCAACGATCGCGGATGGACGCTCGAGATCCGCATCCCGTTCTCGTCACTGCGCTACAGAAGTATCGATCCGCAGACGTGGGGCATCCTGCTGTACCGCAATTACCCCCGCGACCGCCACTTCCAGTTCTTTTCCGCGAAAATTCCGCGCAGCAGCAACTGTTTCATCTGCCGGTCGAATACGCTGACCGGCCTCGAGAAGCTGCCTGGCGGCGGGCATCTCGTGGCTGCGCCCTACGTGGCGGCGAGCGAAGAGGCGCACCCGCGCGAGGAGCCTGGGTCGCCGCTCGTCTCCGAACCGGTCAAGCCGCATGCCGGTCTCGATGTGAAGTACACGCCAAACGCGGATAACGCGATCGACTTCACGCTGAATCCAGATTTCTCGCAGGTCGAGTCCGACACCGCGCAAATCTCCGCGAACGAGCGCTTCGCGCTGTTCTTTCCCGAGAAGCGGCCGTTCTTTCTCGAGGGGGCCGACCTTTTTCAGACGCCGATACAAGCGGTCTACACGCGCACCATTACCGATCCGAATTATGGCGGCCGCCTCACCGGAAAGGCCGTGGGGATGCGATATACCCTGCTCCTCACCGACGACAGCGGCGGCGGCAGCGTGATTCTGCCGGGCCCGAACGGCTCGGATCTCGCCACGGTTGATTTCGGATCGACGAACCTCATCGCGCGCTTCAAGCGCGAGATGGGATTGTCGTTCGTTGGCATGCTGGTCACCGCGCGCGACGCGCACAAGAGCGACGATCCCGCGCACAGCGGGGTCGACGATGGCAGCAATCGCGTCCTCGGTCCCGACTTCCAGTGGCGTCCCAACGGCAGCGATGCAGTGACCGGGCAATGGTTGTACAGCGTGAGCCACACACCGGAACGCCCCGATCTGGCCGCCGAGTGGACGGGGCAGGATTTGAGCGGCCACGGGGCGCACCTGCGATGGGAACACAACTCAAGGCATGCCGACTGGTTCGGCTTTTACCAGGATTTCAGCGACGGGTTCCGCGCTGATAACGGTTTCGTGCCGCAGGTGGGCTACCGGCAGGGATTTGGCGGCGGCGGCTGGACGGTGCGACCGAAGGGCTTCGTGTCCCGGCAGCGCACCTTTATCAATGCCGATTACCAGTACGATCGCAACGGTGCGCTGATATCGCGACTGGTGATGCCGGGGACCGGCATGGATATCCGCTGGGACGGGTTCCTGCAGTTCCGGTATCACGACGAGCGGACGCGCGCCGGCGACCAGGTGCTGGGACGAAAGCGCTTTGGCTATGTGGCGCAGTTCAGCCCGACGCGATGGCTGTCACAAATTGGCGTCGACGGACTCACCGGGCAGGAGATCGACTTCGACAACGTGCGGCCCGGTCACGGCTCGACGATCAACTTCAGCGCGCGGCTCAATCCCACGCAGCACGTGGAGCTCGCGCTGCTCGAGAACGTGCGCTGGCTGGACGTGGACAAGCCGACCGGCGGCGAGGGGCGGCTGTTCACCGCGCGCGTGTCCCGCATCCGCGGCACGTATAACTTCACGTCCCGGTTTTTCGTGCGCGGGATCGCGCAGTACGTGACGACCGATCGTGACCCGTCGCTCTACACATTCGAGATCGCGGATCGCTCGGCGGAATTCAGTGGTTCGGTGCTGCTCTCGTACAAGTTGAACTGGCAGTCGGTCATCTTCGTGGGCTACGGCGACACGCATGCGCTGACCGAGCAGGACGTGCTGGCGCCATCCGAGCGGCAATTCTTCGTGAAGCTTTCCTACGCCTTCCAGCGGTGATCAGGATCCACCACTCTTCACAGCACTCCGACTCGCGGGCCGACATAGCACGGTCGGAGAGATCGGAGCCTCAAGTTAATTTCTTGTCGAGCGCGGCGGCCGTGAGTCGGCGGATGATCCTGGTCACCTCCTCGACCCCGCGCTCGTCGTTGCGCAGGGCATCGAAGGTCTCGAAGCTGGTGAGCATGTGCAGGACGTCGACGGCAAGCGGCAGGGGCCTGGCCGGCCGACGTGCTTTCTCTTCGTAAAGCCGCCCAAGGATTCTCCGCAGATGGTCGCGGCGCCGCTCGTCGCGCGCGCGCACGCTCTCCGCGACGTCGGCATCGAGCGCGGTGAGTGCACGGACGCGGCGGAGGACGAAGCGGTCTGATTCCCAGAACGCCGCGAATGCCGCGATCAAGGCATCGAGCGCTCGTGCGGGTACCGGCTCCCGTAGCACTGCGGGAAGGTGCGGAACGAGTCCCTGGTTCGCGAGGTGGTCGAACAGCGCCTCGAGCAGACCACGCTTCGAGCGGAACTGGTAGTAAACCGTCATCCGCGCCACGCCAGCCCGGCGGGCCACCGTATCGACGGTAAAGCTCAGGTCCCCACTTTCATCCGCAAGGATGTCACGCACGGCCGTAACGATCCGCCGCCGTGTCTCATCGGTGGCGAGTTGCCGTTGGCCGAGGTTGTACGGACGCGGCGTCATGCGCGGAACGAAATTATAATTTAATCGTATTGATTGTACAATTAAATCGCACCACCCCGAGGTGCTCATGAATTCTGTCTGGCAGGACCTCCGTTACGGGTTCCGCACGCTGCTGCGCACGCCCGCCCTCGCTGCCGCCGCGGTGCTCTCCCTGGCCCTCGGGATCGGCGCGAACACGACCATTTTTACCGTCATCAACACCCTCTTTCTGAACCCGCTCCCCGTCGAGCAGCCCGCCCGACTCGTGGCGGTCAACACGCTCGACACAAAGAACACGACCCAGTTCGGAAACGTCATGCCGCTGTCGTATCCGAACATGGTCGACCTCGGCGACGGCAATCAGGCGTTCAGCGGCATGGCTGGTTATTCGGCCCCCGTGCTGCTGGCGATGCGGACAAGTGGCGAGCCCGACACGGTATTCGCACAGATCGTGACGGGCAACTACTTCGACGTGCTTGGCCTTCATCCCGCGACAGGGCGGTTCTTCCTGCCCGAGGAGGATCGCACGCCGGGCAGCCGTCCGGTCGTGGTGATCAATTACCGCCTCTGGCAGCGCCAGTTCGGTGGCCGCGCCGACATCGCGGGGCGCACCATTCGATTGAACACGATCGAATTCACGGTCGTCGGTGTCGCGCCACCTGGTTTCATGGGCGTGACGGCGCTCTTCGGTCCCGACATGTGGCTGCCAGCGATGATGGTGCCGCTCGTCATGCCTGGAGAATCGGCCGGGTGGCTGACGGATCGGTCGGCGCTGGCCTTCTCCGGTATCGCGCGTCTTGCCCCGGGAACGACGATCGCGCAGGCGCAGGCCAATCTGTCGACGCGCGCGCGGGCACTGGAGCGAAGCTTTCCCAATCAAAATGCCGGCCGTGGCGTTTCGCTCATGCCGCTGAGCGAGGCCACGATCTTTCCAGGGATGCGCCAGGGTCTGTTGCTGGGCGGACTCGTCCTGATGGGCGTCGCCGGACTGGTCCTGCTGATTGCCTGTTCAAACGTCGCGAACCTGCTGCTCGCGCGCGCGTCGAGTCGCCGGCAGGAAATGGCGATACGGATCGCGCTTGGCGCCGGCCGCGGGCGCATCGTCCGCCAGTTGTTGACTGAAAGCGTAGTGCTGGCAGTGGCGGGAGGAGCGTTAGGGCTCGGGCTCGGCACGTGGGGACGGGACGTCCTGTGGTCGTTCCGGCCGGCGCAAGTCGCCAACAACTTCGTTGAGTTGCCGATCGACGCACGCGTGCTTGCTTACAACATCGCTCTCTCGTTGCTGACCGGCCTCGTCTTTGGAATCGCGCCGGCGTGGCAGGCGTCGCGATCGGGGGTGGGACGCGCGATGAACGACATGCGCGCATCAGGTGTATCGGGACGTGGCGCCGCGCTGCGTAACGCGCTGGTTGTGGGACAGGTGGCTTTCTCGCTCGTCGCACTGGTCGCCGCGGCACTCTTCCTCCGGAGCATTCAGCAGGCCTACGCGATCGATCCCGGCTTCGATGCGTCGAAGCTGGCCGTGCTTGGCGTCAATCCGCAACAGGCCCGATACGAGCGGGGCAGGACCGAGCAGTTCTATCGTGACGTGCGCGAACGTCTGTCGTCCGTGAACGGCGTCGATGCAGTGTCCTGGGCGGCGAACGCACCGTTGTGGGCGAATCTGTATCGCCGGATGTCTCTCGAGGGCCAGGCGCAACAGGACGGCACGACGTCGGTCCTGACGCTCGTCAATACCGTCGATCAGGATTACTTCAGAACGCTTGGCGTTGCGGTTCGTCGCGGACGGGACTTCGGGCCCGGCGATCGTCGCGAGAGCCGGCCGGTCGCGATCGTCAACGATACGATGGCGGCGAAGTACTGGCCGGGTCAGGACCCGGTCGGACGCCGCGTGCTGTTCGAAGGCGAGCCCACCGCCCGCGAGATCGTCGGCGTCGTCGCTACGACCAAATACCAGACGCTTGGCGAAGCGCCACAGTCCTGCCTGTTCGTCCCGCTGGCCCAGAACTACAGGGACGCGATGGTGCTGTATGTCCGCACTGTCGAGGACCCTGCCGCGATGGTAGGGACGATGCAGCGTACCGTGCGGGCGCTGGCGTCCGATGTCCCCCTCAACTCTCCGACGACCGTCGAGTCGCTCCTCAGGCAGTCGCTCTGGATGGTGAAGTTCGGTGTCGGGTTGCTCGTCGCGTTTGGACTGCTGGCACTCGGTCTCGCCAGCGTTGGGATCTATGGGCTGATGGCGTACGCCGTCACGCAGCGCACGCGCGAAATGGGCGTGCGTATCGCGCTCGGCGCGAATCCCCTGGCCGTCAGGTGGCTCGTGCTCGGTGACGCGATGAAGCTGGTTGGCGCCGGTCTGCTCCTGGGACTGGGCGGAGCGCTGTTGCTGGGACGTTCGATGACGTCGCTCCTCTACGGCCTGAGCGGCGCCGACGCCGTGTCGCTGATCGGCGCCTCGTTGACGCTGCTGCTCGTATCGGTGGTCGCGAGCTACCTTCCGGCGCGGCGGGCCAGCCGGATCGATCCGGCAATCTCGCTGCGGGAGGGGTGAAATCGTGCGTTCGTCTTCATCGCAACCGGTCCTCGATGCCCCGTCGACGTTCTGGCGACGCGGCCGGAACGTCGAGCGAGCCGGCTACGTGATTGGAGCGCTGCTGCTCGGCAGCGGACTGATCCATTTCGCGATCCTGGCGATTGGCGGCGGGTCCTGGGAGGGACCGGTGTCGTTGCGCAAGGCCATGACATTCGGGCTCTCGTTCGGGATCACGCTGATAACCATTGCCTGGGTGTCATCGTTCCTGCGGCTGGGCGATCGAGTTCGGACGGCGTTGCTCGGGACTTTTGCCGTCACGTCCGTCTTCGAGACGGTGCTCGTCTCGTTGCAAGCCTGGCGCGGTGTGCCGTCTCATTTCAATGTCGCGACGCCATTCGATGCGCTGGTCGCGCGAGGCCTCGCCATTGGAGGCTTTACCTTCGTCCTGATTATCGTCTCGCTGACACTCGCCTCGTTTCGCGCCCACACGCGGGTGCCGATCAGCATGATGCTGGCGATCCGGATCGGGTTTCTGGTGCTGGATGCTTCGCTCGTGGTCGGGGCCTTGATGATCGCGAAGGGCATGTCGCTCGTGTTCGCGGGAAATCCGCAGGCCGCTTACGCCACAGCAGGATCGCTCAAGCCAATACACGCAGCGACGATGCATGCCATCCTCGTACTCCCGGCACTCGCGTGGCTGTTATCGTTCGTCAACTGGGCCGAGCGTCGCAGGGTCCAGGTGGTGGTGCTGGGTTCGGTGGGCTATGCCATCCTGGCAGTGATGGTCGCGGTGGCGACGATGTGACATCGAGGCGCTCGATCCACGGAGAGCACGGCGAGAGCGGGGAGGGCGGCGCTTTTTGGTTTTGGATTCAGTACGCGCGGTTCTGTAATGAACTAGATGGTCCCGATCTCGCCGATCTCCCCGGCCTCTCCGTGTACGTCACCGTTGCAGGCTTAGTCGATACCGAAGCCCGCGCGTGCCGCCGAGCGCCGGCGGCTTGACGAACTCCTCCACGAGCACACCACCATTCGCTTCGATGACCCGCTGTGAAGGGATGTTATCGGGATCGGTTGTGATTTCGACGTAGCGCAGGCCTTCTGCGCTGGCGTCGCGCAGCAGCTCGCGGAGTGCGCGCGTCGCGTATCCGCGCCGCTGTTTCCACGGTACAACCGTGTACCCGATATGCCCAAGACAGTAGGGAGGCAGCGCCTCAGTGCCGGGTTGCCAGCGCAGTCCGATCCTGCCGCAGAACTCGCCATCCCACAGCCACCGGTTGTAGCCTGGCAGTCGGGGGACGGTTGTTCCATCTGGCAAGCTGATCGGAGCGCCACGCGCTTCCTTGTCGACTTGGCTTGCCAGGAACGCATCCGCATCGGCGGCAATCCGCTCGAGTTCCTCTTGGACGGCAGCGTGGCGCATGTTGTCGGGCGACCAGCCACGCTCGAGGGCTGCGATGTAACCGCGCAGGTATTCGCGAGACGGCCAGACGAGTTTCATTTCCTGCATGACGGGTTACGACAAGGTTAGAATGCGCCGTCGCGGCTGTATATCTTGCGTTAGACGAGAGCGCCTCATGACTTGGTCCGCTTCCACGCTTCTGGGCCTGTTTGAATCGGTGCCGACCAACCGAACCGCGATCGTCCTGCCCGAACCGAACCTCCGGGTCAGCTACGGCCAGCTGCGGACGCAGGTGGAAGACGTGGCCGAAGCCCTGGCGGCCTGCGGCGTTCGCCGAGGCGACCGCGTCGGCATGGCTCTTCCCAATGGCCTGCCGGCCATCGTGTCGTTCCTCGCAGCGTCAATGGCTGGAACAGCGGCGCCGCTCAACCCGGCGTACAAGGAAGACGAATTCCGCTTCTACCTCGAGGACACGAACGCCCGGATCCTGTTGCTGCCGCCGGATGGGGCAGAGGAAGCGCGCCGCGCTGCCGCCGATCGCGTTCGCGTGATCCCGGTCGTGATGAACGACACGGGGGAGGTGAGTCTCCCGGACGTCACCGAAAGGCGAGCGTTCGACGTTCCTTCGATTGATGATGTTGCGCTGGTGCTGCACACGAGCGGCAGCACCGGACGGCCGAAGCGCGTGCCGCTCGCGCACCGTAACCTGTCCATCTCGGCCGGCAATGTCGCGCGCAGCTATGCACTGACAGAAGACGATGTGTCGCTGTGCGTGATGCCGCTGTTCCACGTGCACGGGCTGGTCGCGTCGACGCTCGCCACGCTCGCGACCGGCGGAACCGTCGTCGTCCCCACGAAGTTCAACCCGTTGTCATTCTGGCGCGTCGCGCGTGACTACCACGTCACTTGGTACTCGGCCGTCCCCACGCTGCATCAACTGTTGCTCGCGCGGACGGGGTCGACAGGAGAGAAGCCGAGCGGGGCCGAGCGGCTTCGCTTCATTCGATCGTGCAGTGCGGCGCTCGCGCCACAGGTGATGCGCGATCTCGAGGCCGCGTATGGCGCGCCCGTGCTCGAGGCGTACGGCATGACGGAGGCCGCGCACCAGATGGCCTCGAATCCATTGCCTCCAGGGGAACGCAAGCCTGGATCGGTCGGCCGCGGCACCGACGTCCGCATCAGCATCATGGATATAGATGGCCGTCATCTTCGCACGGGCGAACAAGGCGAGGTTGTGATTCAAGGTCCCAACGTCATCAACGGGTACGAGAACAATCCCGAGGCGAACGCGGCGTCGTTCACCGACGGCTGGTTCCGCACCGGCGATCAGGGGTATCTCGATGCGGACGGCTACCTGACGCTCGTCGCGCGGATCAAGGAGCTCATCAACCGCGGTGGGGAGAAGATCTCACCACGCGAAGTGGACGAGGTCCTGCTCGCGCATCCGGCGATTGCGGAAGCCGTGTGCTTTGGCGTGCCGCATCCGACGTGGGGTGAAGAGGTCGCGGCCGCAGTCGTTCTCCGCGAGAAGGCGAGCGAAAGCGATCTGCTCGCGTACTGCCGAGAGCGCCTGGCCGATTACAAGCGGCCGAAGCAGATCCACATCACCGACACCATTCCCCGCACGGCGACTGGAAAGATTCAGCGCCGCCTCGTCGCGCAGGCATACGCAGACAAGCAAGTAGCGAACGAGCAGCAGCGAGTGAGCCATGCGAGCGGAGCGGGGCCTGGGGCCCCCGCGAGCGAGCGTGTAGGCGGGCCCGGCGGGGCGAAGCCCCCCGGACACTAATGAGAATACTAATCGCTGGTGCGGGCGCGATCGGAGGGTACCTCGGCGCGCGGCTCGCGCGAGCCGGTGCCGATGTCGTGCTGTTCGCGCGGGGATCGCACCTGCAGGCCATGCGCGAGCGCGGACTTCGCGTCCGCAGCGCAGATGGTGACTTCGACGTGCGCCCCGCCGTCACTGCAGACCTCGCGACGGTCGGCGCGGTCGACGTGGTCTTTGTTGGTGTCAAAGCGCACAGCCTGCCGGCGCTCGCTCCAGATCTCCCGTCGGTCTTCGGACCGGAGACGGTTGTCGTCAGCACACAGAACGGCATTCCGTGGTGGTACTTCCAGCATCACGGGGGAGAGCTCGAGGGATATCGTCTCGAACGCGTCGATCCCGGGGGAGTGATTGCCGCGGCCATCGAGCACCGCCGTGTTGTCGGATCGCTCGCGTACTTTGCGACAGAGATCATCGAACCGGGCGTCATCGTCCACACGCAGGGGAATCGCATCACCCTGGGAGAGCCTGACGGCACTCGATCCGAACGCTGCAAGCAGATTGCCGAGACGCTTGGTGCCGCCGGATTTCGCTGCCCGATCACGACACGCATCCGGCAGGAGATATGGATCAAGCTGCTGGGAAACGTGGCCTTTAATCCGATCAGCGCGCTGACGGGAGGCACTCTGGAGGAGCTCGTACGGCATCCGGAGACCTCACGCGTTGTCCGTGACGTGATGCAAGAAGCTGAAGCGGTTACCGGGAAGCTCGGA
>JBKOZS010000341.1:0-37457 GCA_046726015.1 Acidobacteriota bacterium
GGCCTGGTCCTGCGGCGACACGGTTGTCGTCCCTTTCAGCTTGCGCTTGCGGCTGCGCGTCTTGCTCGTCAGGATGTGCTGCTTGAACGCTTTGCTCCGGACGAACTTGCCCGTTCCGGTCTTCTTGAACCGCTTCGCGGCTCCCCGATGACTCTTTAATTTCGGCATGGCTTCTCTCACTACGCTCGATGGGGCCCCTTCAGTTTCCCCACGTCGCTGCGCGCTCGCGGTCGCCTCCGGCGACTTTCCTCCGGCGCTCGCTTGCTACGCGCTGCTTTCTGTCTCTCGCGGCTTCGGCCCGGGCCGCTTGCCTCCCGTCTTCTGCGACAGGATCGTGTGCATCTGGTTGCCTTCCTGCCGCGGCGCGGTCTCCGCGACCGCCACGTCCGACAACTCTTCGATCAGGCGCTCGAGAATTCGCCGCCCGATTTCGGGATGCGCCATCTCGCGCCCGCGGAAGAAGATCGTCGCCTTCACCTTGTCCCCATCGGACAGGAAGCGCTCGATGTGCTTCTTCTTGAACTGGTAGTCGTGCTCGTCGACCTTCGGCCGGAACTTGATTTCCTTGACCTCGATGATCTTCTGGTGTTTCTTGGCCGAGCGCGCCCGCTTCTGTTCCTGATACTGGTAGCGCCCGAAATCCATGATGCGGCAGACCGGCGGGTTGGCCGTCGCCGCTATTTCCACGAGATCCAGCCCCTTCTGCCGCGCGATGGCCAGTGCCTGCGGCGGCGGCATGATGCCGAGCTGTTCGCCGTTCTCATCGATGACCCGGACTTCCCGGACCCGGATACGTTCGTTCACCCGCGTGCGATCGTCACGCCGCGGGCTTCGGTCGAATGCGATAGAAACCTCCAGTTAAAGACGTGTGCGCCGAAGCCGGTCAGCTGGCGGCCGCCAGCCCCGGTTCGGGAACTCCCTTTGCCGCGATCTCCGCGAGCGCCGACGCAATGAACTCATCGACCGACCGGCTGCCCTGGTCGCCGCCGGTGCGGCTCCGGACCGAAACCGTCCCCTCGGCCGCTTCGCGGTCGCCCGTCACCAGCATGTAGGGAGTTTTCTGTAGCTGCGCCTCGCGGATCTTATATCCAATCTTCTCCTGCCGCTCGTCGAGCTCGACGCGCAGGCCGGCCGCGGCCAGCCGCTCTCGTACACGACGCGCATACTCCGCGTGACGGTCCGCGATCGGCAGGACCATGACCTGCACCGGCGCGAGCCAGAAGGGGAACGCTCCCGCGAAGTGCTCGATCAGGATCGCGATGAACCGCTCGAAGCTGCCGACGATCGCCCGATGGATGACGACGGGCCGGTGTTCCGCGTTGTCGGCGCCGATGTACTTCAGATCGAAGTTCTCAGGCTGCTCGTAATCGAGCTGGATCGTGGCGCACTGCCACTTTCGGCCGAGCGCGTCGGTAATGTCGAAATCGATCTTCGGCCCGTAGAACGCACCATCTTTTTCGTTGAGGTCGTACGGCAGCTGCGCGCGGTCGAGCGCCGCCTTGAGCTGCGCCTCCGCGTGATCCCAGGTTGCGACCTCGCCGAGAAACTCATCGGGGCGCGTCGAGAGCTTTGCCGTGAACGGCAGGCCGAAGTCGGCGTACACACGCTGGACGAGCCGGATCAGCCGCTCTATCTCTTCGCCGATCTGCTCCTGCGTCACGAAGCAGTGTGCATCGTCCTGCGAGAACTGACGCACGCGCGTCAGACCAGACAGTACCCCTGACGCTTCGTTGCGGTGCAGCGGCGTCTGCTCGTGATAGCGAATCGGCAGATCGCGATAACTGCGCACTTCACTGGCGTACATCAGAAAGTGTCCGGGGCAGTTCATCGGCTTGACGCTCATCGTCTCCCCTTCGGATTCGATGAGGAACATGTTCTCCCGGTAGTGCTTCCAGTGCCCGGACCGCTCCCACAGCGCCTTGTTGTAGATGAGCGGTGTCTTCACCTCGACGTAGCCGGCAGGGAAGAGCACCTCGCGCGTGTAGTTCGCGAGCGTGTTGTAGAGCGTTGTCCCCTTCGCCAGCCAGAACGCGGCGCCAGGCGCCCACTGATGAAACGTAAACAGGCCGAGCTCGCGACCGAGTTTCCGGTGATCGCGCTTCTTCGCTTCCTCGATCCGCTGCAGGTGCGTCTGGAGTTCCTTGTCGCTGAAGAATGCCGTGCCGTAGACGCGCTGCATCGGCTGGTTGCGCGCATCACCTTTCCAATAAGCATTGGACGTCGTCAGGAGCTTGAAACCCTTGAGCCGCCCCGTGGACGGGACATGCGGGCCGACGCAGAAATCGACGAACGTGTCGCGGTCCTTGATCGTGTAGCAGGACACTTCCGCCTGCCCGGCCGTCTTCTCCTCGATTAGCTGCACCTTCAACGGCTCGCCGCGATCGCTGAAGAAGCGGATGGCTTCTTCGCGCGGCCACATCTGGCGTTCGTACGGCAGATCCTGCGACGCGAGCTCCTTCATCTTCTTCTCGATCGCTTCGAGATCCTCCGGCACGAACGGCCGCGGGACGACGAAATCGTAGTAGAAGCCCTCGTCCGTCGCCGGACCGATGCCGCACTGCACGCCCTGGTAGAGATTGGTGACTGCCGCCGCGAGCAGGTGCGCCGTGCTGTGGCGATAGAGCGCGAGCGCTTCCGGGCCGTCGCTGGTCACGATCGTCACCCTGGCGTCTTTCGTGAGCGGGAATGACAGGTCGACGAGGCGGCCGTCGACCGTCGCCGCGAGCGCAGCCTTGGCAAGGCGCGGAGAGATCCCGGCCGCAACGTCGGCAGGCGTGCTGCCGGCGGGAACCTGCCGGACGGAGCCGTCAGGAAGAGTGACCGAAATCTGGCTCATGATGCCGATGCGGCGGGCCCGCGGTCCGCCTCCGCGCTGCGCGCTTCCGCCTTCGCCAAAGGGTCCGGCGGACAAGACGGCCGCGAAATAATTAATCTTTGGCTTGCCAGCCGTAGCTCGCGCTGCAAAGCTGGCGAGCGAAGGTTGGTAGGCGCGGGTGGAGTCGAACCACTGACCTCCTGCGTGTCAAGCAGGCGCTCTAACCACTGAGCTACGCGCCTATGTCTTGAAAACACAGGCCTTGCCGGAACGATCAGTCTAGCAGAGCACCAACCGCAGGGTCAATGCACGAACCGTCGGCGAGGGCTGGCGAACACCCCTGCTGAGGTCCCCCAGGCGCCGATTTCCTGCGGGTTACGCGCCACGCGACCATGCCGCGGCGTCCCGCATGTTGACGAGCCGAACGTTGGACTGGCCTCGGAGCAGCCGCAGCACCATCCCAAACGCTTCACGCTCGCCGTCGTCCATGACGGCGTGATGCAGCATGACCCCAATGGGCGCATTCATCGTACTGATTGCCCGTGCGAACGCCTCGGCCCACTCGTCGCGCGTGACACGAGTCCCTTTGCGCTTCCATAACCAATCGGACGTGATCGGACATTCGACCAGGCCGCCAACGCCAAGCGCCCCCGCGGAGGCATCGCGCGACAGCACGCTGATGCCGGCGTCGAGCAGGCATGCCGCGGTTACCGCGCTGCACCGGTTCCACGGAGGCGTAAAGATGGGATCGAGCTCGGCGCCAAAGAGCGTCAGCAGTAGCTGGCGCCCCTCCCCGATGTCGTGACGTTGGGCTTCGGCGGAACGTGACGGACCGAACTCACACGGCCGTCCGGTGGGTTCGTGATTGACGTGAGCGTAGCCGTGTTGGTGAAGCCCGAGCCAGCGCGAGAGATGCGCGCGATGCGCGAGCCGCGACGCCACGTCCGGCGTGATCGCGTTGGGGATCACTGCGAGATCGATTGGCGCCTCGTGCCGCTCGAAAAGCTCCAGCAACGCGAACAGCGCCTCGTCTCCCCACCCTGCGTCGTCGTCCCGGAAAAACATCGTGACCGGCGCCGCGCGAGCGTCGAGCGCGCGCGCGATCGGCTCGATCCATCCCGTCAAACCGGTACCTCGCGAAGGCAGCTGCGAGACCGTTCGACAGGAAGACCCGACTCCCGCAAGCTGGCAAGCATTCGGGCGCTTCGCTCGGCGCCATCGAGATCGAGCGACGCGGGGCGCGGATGAAAGTCGCGCAGTGCCGACATCTCCCGCGCGACGCGCCGCGGCGTTGCGTCCTCTGGCAGCACGAGGCGCACGGCGCCAAGTGATTCGAGCCGTCGTGCACGCTTGATCTGCTCGTTTTCCGTATCCGTGGTGAACGGAACCACGAGCGCGGGGACACCTGTCGCGATCAAGTCCATCGCGGTGTTGTAACCGCATTGGCTGATCGAGCCTGCAGCGTTGACGAGCATCGCGGGCAGGCTCGGCACGGTTCGGCGGAGGACGACGCGAGGACGGCGGTTCACGATCGATTCGAGCGCCGCCCATGCGGGTGCCGGGAGGAATGGTCCCGCGACGATTGTCAGCGGCGGACAATTCACGGCTTCCGGTCGCGCATGTGCATCAAGGACCGTTCGAAACAACTCTTCGCCCGCTGCGCCGCCACCGGCGGACACCACAATCCGGGAGCGGCCGGCCGCCGCGGGGCGGATCGCGCGGCCGTCGTGCACGAAGCCGGTGTAATAGAACGGCACCGGCATCCGCACTCCATGCGTCAGCGATTCTTCGAGACGCGCGAACGCCGGGTCGCTGTGCACGAGCACGGCGTCGAAGTACTTGGCGAGCAGGGAAGCCGTGCGCTGATCGTGTTCGCGTTGATCCTCGCGGCCCACGAGGATATCGCGTACGCTGCAGCAGACGATCGCGCGGCGGCGCCTGGACGTGGCGCGCACCTCCTGCAGCATCGGCTCGAGCTCGTCGCGGAACTTGCGGCGTCCGAACGGAAACAGTTCGATCAGGACGACGTCCGGCGCAACGGTATGGAACGTTTCGAGCAGGATACGCCGCCGCGCGGCAAGCGCGCGATCGAGCGATCGCCGTCGATCGTGGCTGACAAGCCCTCCCGACGGATCCATGCCCACGGGCGGAAGCGGAACGACGCGCACGTCGCGATCGAGGCGCACGTGACGTGGAAGCCTGCCGCCGCTGACGAATGTCACCCGGAACCGCTGGGCGAGCGAGCGCGTGAGCGCGACCGACCGCATCAGGTGCCCCATGCCAAGCGAGTGCTGGCAATAGAGGAGGAGCGACGGACGCGCCTTCATGCCGCGCCCCGCTCGAGCCGTCGTCGAGCGTCGTCGATAAGCGAGGGCAGGTGAGCGAGCAGCTCGCACCGCACGCGCGTGACGGCACGCAGCGCGCGTTCCGCAAGCAACGCGGCGGACGTGTGCCAGCGCAGTTCCGCGCGTGGTGGCAGCCGCCGCACGTCGGAGTAGCCGCGCAGAAAGGCGTCTGCCAGCTCGATGGATTCAGCGGTCGTCCTGATGCCGACCAGCGCGTCTGACCGCAGGAGCGCGAGCACGCTTCCAAGATCTGCCGCCGCAGGACCCAGGTGCGCCTGGTCGAAATCAATCAGCCAGAGCCGTTCTCCGTCCAGCAGCGCATTCTTGAAGTGCACGTCGCCATGCAGGGGCACTGTTCGCGTGCACGATGGACGCGTGGCATTGAGCAACTGCGCCAGCCCTGTGACCGCTTCATGCAGATCCGGGCGCGCTCCTCCGATCAGTCGAGCGGCATCGTTCAGGGCCTGATCGGCAGTGCGATCGCGGTGCGCCGGGAGTGGTGCACGGGTCGCGTGCAGTTCGGCCAGTGCCGCGCCCATGAAGCCGACGGCGTGTTCAAGAGCGTCCCCGTGGAGTTCCGTGAGCCTCCGACCGCGCGCCGCTTCCGTGAGCAGCAGGTTTTGTGGTTCGGCAAGCAGGATCGGGCGAGGTGTGCGAAGCACGAGATCGACAGCGCGAGAGGCGCGCGCGACGCGATCCACGTTATCGAACGATTCCCGGGCTTCGCCTGGATACGCGAACAGCTTGGCGAACGCGACAGGAGCACTGCGCACGCCAAGACAGGCGACGACGGCAGATTTCTCGGGTGCGTATCCGGTCAGCCGGCTGGATGTCCACGCACCGCCGAGCAGCGAATCAAAGCTTCCACGCGGCGCCATCAACGAGGGGAGCCAGTCGAGGCGGCGATCGGCAGGGAACGCCGTAAACCGCGCGTCGGGTGATTGCCGCACGGTGCGCACAGTGACCAGCCGAGGGTGGGCTCCCTCGGCAGTGCGATACAAGACGCGCAGATCGCGGCCCACGTGATACTTCACCTTCGCGATCTGCCACTTCGCCTGCGCACTGCCGTGCCCGAGTGCGGCGAGGTGCGACCGCATCTGAACTTGGTCAAGGAGCCAATCGCGCTGGGGAACCGCTGGATCGAATGCGAGCAGGGCCGGATGGATCATCGGGCCTCACCGCCGTACGACCCCCACCACGCATCTTCATCGCACGTGAGCAGCCATGGCGCGAGCGGATTGCCATCCACGCCGTCTCGAAGGCGCGCACCACAGAATTCATTTGGGCCCTCGGTCGAGTGCATGCGATTCCAGGTGACATCGGCCACGCCGCGTAGTTTCGGCAGATCGAACGGCGCCCCTCCGGGACGCCACAGGATGTAGTCGGTCGCATCCATCGTCGGACCGACGCCGTACATCGTGACGCTCAGCGTTTCGTCGGGGGAAGCCGTCACGCGCATGTCCGCAGCCGCCGCCGTCTCGGGGCGCGGAACGATGGCCGTCACGAACAGCGCGTTGCGCTGCGGTTGCGAGCGCATCGAGACGATCGGTGCATGCTCCTTCACGCCGTACCTGGACGATACCCAGCCGTTTTCGATCGTGATGCCGCCGGGCCCGACGATGATCATGACCATGCCCGGGGCGGTCACGTGCGTGTCGCGGATCTCGACGTGACGCCACGCCTGCGGTGCAAGGTGATACCGCAGGTCGTAGCAATGAAGCGACGTCGCCTCGAGGCGATCGACGATGAGCCAGTACTCCTGCGCGACGAAGAACACGTGACGCGTATGCCGTGCGTCGTAGCGTGGCGTCTTCGCCGTGCCACCCAGCACTTCGATCCGCGGCGCGTTGATGCGAGTGATCACCTGTCCGGTCGCAATGTTCCCCTTTGGCTTGCCCGAGAAGTACGTCGTCTGATCCAGCCCGTCAACCGTGACGGTGTTGTGCGCGGCAGTGCCCTTGAACCAGTGCCTCCAGTTCGGCTCGGTCTCGGCATACGTAAAGCGCCCCGGATCGACGATGAGCGGGCGGCCGGCCCAGACGTCGATGCTGAGCAAGTCGTAGTGTCCGTGGCCACCGTCGCCAATCGGCCCGCAGTCGAACGTAAGGTGACGGTGGACGTGAGGACGGTGGCGGATTTCCTGCCAGCCGCTTCGCTGCACGTAATAGCCGGCGGCCGCGAAGTCTGCGCTGTCGCGGGCCGGCGCCGATCCGCGGCGGCCGTTCGTGGCCGCAAACGCGAAGTCGGATCTGCCGAGCAGGTCCGCCGCGAGGCCGATACATTCGCGATAGTCCCCGCTGTCCCCGTCGGAGAGCGCCGGAATCGTGCCGTCCGGCCGCTGACAATACATCGCGAACTCCACGGCGGCGGCCAGACGCTCATCGAAGGACGTGTGCACGGGCAGTCCGAACCGGCGGGCATTTTCACGCGCCGACACGAACGATCGCAGCGCCACCATGTGGTAATACGTCGAGTGTTCGCGGTGAACGCCGTCGGTCCGGATGTCGGCGAGCAGGTTACGGTGCAGTTCGCTCCAGGCGAAATCGGTCAATTCGTCGAATCCCGGCAGGCTCGGAAACGACAACCCGACAACCATCAGGGCGTAAAGCTCCAGCGTGCGATGGTTGCGCTGCGGCGTCAGGTGCTTGCGCAGGTATTGCGCCTGCCGCGTGATGCTGTCGAGAACCGCGTCTTCAATTACCGGGGACAGGCCCGGGAAGATCAGCGATTCAGCAAAGCCGTTCCACGAATAAATCCAATTCTGCAGGCGGCGGCCGATTGCCTCGGTTGGCCCGAAATCGGGCGGCATATCGGCTGCCCAGGCTCCGACCAGCCGCTGCCAGGCGTCGAGATAGCGTGGCTCGTCGGTCGTGCGGTAGGCGTACGCGAGATCGAGCGTGTAGTGGAACTTCGTCCACTCGATCCACCAGTCACGATCCGCGTGAATGTCCATGTAGTTCCAGTCGGGCGGACCGTCAATGGCAATCGTGACGCCGGCGTAGGTGAAGTGCCCGTCACAGACACCTCTCGCGAGCTTGATATCGCGGTGCATGTGCTCCGTGGCGCAGTACACCGGACGCGGCGCGCGAACGCTCGCGTGGATCATTCGCGGGCTCCGCCCGCCCCGTCGAATCCCTTCGTGTAATCGACACGTCCGGCGGCGCGCATGCGCACGCCGCCGGACGAGATGGCAGGACGGGGACGTTCGGCGGACAGGTGCACGAACGCCCCGTTGCGAACATGGTGAAGGTGGTGGACAGGGCTGGAGGTGCGGCCCTGCAGGGACCAGTGGTTCGCTCCATGGCAGGTGGAGAAGAACGGCGCAGGGCGCAACCGACGAACGAGGAGGCCGGCAGGATTGGGATTCGACTCGTACGCGTACTTCGCGTCAGCGGGGAACACGAAAAGGTCTTCGATGATGGCGGCGAGCCACGCCAGCATCCCCGCGGCTGGGTGGTCGAGCACGCGATCGGCGCGCGTAGAGGCTTCACGCATACGCGCTCTCCAGGAGTGCCGCGAAATAGCCGGCGCACTGCCGCACGTCGTACTCGCGTTCGACGACACCGCGGCCGCGCGCGCCCATCTCGATGCGCCGTATTGGCTGTGTCGTCAACGCGGCGATCGCAGTCGCAAGGGCCTCGACGTTGCGGGGCGGCACGACAAGACCGGTCTTTCCCTGGCGTACCGCCGATGTGATAGCACCCACGTCGGTGCCGATCACGGCGCGTCCGCTGGCCATCGCCTCGAGCACGACGTTTGGGAGGCCGTCGCGGTCGCCGCTCGCGTCGACCACGGATGGGACGACGACGGCGTGCGCCGCGGCATATTCGGCTGGTAGCGCGGCATGTGTGTAGGCGCCTGCCAGCGTGATCCGGTCCCCCACGCCACGCGCGCGAATCTGATCGTCGAGTTGGTGCCGAAGCGGCCCATCGCCGACGATGCGCAGCGTTGCGTTCGTGCAAATTGACATCGCGTCGATGAGGAACTCGAATCCCTTCTTCTCGACGAGGCGTCCGATCGCGAGAAGACGAAATGGTCCTTCCGCCGGGGCGGGCATGACCCGGAACCGTTCCAGATCAACGCCGTGCGGGACGAGATGCGCGTGGCTCCCAACGCGCCGCAGATCGCCTGCCGTATCGACATTGCAGGCAATGACGCACGTGGCGCGCCCGGCGCGATACGATAGTGCCGTCGGTTCGGTCTTCCTCACGTCCCGCGCGTGCACACTGAACCCGAAGGGAAGACCCAGCCGTTCGGCCGCCGACATGGCAACCTCGCCCGGCGTATGCGCGAAGTAGGCATGAACGCCGGACACGCCTGAGCCCGCGAGGCGCCGCGCAACCGCGGCCCCCTGCATCTGCGGCGTGCCGGGCTCGAGCATCTCCATGCGTGGGAGCAACGGCGCGACGCCCGGCTGCACCGGCCCATCGTCGCCGGCCTTCGTGGCGAAGATGCGCGCCAGCACACCACGCTCCTCGAGCGCGAGCAGTTCGTTAATCGCGAACGTTTCCGATCGGCGCGGAAACCCGCTGACGACGACGGCAATCTGCGCGCGAGTCATCAGGCGCTCACCCCGAGCATTCGATGTACGCGCTCGCGAATGCGCGCGAGGCCTTCCATGTCGACCGCACGCGCGCTGGATACGGGGGCGACCAACGCCTCGTGCACGGAGGCGAGGAGCGCGCCGGGCGTGAGCGCCGCTGGTTCGACGACGCGGAAGCAGCCGCGCGCCGCGAGCCGCCGCGCGCGAATCAGCTGCTCCTGCGCCGGTTCCGGGCGCGGCACCAGCACGCCTCGCACGCCAGCCGTCAGCAGTTCACACACCGTGTTGTAACCAGCCATCGTCACGACGACATCGGCGGCCTGGTAGCGCCGGGTGATGTTCGGTTCGAAATCCACGAACTCGACGTCGCCGCGGCCGCGGACCAGCGCACGCAATGCGTCGACCGACTCGGAATCGATCTGCGGGCCGATCACGATCGTGCTGAGCAGCGCGTGCTCCGGGCTCGACCTGAGGTCGGCAAGATACGCGCGGATCAGGTGCCGGCCGTCCTCGGCGCCTCCCGAGGTGACGAGCACGCGCGGCACGCCGTCGTGCGGCCGCGGTGGGACCGCCGCGCGGTGCAGGTATCCGCAGTACCGTGTCTTGCTCGCGACTTCGCGAGGAAAGCCGTACTCCGCGACCGCATCGAACACGCTGGGCGAGCCGTAGATCCAGATCTCGTCGTAGTACTTCGCCATCACGTCGAAGCTGCCGTTCTCGCAGAGCGCCCGCCTCGTGACCGGCGGCGCATCGAGAATGTCGCGAATGCCCAGCACCAGGCGCGGCCGCTGCGGCAAGCGGTGCAGGGCCTTCAGCGCCGGCAGCAGTTCGCCGTCGATGCCGGCGGCGCGCTTGTCGACGATCATCAGGTCCGGACGGAAGGCGAGGACAGACTGCTTCAGGATCGCGCTGCGCGTTTCGCGAACTTCAGCGGAGTAGTCCGCGAGAAACCGCGGCCCGTAGCGTTCCGCCGAGATCCGGTTGACGCTGGGCAGCTTCACATAGTCCATCTGCCGCGGCAGAGAGAACGCATCAACCATCGGCGAGCCGGTGACGAGCAGAATGGCGGCCCGCGGATACTCGGAGGCGAACAGTTCGCCGAGCAGCAGCGAACGGCGAATGTTGCCCAGCCCGAAGGTGTCGTGTGAATACAGCAGGATCTTCGGCCGCTCGTGCCCGGCGACCCATGCGACCGCCTGCGTGGCGTTCGCGCCGTCGATGCCGCCGATGCGAGGCTTCGGCCCCGTCGCCCGGGAACTAATCATGGTGATGAACTCGCAGACCAATCGCGGGATCGCTGTGCTACAAGAGAGGGGTGTGCGCTGCAGTCGAAAAATATAGGGAGCAGGCGCACACGTCGCGCGCAAAATTCCTGCGGGTACGTGCAAACGCGCACACCGCCAACGACGCCGACGATGTGCGCGTGCGGACCGGTAGAAGGAGCGTTACTTGAGAGCGCGTTGCAACGCCGTCCAGAGATCCAATCGCCCCTCGCCCATGTCCTGCCCAATCCGCTTCGCGCGAGAAAGCGCTTCCTCTGCGTTGGTTGGTTCAATGCCGGGTACGACCTGCACCACGAGCGCCGCTGCGCCGGACACGAGCGCAGCGCTGAACGAGGTGCCCCACACCGCGGCATAGCGTCCGCCCGGGAAGGCGGTGATCAATCCCTCGCCTGGCGCGGCCAGCTGCACCAGGCCGTTGCCGTAATTCGAAAACGTGCTGCGTCGATCGAGGTTGTTGGTCGACCCGACGCCAATCACGTGACGGAACGCGGACGGAAACACCAGCGTCTCCTCGCCGCTGTTGCCGGCCGCCGCGACGCAGATCACATCGTGCTCGTTCGCGTAATTGATCGCGCGCAACAGCTCGGCGGACCAGTTCTCCAGGCTGAAGCTCATGTTGATCACGTTCGCGCCGTGATCGACCGCGTAGTAGATTGCGCGCTCGATGTTGAAGACATCGCCCGAGCCGTCCGGCCCGAACGTCGTCAGCGGCATGATCCGCGCGGTGGGCGCGACGAGCCGCACCAGACCCGCCACCATCGTACCGTGGCCGAACGCGGCCGGCAGACCCTCACCCTCGAGAATCGCCGCGGTGGACTGCTCCAGGATCGCGGCAGTGGACTGATTGACCCGCGCCGCCCGGAACGGTTCACCGGGCTGCTGCATCTCGAGGATCGCGGCGGTCGACTGCGAGACGCTGCTCAGATCGGACGTGATCGGCACCTGATTGCGGAGGAAGTCGAACCCGGGCACGATCGCGCCCGCCAGCACCGGGTGATCGACGTCGATCCCGGTGTCGATGATGGCGACAATCCCGCCGCCCGTGGCGAACAGCGCATGGGCGTCGACCGCGCGGATGATCGTCGCGGCCGGCTGGAACGCATATCCACGCCAGACACTTGGCCCCCAGTACGGAATGAGCGTGCGATCGGGCAGCGTTTCAAGGATGGCGGCCGTCGACTGGGCGAGACGCGGGCGGCGCGTCTCGGGAATCGTCACCGCGTGGTTTCTCTCGAACGACACGACCGCCGTGTCGCTGTTCACGTCCTGGACAACGCCCGGCACCTCTGTCGGCGTGGTCACAAGGTACACGCCCACCGGGGCTTCTGTCGTCTCGGGGTGAATCTCGGTCAGAATCGACAGACTGTGGCGAGACGCCACGAGCGCGCTGTCTCCCGGCGCGGTGCGCAGGATGAATTGCTGCGGAATCTCCTGCGATTGTGCGGCCGCCAGCGGCATCATCGCGAGTGCGACGAGGGCCGTCAGCAGCATGAATCGCAGCTTCCGCATGGCAAACCTCTTACGTTTCACGTCGGGCACTTTCACGATTCGAAGGAGACTCGAGCAGACGCGAAAGCGGCAGGTCGAGTCCCGTTTGCTCCCCGAGTAAGATTCGAAGCCGCATATGCGCGTGGACGTCGTAGTGCAAATGAAATTCGCCGAATGAATTCACCGGTGGCCGCGCGACGACGCAGCGACGATCCAGCAGCAAGACCGATACCGCCTGCGATGGGGTGATCGCGTCCGGTGCGGTGCGCGGCGCGACCTGTCCAACGATCGACACCCGGCGCGCGCCGTGTTCTCGGTCAATGCGCAGATCGATGAAGAAGTCACCCGCGCGGTAGAGAACATGACGTGTCACGCTATTGCTGCCGCGCACACCCGCGGGCAATGGTTGTCGCAAGCTGTCGAAAATCAAGCGCGATATTACACGGTGCGTCAGCGGTTCGACCCGGCGTGGTGCGATCGCAAAGATCTCCACCGCGCGCGCGACTACATCGACTGGGGGATCCCACTGCGGCTCCGCGCGCGCCGTGGATGCGATGTTGCGGTGCAGCGTCACGACGCGCTCACACCGCGCGCAGCCCGAGGTCAGGTGCCGCTCGATCCGCTGCCGCGCCGCCGGCGCTGACACACCCCGCACGAAATCGGCCGCATCTGCCGCAGTCAGATGTTTAACCAATCGACTCATCCTTTATCGCCCTGAAGATGAAACGCTCAAACGTGAGGGGAGCCAACATCACCGAAAGATATAGGGGAGGAAAGGAAAAATTAAGTGTCGTTCCGCCATCTCTCACGGGCGCCAATCAGCACAAATGGCGCCCAGTGATAGGGATGCGGGTCTTCTTCGCGCGTCGCGAGCATCGCGTCGCGGAGCGCGGCGGCCCGGTCCGGCGTCTGGCGCAGCCTCTTGTAAAAGCGCCCCATCAGGCTGGCGGTACTCCGGTCGTTGACGTCCCACAGGGACACGAGGACGGACTGGGCCCCCGCGTAGAGCCAGCCCCGCACGAGCCCGAGCAGCTCATCGCCGCCGATCAGGGCGTTCAGCCCGGTGCCGCAGCCGCTCAACGTGACGAGCTCGGCGGAAATCCGCAGGTCATACAGGTCGAACAGACTGAGCGGCGCGTCCCCCAGCTGGATCGCCGAGAACATCGGATTGTCCACGCGGAAGGCGGCATGCGTGGCGATGTGGATGATGCCGCTTCGCGGCGCTTCGTGCTGGAGCCGCGCGACGGTTGCGCGGCGTCCTTTGAACACACGCGCGCGCGGGAGCGCCGCCGCGACCGCGTTCACCTCCGCGTCGATAAATGGCGTCGCCTCGTCGGACACGCCCAGCACAAGTGACGTGTGCCGCTCGGCGCCGCGCTTCTGCCGACACAGGTGCAGCACGCTCGCGCTCGGCGCGTAACACATGGGCGCCGAGTCAATCAGGTATCGGGTGCCATCGTGTAACGCGTGAAACGGGACGTAGTGCAGGAACCCGTGCGGCACGATGATCAGGGACCGCCCATCGAGGCGATCGCGCACCGGCGCGATTAGCCCGTCGAACAGGCCCTGGAGGTGTGCCGTCGTTGCCGCCGCGATAACGGGCGCAAACTGTCGTTGATACTCAGGGCCGAGCCGAAACTTCGACAGCTGGAACTGGAGCAGCTGCGCGTGCTCGCGAACCGCCTCGACGCTTCCGAGTGGCGCGATCTCGAAGGCATGCGGCCCGATCAAGCACGCGCAGATCGTGCCGCGAGCAGCGTAGTACTCGACGACGATTTCGTTGGCTGCAAGCGAGGCCTGCACGGCGGACAGATCGATCGTGCCCGCGTTCTGGAGCGCCGCATACTCGGTGTCTTCCACGCGGATGTGGGTAAGGGCCCGCGCGATCTCGTTTTCGAGCTGCCGCGCCCGTGCGCGCAGCGCTTCGACACGAGTGCGTGACTGGTCGGCGCTCAATTCCCGAATGTCGATCTCGCGATAGCACCAGTTCAGCGACTCGCGCAGTTGATGAAGCCGCCGCACGGAGACCCGCGCCCCGGCGCTGCGCGCCGACATCGCGCGCGCGCGGAACGCGATCAGATCGGCGAGGCTTCGCGACTTCGCCTGCTCGATGAACGTGAACGCGCCGCCCCGGCTCACTCTCGGACCGCCGGCTAGCGCGAAGGCCACGAGACTCTCGTAGACAACGAGCTTGTCCTTCAGAAATGCGATCTTGATCTCGTCGGCGCGCAGGTCCGTCCGAAGGGTCTCGAGCCACGCGTGGGCATCGAGGTAGGCGTCGGCTGCCGCATCGGCGCGCCCCATCGCCTCGGCGATCTGTCCGCGCACGAAGCTGGCCTGGAACCGCAGCGCCGGCGCCTGCGTCGTCACCAGGCGCTCGAGCGCTGCGTGACACCAGCGTTCGGCGACGGCCGCGTCGCCGCGGCGCAACGCGCCGCGCGCGAGCACGAGCTCGGCAAGCGCCGCTTTCGCGACGAGTCCCGTCTCGAGGAAGACGAGCTGCGCGGCCTCCGCCAGCTCGCGCGCCTCGTGCAGGCGCTCCTCATCGACGAGGACGATCGCCTCGTACAGATCGATCATTGCGAGCCACGGCCGGTTGTGCTCTCGGCGGAACCGTTGCCGGGCATGCGCGAAGTGGTGCAGCGCCAAGTCTCGTTCTCCCGACTGTGTCGCCGCAATCGCCAGCCATGTGAGCGCCTTGGCCGCCTCGTAATGCATCCCGAGCTCGTCGAAGCGCGAGAATGCCTGGCGTCCGAGCCGCGCCCCCTCCTCGGTGAGGTTCAACTCCAGCGACAGCTCCGATTGATCGAGATCGCAGAGCGCCTGGTGATACCGATCGCCGAGCCGCGCGCACCGGCGCCGCGTCGCCTCGTACAACTCGATCGCCTGCGAGTACTCGCCGCGGAGGTAATACAGGTACGCGATGTTGTAGTCTGCTTCGGCAACCAGGAGCGGGAGCGTGTGCCGTTCGCTGTACCGGCGCGCGTGCTGGTAAGTGGCGAGCGCCTCATCGAAGTGATTCAGGCTGATGAGGCAGACCGCCAGGTTCCGTAACGCAATGGCAACGTCGTTCGGCGCCCCGACCCGCACCAGCGTCCGATGCGCGCGGCGGTACAAGGCCAGCGCCTCTTCAAAGCGATCCTGACGATAAAGGACGTTGGCAAAGTTGGAATCGAGCCGCGCGAGGCGCAGCCGATCGCCAGCACGCTCGAAGATCGCGCGGGCCTGCCGCGCCCAGGCCTGCGCCGTGGCATACCGGCCGAGATAAATGAGCGCTTGGAGCCCGCCGCTGCGCGTGATGGCTTCTTCGAGCGTCTGGCGCGTCTTGCGAAAGCGCGCGATTGCCGCTTGATAGGCGACGACTGCTGCTTCGTAACGTCCTTCGAGCAGGAAGATATGCCCCTTCGCGCGCAGCGCTCGACCGGCCGCATGATCGCTGCCGATCGAGGCGGCGAGCCACTCGGCGGTTTCGGCGAGGCGCTGCGCCTGCGGGAGGTCGACGCGTCCGCGGATCGGCACCAAATCGGTGAGACGCTCGAGGAATGCCACGTTTCGCGGCACCTTCGATCGGTCGAGGGCGCGGCGACGCACGATCGCATCGGGGGTCGTCGCCAGGGTCTCGATGAGACGATCCGCGGCCGTCACGGCCCGAACCCCGCACGGCCGAGCGCGCGCTCGAGTTTCTTGAGGCAACGTCCACGAATGAAGCCGATGGATCCGGTCGCGAGGCCCAGGCGCCGCGCGACCTCGGCATAGGCCAGCGGCGGATCCTCGTAAAAGAGCAGCCGGATCATTTCCCGGCATCGCAGCGGCAGCGCCGCGATCGCGTCACGCAATGCCTGCTCGCGCTCGGCCGCTTCGAGGATCTCGGGGGCCACCCGCTCCTCGCCACGCGACAGATCCGCCTCGATCTGATCTCCCTCGCGGGCGGCGCGCTTGCGGACCCGTTGTTTCCAGTGAAATGCCTGGTGCGCGGTGACGGAGATCAGCCAGGACCGAAGGCTTTCGACTTTGCGGAGTCGCGGCAACTCCGCATACAGCTCGAGACACACGGCCTGAAAGATGTCGGCGGCGTCGGCAGGCTGCGCGCCGTAGCGGGTGGGAATGGAATAAATGAGCCGACGGTAGCGATGAATGAGGACGGACCACGCTTCCTGATCCCCCTCACGACAGGCGTCAATCAGACGCGCATCGTCCCACTCTTCCCGGTTCGGCCGCCGCAGTTCCTTCTGAATGCGTGCTGGCATCAACGGTCTGGCGCCTGGCGCCAGTACAGCTCCTCGACGTTCCAGAGCGTGTAATGCGGGAGAATGGCCGGTTTGAAGTTCGCCAGCCCCGCCCGCGCCCCCGAGAGGATATCGGGACTCGCGAGGAAAATCATCGGCTCGTGCTCGGCGAGCAGCGCCTGGACGCGGTCGAACTGTTTCTTGCGCTGGGCAAACGTGAGGGCGATAAGCTGCTGCTTCATCAACGAATCGATTTCCTCTTCCCACAGCGTGGCCGGTTTGCCGGACAGGTTCCAGAAATGGTTCTCGCCGCTCGTCGGCCACACCGTGATGTCGGTGTTCGGATCGGCGTCCATTCCTCCGAGCCCAAGAATGCACGCATCGTAATTGCGCGTGTTCCGCACGCGATCCAGCAGCGCGCGCGAATCGAGTGGATCGATGGTGATGCGCATGCCGAGCTTCGCGAGATCGTTTTCGATGATCGTCGCCATCTGCTTGCGCGGTGCGCTCGTCGCCTGGACGAGCACGGAGAACTCGACTGGCGTGCTGTCGCGGTCCACCAGCGCGCCATCGGCGCGCCATGAGAATCCCGCCCCTTTCAGCAGCGACCGCGCCCGATCGACCGATCGGGCCGGGCGGGGCAGCGCGCTGTTGTACCAGATCGCATTACCACGTGTCACCGGGCCCCATAGCGCTTCGCCACGCCCGCGAAAGACCAGCGACACGATCGCCTGGCGATCGATGGCGGCGGAGACCGCGTGCCGGAAGGCCTCGTCCCTGAACCATCGCTGCCGGCGCGCCAACGCGGGTTGCGTCGCCTCAGCCACGTCGTTCTGGTTGAAGAAGAGGAAGTTGTACTCGAGGCTCGGTCCGCCGTCGATCGTTTGATAGGCGCCGCCGGCCGGGAGCGAGGCGAATTGTTCACTCGACATCCGCGTCATGATGTCGATCTCGCCTGCCTTGAACCGCAGGAACTCCGCGTCGGTGCTTGGCAGGGTGACGAACACGAGCCGATCGAGATACGGCATCGACTCGCCGTCGCCATCACGCTTCCAGTAATACGGATTGCGCTCGAGGACAACGCGCTCGCCGGGGACATTCTCGCGAAGCCGAAACGGACCCATGCCCGCGATCGATTCGGGCGCCGCGTTAACGCCCCACGTGCGCGAGAGTGCCCCCTTCGCGTAGGGTTCGGCAAGCAGGTGCTTCGGAAGAATCGCGAACCCATCGAACATCCGTTCCGCCGCGGCATACGGCTCCGCCATCGTCACGACAATGGTGGTGTCGTCCTTCTTCTTGACGGCGATTGGTTTCCCGCCGACGAGCAGCAGGTCGCGCTGGGGGGCGTGCACCGCGTCGTCGAGGTACACCTGGAACGAGAACACCACGTCGTCGACGGTGCAGGGGTGGCCGTCGGAGAATTTCAGGCCGGGACGCAGCTTGAGCGTGTATTCGCGGCCGTCGGTCGACACCGACCATGAGGAGGCCAGGCCGGGTTCTGTCTTGAGGGTCCGTCGATTGATGTGGATCAGGTCGCCGAACAGCCGATCGAGCACCGCCTTGGACCGCTCGTCGGTGGCGAGGACCGGGTTGAACGACGTGGGCGCCGATCGCTCAGCGACCACGATTTGGCCCCCGCGGACGGGTGCGCCAGCGCGCTGGGCTCCGCGCTGGCCCGCAACGCCGAGGCACACGAATAGGCACAGGGTGGCGCATCCCGCGCGCACCACAGAGGTGCGCGACGCACCCGTGGGAGCCGACATCGTGTGACTCTAGAGGCGCGAAACCAGGGGATCGCCCCTGCGCAGCGTCCGCGCCAGCGTGTAGTACATAACACAAATACCGACTAACCCAGCCACTGGGGCCAGCAGCCACCAGGCGTCGACAAAGACCTGCGGCCGCTGCGCGCTTGCCAGCAACGTCCCCCAACTCGGGGCCGGTTCCGGCACGCCCAGGCCAAACAATGACAACGTCGTCTCGCCGAGGATGAACTGCGGAACCAGCTGCAGCGCCAAGGGCACGAGCACCACGGGGAGCTGCGGTAACAGGTGACGGCGCAGGACGTGCGGTGTTGACGCGCCAGCCGTGCGTGCCGCCGTGACGTAGTCGTTCGTACGCGCGCTTGCGATGACCGCCCGCACCAGTCGCGCGGGACGCGCCCAACCGATGGCGCCGAGCAGCGCCATGATGATGACGAACGCTTCGGCAGGCGTCACCGACAACGGCATGGCGGCGCGCACGGCCAGCAGCAGGTACAGCCACGGGAGGGCGAGGACGAGCTCGCTAGCGCCTGACACGATTGCATCGACAACTCCCCCCATGTATCCCGCGAGCGATCCAAGTACGACGCCGAGCGCCAGTGCGAGAGCGACCGCCGCGAGCGCCATCACCAGTGAAATACGCGCACCAACCAGCACGCGCGAGAGTTGGTCGCGCCCGAATTCATCGGTCCCGAGCAGGAACATGTCGCCTGGTTCGTCAACGCCAAGGACGTGAAGAGCCTGGCGCGTCGTGAACCCCACGGTTTCAGCCCGACGCACGAACCACCGCACTGTGTACGTCCTCGAGCAATCCTCGGTATAGCGGAACAGCACTTCCGGTGAAGGCTCGATCGCACACACAAACGGGCGCAGGTGCCATCGACCGTTGGCATCGATGACGTGCAGACGGCTGGGCGGCGCGTAGGCGAGCAGGCGGTGTTGCGCGGCCGGATCGTAGGGAGCGACCCAGGGCGCCGCGAATACAGCGGCGTGAACCACGACAGCCGCGAGGATGACGACACGCTGGGTCCTTGTCATTGCGCGGTCCGCGTCCGCGGATCCGTGACGTAGAGGATCGCGTCACCGATGGCATTGCCGGCCACGAGAATCAGCGTCGAGAGGATCGTTGCACCGACAATGACGTATTGATCGCGCGCGGCGACCGCCTCGAGGAGCAATGCGCCAAGACCGGGCCATCCAACCAGGGCTTCGACCAGCAGCGACGCGCTGAGGAGCGTTCCCAGCGACAGACCGCCCAGCGCCGCGAGCGGCGCGGCCGCCAGTCGCAGCGCGTGTCTGACGATGACGCGCCGCTTCGGCAGCCCGCGTGCCGTCAGCGCGACGGCGAGCGGCATCGGTACCGCGTCCGCGAGCGCGTGACGCACGTGCTGCAACAGCCCCGGCGCGATTGAGATCACGAGGATCACGACCGGCACCGTCATATGCTGCGCAAGGTCGACGACCGCACTCGTCAGGCCGGGCGCGCGCTCCACCGACGACATGCCGCCGGCGGGCAGCCATCCCGAGTGGGCCGCGATCGACAGCAGCACGAGCGTGATCAGCACGTCGGGCAGGGCGAGAAGCGCCGCGGCAATCCCTCCGGCCAGCCGATCGGGCCAGCGGCGATTCGCCACCGCAGTCGCCAGCCCGACGCCGAGCGCAATCAGCCAGGCAATCGCCAGCGCGATCGTCGTCAGGAGGAGCGTGTTCGCCGCTCGGCGCCACAGCAGCTCCTCGACGGGCACTCGATACTGCAGCGAGTAGCCGAAGTGCCCGCGCACCGCCGCGGTAACCCATCGCGCATATCGCGTGAGCAGCGGCGCGTCGAGGCCGTACTCGGCGCGGAGCGCGGCAATCGTCGCGGGACTGACCTGGCGATTCAGCCGGAGTTCGTCGAAAAAATCACCCGGGGCGGCTTCGAGCAGGAGAAAGCTGATAAGAGAGACGCCGAAGAGGAGCACCGCGGCGCGAATCGCGCGTTCGAGCAGGACACGCACGGTGGGGAAGAGGCGCGCGGTTCGCGGCACCGGGCCGGACGCGAAAACGCCCGGCCCGACGACGGGCGCTTAGTTGAGTGCGCTCTTGAGCGCCTTGCCGGCGCTGAAGCGCACGACGCGACGCTTCGGGACCTTGATCGCGGCGCCCGTCTGCGGGTTGCGCGCGGTGCGAGCCTTGCGCTGCGCGGTCTTGAACGTGCCGAAGCCGACGAAGGTGATCGGCTGGCCCTTTTTCAGCGACTTGGTGATGCCTTCGAAGAACGAATCAACGGCAGCTGCCGCGTTCGTCTTGGTGATGCCCGTGTCCTCTGCGATCTTCGCAATCAATTCCTGCTTGTTCATGAGCCCTCCGCGGTGCAGAACTGCGCAATGGATGTGCTCTTATACGACGCAGTCCGAGCTAGGTCAATAAGAAACGCACCGAACCGACTGAAGATTTGCGAGTGCAGATTGCAGATTTACGGCGATTGGGGATTGTCGATTGTCGATTTGGATTGAAGATTGCGGATTGGGATTGCTGATTGACGATTGGGAATTGGGATTATCGATTGGTGCGCCAATCGGCAATCGCCAATGCCAATCGGCAATCGCCAATGCCAATCGGCAATCGCCAATGCCAATCGGCAATCGCCAATGTCAATCGGCAATCGCCAATCGGCAATCCGTTAATCGGCGATCTGCAATCTGCAGTCGCCAATCCTGACTTCAGGCCGCGATCTTTTTAATGCGATCGAGTGCGGCGTCGAGAATGGGATCGCCGGCCGGCGGCGCTTCGCCGATTTCCAGGGCCTCTGGCTCGTCGATCGCCACATCAGGATTGATGCCCTTGCCCTGGATCGCATTGCCCTCGGGTGTGAGAAACCGCGCGTACGTCAGCCACAGTCCGCGTCCATCGGCCAGCCGCACGAGTTTCTGCACGCCAGCGCGGCCGAGCGTGCGCTCGCCGACCAGATCCGCGCGCTTGTTGCCGTCGAGTGCCGCCGCGAACAGTTCCGCGGCGCCGGACGTGCCGGTGGTGACGAGGACCGTCACGGGCAATGTGATCGCGCCGTCGCCATTGCGCGCGGCGATGGTTTCACGCGCGGCCTTGTCGCCGCGGCCGGCCTTGATGGCCAGCGTGCCGGACTTCACGAAGAGACGCGCCGCGTCCAGGCCCGCCTCGAAAGGACCTTCCGCCGTGTGGCGGATGTCGATGACGAGATGCTTCGCCCCGCTCTTCTCGAGCGTCGTCGCCTGCTCGCGCACACCGGCCGCCGCATTTCCGGCAAATGACCCAATGCGAATGTAGCCAACGTCGGTGCCGATCAACTTGCCGGTGACGAGCGCGGTCGTGGGGGTCTTCTCACGCACGAGATCGATCTGCTTCGGCTCGGCGGCGTTCCCGCGAATGATGGTCAGCGTGATTTTCGACCCCGGCGTCCCGCGCAGCAGCCGCATGCCCTCGAAGACGGAGAGGTCGCGGGTGGGCTTGCCATCGATCGCACGGACGTAATCCCCGGTCTGCAAGCCGGCCTTCGCGGCGGGCGAACCGTCGCGTGCGGCAATGACCCGCAGGTAGTACTGGCGCGTCAACTCGACGCCCACGTCTGCCGGGGCCGCGGTTGGCCCCGCTTCGGCCACCTTCACGAGCTTCGAGTCGAGATACGCGCTGTCGGGATCGAGCCCCTCAGCCAGGCCGCGCATCGCGCCATCCATGACGCGATCGACCTTCACGTCCTCGACGTAGTTGTTCATGATGAGCGACACGACATCGTCGAACACGCGGAGGTGCTGGAGCTTTTCGTCGCCGGTCGACGCGCGGCCGAGCAGGCCGCCGAGCACGACGAATGCCAGGACCGGGGTCGAGATGAGGAGAATGGACAGACGGGTTCTTGTCGTCATCGTTTAAGCCATTGTAAGGGATCGACCGGTTTACCGTCGATCCGCAGCTCAAAATACAGGGACGGATTGCCTGACGGATTGCGGCCGGCCAGCCCGACCGTCGTCGTGGCCCCCACGTGTTCCCCCCGCTCCACCGACAAGCTGCCGAGGTGACCGTAGAGCGAATACGACCGGTCGCCGTGATCCACGATGACGAGGTTGCCGTAGCCGGTGAACTGATCCGCAAAGGCGACGGTGCCGTCGTGGACGGCACGAATACCCTCTCCTTCGGGCAGCGACAGCTCGATGCCGCTGCTGGACTGGCGGCCGAACCGCCTCATCACGACCCCTTCGGCCGGCCAGGGTAATGCACCCTGGAACGGACGGAGCGGCAGGCCGACGGCGGGAGCCGTCTTTCCGGCCGCCATCTGCGTCACCGCGGCCTGCAGCTTCTGCTGCGCCTCCTGGAGCTCCCCGGCGAGCTGCGCGTTGAGATCCCGTCTCGCATCGATGGACGCGACGAGCTCGGTTCGGGCGGCGACCGCGCGGTCGACAGCGGCGCGCGCATCGCGAGCCTTCGTCTGGAGCGTCTTCAGTTCGGCCACGCGTGCCTGGAGCACCTTCCGCTCGCGGTCCAGTTCCGCCACGGTGCGGCGGTGCTCTTCGATGCGATCGCGATCGATGCGCGCGAGAGCGGACGCCGTGCGGTACGCGCGACCGACCTGCCGCAGGTCGTCCACGTCGAGCAGCAGCCGCCAGTAGCCGGCACGTCCCATCTTGTATAGCTGCACCATGCGCGCTTCCACATCGGGCCGCTGGCGCTCGGCTTCACTCTCCAGCGCCTTGGCGCGCGCGGTCGTGGCATCGAGCTGACGCTGAGCCCGCGTCATTTCCGCTTCGACCGCGGCGAGTTTCTCCGCCTTGATCTGACGATCCACTTCGAGCGTGCGCAGCTCGACGAGCAGCGTGCGCTCTCGTGAGGCGAGTGATTCCGCTTCGCGCTGGAGGGCCGCGAGCCGCTCGGCCGCCCGTTTCGACAATGCCTCGGTCTGCGCACGGTCTGCCGGCGGGGGCTGGGACGCCTGGCGGCCAGACAGGGGGACATTCACACTTATCACCAGAACTGTGAGTGTCACCCTTTTCAGAACTGTGAGTGTCACCGTTTCGGGCGCCTTAGAACAGCGGTTTGCCATCGATGTCCGCGGGGATGCTGACGCCGAAATACTTCAGCACCGTCGGCGCAATGTCGATGATGCGAGGGGCGTCGGTGCCGATCGGGCGGTTGGACACGAGCACGCCCGAGGTGATCGCGAAGTCGTACCCGCCGTGATCGGCGCTCCATTTCTTCGTGTTCGGATACACGATCCCCTGCGGCGACCCGCCGAGCGTGGTCTGCCATGAGACGCGGTAGCCTTCGTTCATACCAACCTGCAGCTCCGCGGCGTTCTGCAGGTACTCGCCCGAGTAGATATCGTCCCGTTTGTAGACGGTGCGGATGATTGGTGTGCCGTCCTCCGGGTCCGTCATCGTCAGCAGCTTCGCGCTCAATTCATCGGCAAGCTGCTTCGCCTCCGCGCCCGGGCTGACGATGCCCTTGGACTCGCGGCCGCGCAGGTTGAAATAAATCTGGCCGATGCCCATCGCGTACGCACGCGTGCGGCTCCAGTCCACGTTCTCCCAGAACGTTCCGCCGCCGAACAGATCGGCGAGCTTCTTGTCGCCCGGCTGTTGTCCCTGCAGCGCCATGTAGCCTTGCTGCACGAGCCAGGTATCGAGGTTGACCGCCTTCCGCCATGAATGGAACCCGTGGTCCGACACGACAAGGACGGGGACGTCTGGACCGATCCGCTTGACGACCTCGCCAACGAACTCGTCGGCGCGGTGGTAGACCCGTTCGATCGAGTCGCCGAACTGGGCCGCCAGCTTTGCGTCGTACATCGGATGCTTGGGATCTGTGAGCCGCCACATCATGTGCTGCACGCGGTCGGTAGACTCGATGACGCCGACGAGCACGTCCCAGTTCTTCGCGTCGATGCGATCGAGGATCACCTTCGCACGATCGTTGAAGGCGACAAAGAGATCGTCCATGAACGTCTTTTCATCCATGCGATCCTCGTTGAGCGGCCACGTGGCTTCGGCCCATCCGAGCGTGCGGTAGTAGCCGAGACGATTGAACAGATCACCAGCGAACCCTTCAGGGTACGAGATGGGCAGCGGCGGATTGTCCGGCTTGAAATTGACGGGCGCCACGTAGAGCTGCAGCTCGTTGCCCGCGTTCATCAGCAGCATCTGCGTCATGCCGTGCAGCCGCACGAGCATGTTGATCTTGAACGTGAGGTCGAACCACGGCGACCACTTTCCCTCCGTGAGCTTCAGCGTTTGCCCGGCAATTTCCACGGTCGCCGCCTTCGCGCCGCGGTCCCAGCGGATCGTGAAGGGGACGTGCACGTCCTGCGCGCCCTGGAGCTCGGCGAGCTGTGCGCGGTCCGTCTCGCTGAGCGTCGGACCCTTGCGGCGGATCGCCTCAATTTTCTGGCGGATGACGGGGTTTGGCGGACCGACGAGTTCGGCATTCGCGACGTCCCCCTCGAAGACGAGCCGCCGCAGGATGCCGCCCATCTCCGTGTTGCCTTCCTCGTAGCGGCTCAAATCCGTGGCGTAGTACGAGAACGTGCCCATCGTGCCGCGAATGTCCGGCAGAGGAAGCCCCGACAGCATCTCGCCATTCGGCACTGTTTCGGGCGGGAACGTCACGGGGACCGTGAGAACGCTCGACTGCACGCCGGCGTTTCCCGCGGTCACCCAGAACGAGGTGCCTCCGCGGATCGACTCGAGCTTTGGCTTCGACGTCGGGATGTAGTCGAACAGGAACGTCGGCGGCGTCCGCTTGACCATGCCGAGGTCAGGGAGATAGGTCGTCGTATCGCGGACGAGGAAGTCGTAGATATTGTGCTTGCCCGCGTTGACGCCGGTGGCGAACGAGGCCCAGGCGGTCGGCGATTCGGGCGAATGCGTCGTCGCGAGCGGGAACATCCCACCCCGCTTCGCCAGGGCCGAGAGGTGGGGCAGCTTGCCTTCCTTCATCCATCGCTCGACCAGGTGCGGATCCATCCCGTCGAACCCAAGGATGACGAGTTTCTGCTCGTACTTCGACGGCCCGCGACGGACGCTGCCGCTACACGCGACGAGCACTGCCAGGGCGATGACGAGGCACGCACCGAGAAGTGCGACGGCTCTTACCGCTGAGCGCATGGATTAGGCAAATTATAGCGTGTGCTAGGCTCGATTTCGTGCGCGCGCTCGGAATCGATTACGGCGAGCGGCGGATCGGCCTGGCGCTGTCCGACGCGACCGGATTGATCGCGTCGCCGTGGAAGACGGTTCCCAACGATGCGAATGTCGGTAAGGCGGCCCGCCGTCTCGCGGACGAGATCGAGGCGTTGCAGCGTGATGAACGGGGCCTCGGGACGATCGTACTCGGGCTGCCGCGGCGTCTCAGCGGCGAACCCAACGCGCAGACCGCCCGCGTCGAAAAGCTGGCAGAGCTGCTCCGCCCCATGATCGTGATCCCGATTACGTTTCAGGACGAGCGGCTGACCAGTCACGAGGCCGACGAGCGCCTGGCCACGCGGGAGCGCAACTGGCGGCGCCGAAAAGCCCAGGTTGATGCGGTGGCGGCGGCGATCATTTTGCAGGATTACCTCGACAGCCGGCCGCGTCCGGTGGCTGTCGAGGAGACCGACCCACAGTGAAACGATTTGCGGCGTTCGTCTTCATTCTCATCCTCGCGGCTGCTGCCGCCGGGGCGTGGCTGTACATCGGTGTCAGCCGCCCATATAAAGGTTACGACGGGCCCGAGCAGTTCGTGGATATTCCCCCGGGCGCGGGACCGAGTTCGATCGGCCGGCGGCTTGTCGACGCCGGGGTCGTTCGGGATATCAACAGCTTCAGGCTTGCCGTGTGGCTGTCGCGGCAGGGCCGGCGGCTCCAGGCGGGAGAGTATCGGTTCGATCGGCCTGTCTCGACACGGGAAGTGGTCGAGAAGATCGCGCGTGGCGAGGTGTACGTCCAGCCGATCACGTTCCGCGAGGGGCTCTCCATCAAGCAGATGGCGGAGCTCTACGAAAGCAAGGGCTTCGGCACCGCCGCCTCGTTCATGCGCGCGGCGAAGAATGTCGATCTCGTGCGCGCTCTCGATCCGCAGGCCCACGATCTCGAAGGGTATTTATTTCCGGATACGTACTCCCTTCCGCGCAAGGCCACTGCCGAGCAGCTCGTTGGGCGGATGGTCGCGGGCTTCGAGAAAGCGTTGACCGACGACATCCGCACTCAGGCCGCCGCGCGGGGACTTGGCCTCCGCGAGCTTGTCACGCTCGCGTCGATCGTGGAAAAGGAGACGGGCAATCCGGCGGAGCGCCCGCTCGTTGCCGCGGTCTATTCGAACCGTCTGAAGATCGGGATGGGGTTGCAGTGCGATCCAACCGTCATTTACGCGCTCGATCGATCCGGCCGATACACCGGCAACCTGACGCGTGAGGATCTCCGCTACGACTCGCCCTACAACACCTACAGATATGCCGGCCTGCCGCCGGGACCGATCGCATCACCCGGGCGGGCTTCGCTGGCTGCCGCAGCCGCGCCGGCAGACGTGCCCTACATCTATTTCGTCAGCCGCAACGACGGGTCGCACGCGTTCGCGACCACGCTCGACGAACACAACCGCAACGTCCAGCAGTATCAGCGCCAGTACTTCATCGACAGACGCCGCGAGACTGGACCAACCTCCCACTAGCACTGGTAGTAGCGGCGGCGCTACTGCTACATTCGCGTGATCGACGCCATCGGTACGGGAGGACCAGTGGCAGCTTTCAGGCTCTGCACAAGTGTGTGCCTCGCGCTGTGCGCGGTCGCGCAGATCGCGCATGCGGCGATTACGCTGCGCGGCGCCGTCCGTGATTCGTCTGGCGCGCCGGTCGCCGGCGCGACAATTGTGCTGGCAACCGCGGAGCGCGCCGGCATCACGATGGCGCGCAGCGATGCGCAGGGTCGGTTCGCGCTCGATGCGCCTGCCGCCGGCAACTACCTCGTGATCGTCACGGCGCCGGGTTTCCAGGAAGCGCGGCGCTCGGTTCTCGTCTCCGATTCTGGGTCCGATTCCCTCGACATCACGCTGTCGGTTCGCAGCATGAGCGAAGAGGTGACGGTCACGGCCGCACCAGCGCTCGCGCAGGATGTCCGCATCGCCGGACAGCCCGTGAACGTAATCGGTGCGTTGGAGATCCAGGAACGTGTGAAGACCGTCGTCGCTGAGGCCGTCGAGGGAGAAACCGGCGTGCACCTGCAGCGCACGAGCCCGACGATGGCAGGCGTCTTCGTTCGCGGCTTGACCGGCAACAAGGTCAACGTGTTTCTCGATGGCATCCGCTACTCGAACGGCGCCCAGCGCGGCGGCGTGAACACGTTCCTCGATTTGATCGAGCCTGAGTCGCTGGAATCGATTGAAGTGCTGCGTGGACCGTCGAGCGCACAGTACGGCAGCGACGCGCTGGGCGGGAGCGTTCACTTCCTCACCCGTATTCCGACGCTGGCTGCCGGGGCGCAACCGGAGTGGAGCGGATCGTTTGGCGTGTACGGCAGCACCGGACACAGGCACGCCGGCGCCGAGGCGTTTGGCGCCTACTCGGGACAGAACGTTGGATTGACGTTCAGTGGCGCGGGACGCTGCACGGGGCGGATTCGTCCAGGCGGTGGGATTGATTCCCATGCGGCGGTGACGCGCTTCCTGGGCGTGCGGTCGGACGTGCTGATGGACGATCGCCTGCCTTCTACCGGGTTCGGGCAGGGAGGCGGATCCGTGCGCGCACACTGGGGACTCGCGCCGGATACGCGGATCATTGCGTCGTACGCACGGACGCACCAGGACGGCGGCGACCGCTACGACCAGTTGCTGGGCGGCGATGGCAACCTGATCGCCGAGCTCAACGATCTCTCGCTTGATTTCGCGTCGGTGCGGCTCGAACACCTGGGGATGCGCTTTGCAGATCACCTGTCGCTGACGTACTCGTTGAATAGCCAACGCGAGGAACGCGTCAACCAGGGCGGCAACGGCAATCCCACAGCGACTATCGGTCACGAACCGGAGCGCACGACGGCCAATGGTGTGCAGGCGATCGCAACGAAGCAGATCTCTCCACGGCAGTCCATCACCGCGGGTGGTGACGTGTACTTCGAGTCAGTGTCGTCGGTCGCATTCAACGTGAATCCGACGACCGGCGCCGTCTCTCCGCGACGGCCGCGCGTGCCAGACGAGGCCACGTTCACGCAGGGCGGCGCATTCGTGCAAACGACATTCGATCTGTTGCCCGACCGCCTGCGTGCGATTGGTGCGTTCCGTTACGGAGGGGTTGCGTATCGCGCGTCCGCATCGGACAGCCCCGTCGTCAACGGCGCACCGCTGTGGCCTGACGACTCGCTGAATGCCGCGAGCCCCACCTTCCGCGCGAGCGTCGTTGCGATGCCCGACGAGGCCTGGACGTTCTTTGGATCCGTCAGCCGCGGATTCCGCGCGCCGCACATCACCGATCTCGGTACGCTGGGCCTGACCGGATCGGGATTCGAGGTTGCCGCGCCCGACGTCGAAGGCCTTGGCGCGTTCGTCGGCAGCACTGCCGATGCCGAAGCGGTTTCCACCGGCGCGCCTGTGGAGCAGGTCACCGCGGAGACGAGCCTGCAGTTCGAAGCCTCGGCCGGGTATCGCCACCCGCGATGGCGCGCGGATCTGACGTGGTTCGTCAACACGATTGACGGCAATATCCAGAAACAGGCGCTGATACTTCCCGCGGGGGCCGTGGGCCTGACCCTCGGGGGACAACCGATCGTGGCGCAGACCGCGAATGGCGCAGTGTTCGTACCTGCTGCTCCCACGACGCCCGTGCTCGTCCGCGCCAATTTCGATCGCGCGCGCATCTGGGGCGTCGAGCACGCGGGGCAGTTCACCGTGGCGAACCCGCTGTCGATCCGGACGGTCTTCACGTATCTGCGCGCACGAGACACGACCACGGATCTGCCGCCGAACATCGAAGGGGGCACGCCAGCGGCGGAGGCGTACATCATGGCGCGGTGGCAGACGCCAGGCGCGCGCTGGTGGATCGAGCCTTACGCACACGTCGCGTGGACGCAGACGCACCTGTCGTCGCTCGATCTCGGCGATCGCCGGACCGGCGCGGGACGAACGCGCGCCAGCATCCGGGCGTTCTTTCAGAACGGCGCACGCGCGCGCGGATGGATCGGTCCGGGTGCGGATAACGCGCCTGGAACGGCGGACGATGTGCTGATTGCTACCGGCGAGACGCTCGCGCAGATCCAGGATCGCGTGCTTGGCGTAGGCGTGAACTCCTCGTCACTGTTCACCGAGGTGCCCGGGTACGCGACCGCCGGCATCCGCGCCGGCCTCACCGCAGGCCGTCATCAGGTGACGTTGCATCTCGACAATCTCACCGACAAGAACTATCGAGGGATCGGCTGGGGAGTGGATGCGCCAGGCCGTGGCGTTGCGGTGCGGTACCTCGTGCGGTTCTGATCTTAGTCGAGGGGCTTCGCCCCTCGAACTCCCCTACACGCTCGCTCGCGAGGGCCCCGTGCCCCGCTCCGCTCGCGTGGCTCGCTCGCTTTGCGAGCTCGCTGCGCCCTGAAACCGTTAGCGCTTCGCGCCCGGTCGTCGAATCTCGAATCTCGGACCACGGCGCGCCTCGCGCCTCGCGTCAGGTCGTGCTCCCGCCCCACCGCAGCTTGCTTCGCAGAACCTCGAAATACGTCCGGTTCGCGGCTTTGATGAGCCTCAGTGGCCGCGGCGCGCAACGCACGCTGACGCAATCGCTCGACTGCAGCGAAAACCCGGACTGCCCGTCGAAGGTGACGAACACCTCGCTGTTCGAGTCCATGATGGGCCGCACGTGAACGTCCGATTTACCGGAGATCACGACGGGGCGATTCGACAGCGTGTGCGGTGCGATTGGCGTCAGCAGCATCGCGTCGAGCGCCGGGTGCACGATCGGTCCGCCGGCCGCGAGATTGTAGGCTGTCGAACCAGTAGGACTGGCGATGATCAGGCCATCGGCGCGCACGCGCATGACCTGCTCGTCCCCGACCGTCACCGAGATCTCGACGATGCGCGAAAGCGCACCCTTGGTGACGACGATGTCGTTCAAGACCGAGTGCTCCGAGTACGGCTGATTCTCGCGCATCGTCCGCGCGACCAGCATCATGCGCGAATCGATCTCCGCGGTGCCGGCGAGCGTCGACTCCAGCGCGTCGTGCAGCTCGGGGAGCGTGATCTCGGTCAGGAATCCAAGGCTCCCGAAATTGACGCCGAGGATTGGCACATCGGTGCCGGCCTGGGCAATCCGGCCAGCCATGCCGATGAGCGTGCCGTCGCCGCCGAGGATCACGATCAGATCGCACGCCTTTGGCAGTTCGTCTCGCGTGCTCGTCGGTCGGCCCGGTGGAAGACCCACGAGCTTCGCGGTCTCGACCTCGAACAGCGCACGCACGTCGCGTGCTTCCAGCCAGCCCGCCAGTTCCGCAAGGATGTTGGCTGCCGCATCGAGGCCGCGCTTGGCGACCAATCCCACTCGGCTGATTGCCATTAGTCGGGGGCAGCTGGACGCAGGACAGAGGACGGACCGAGGTTCGAGGTTCGAGGTCCGAGGTCCGGGCTTCGTCGGAGGTGGAGAAAGAACTCGCGGTTGCCTTCGGCGCCGGCAATGGGGGAATCGGTCGCGGCCACGCGTCTCAATCCTAGCGCATCGGCCGCGCGGACGACCTCCTCGACCACTCGCGCCTGCACGGCGGGGTCGCGCACGAGGCCCCCCTTGCCAACCTCGTCACGTCCCGCCTCGAACTGCGGTTTGACCAGCGCGACGAGATCGCCTGACGGCACGAGCAGGGGAGCGATGGCCGGCAGCACCTGCCGCAGCGAGATGAACGACAGGTCCATCGTGATGATGTCGAATGCGCGGGCCTGGTCCGGCAACTGATCGGGGGTCAGCGCGCGGGCGTTCACGCGCTCGATGACGATGACCCGTGCGTCGTTCCGCAGCTTCCAGTCGAGTTGTCCGTGGCCGACGTCGAGTGCGACCACCCGCCGGGCGCCGCGCCGAAGGAGCACGTCGGTGAACCCGCCCGTCGATGCGCCCACGTCGAGTGCGAGGCGGCCGTCAACCGGGATGCCGAACGCGTCAAGCGCGTGCGCGAGTTTCACGCCGCCGCGGCCGACGTAAGGATGGTCGGGCTCGGTGAGGGACAGCTCGGCGTCGGCCGCGATGTTCGCTCCAGCCTTCGAGACGACCTGGCCGTTGACGCGCACCTGGCCGGCCAGGATCAGCGCGCGCGCCCGCTCTCGCGAGGGTGCGAGGCCCTTGTCGACGACCGCGACATCGAGTCGTGTCTTGTCCTTCAACTCGTGCGCGTGATCACCCAGCGGGCGATCGCGGGAAGCTGGCCGCCGAGTCCCGCCGCGCGGAGGCGTTCGAGCGCCCGCTGGACGCACTCGGCGGCCATGGTGCGCGAGGTGTCGAGGCCATAGAGCGCCGGATAGGTCGGCTTGCTCGCCGCGGCGTCCTTGCCGGCGGTCTTGCCGAGATCGTGCGACGCCCCCTCGACGTCGAGGATGTCGTCAACGATCTGAAACGCGAGACCGAGCTCGCTGCCGTAATCGTGGATGGCGTCGAGTTGGTCGGCGTCAGCGCCGGACATCACGGCACCAGAGAGTCCCGAGGCGCGGATCACGGCGCCGGTCTTCCGCGCGTGCATCGCGCGCAGACCCTCCGCGTCGACGCGGTCGGCCGATCCCGCCGCTTCCAGATCGATCGCCTGTCCGCCGACCATGCCGCATGGTCCCGCCGCGTCCGCCACGATCTGCAGCGTGCGCAGCTTGCGCGCGGCGAGCGTCTCGTCGGGAACGCCCTCAACGCGCCGCGGCTCGCGCGCGATCAGCGCGAATGCCTCGGTCAGGAGCGCGTCTCCTGCCAGGATGGCCATGCCTTCCCCGAACACGACGTGATTCGTCGGCCGCCCTCGACGCAGCGTGTCGTCGTCCATTGCCGGCAGATCGTCGTGGACGAGAGAGTAGGTGTGAATCAGCTCGAGCGCGCAGGCGGATGGCATCGCGAGCGCGCGGACGCGGTCGTCCGACGTGCCGCGCGCGGCGCCCACCGCTTCCGCGGCGGCGAGCGCGAGCACCGGACGCAGCCGCTTGCCGCCCGCGAACAGGCTGTAGCGCATGGCCTCGCCGACGCGCGGCGGACAGGCAGGCGCCGAAGGCAGGAAGCGTTCGAGCGCGCCGTCGACATCGGTGCGCCGGGCGTCAAGCCACGCGCGGAGATCCTCGTCGACTTTCACCGCGTGCGATCGCCCTCGTCGTCCAAGCCAAGCGCCGCCGGCGCGGGTTTCACCTCGCCGCGCTCGGTGAGAATGTCCACCCGCCGCTCGGCTTCCTCGAGCTTCGAATGGCAGAAGCGCGAGAGCTGCACGCCCCGTTCGAACAGCCCGAGCGACTTCTCGAGCGCCAGGTCACCTTCTTCGAGGGTCTTCACGATCGTTTCGAGTTCCGCAATCGCGGACTCGAAGTCCTTAATGGTTGGATCCATATCAATCACTAAGAGGGTTCCCGGAGTTCCCCGGGTTCCACGTTCCCCGAGTTCTTGTTCCACAGGTTCTTGGTTCCCAGGTTGTGCGTTCTGCCGGTCCTTGGATTCGAGAACCTGCACTCGGGAACCCCACGGAACCAGAACCCCTGGAACCTGTAGAACTCAGGAACCCGTGGAACCCTCTCCCGTATCAGAAACTTTGCACGAAATCTCGCCGTGCGCCAGCGTCACGTGAACCGTGTCGCCGGTGCTGATCGATGCGGCGCTGCGAATGATCGACGTCTTCTGCTCGTTCCAGCAGACGGCGTAACCGCGACCGAGCACGGCAAGCGGGCTCAGGTTTTCGAGTCGGCCAGCCAGAGCGCGAAATCGCGCATCGGCGCGGTGCTGTGTTCGCCGTGCCGCGCCGGTCAGGCGGCCTTCGGCGGCGGTCAGCCGGGCACGGATGGACGCGAGACGCCGCGCGAGATCCCGTGCTTCGAGCCGTTGCCGCAACGAACGGTAATCGCGCGTGCGTCGCGCCATCAGGGCGCGGGCCGCCCCGCGCAGGTGATGCGTGAGTTCCGCCGCGTGACGGCCACGCAACGCCAGTCGCGCCGGGAAGGCCGCGAGGCCGCGCCGGCTCGAGAGTGCATGCACCACATTGCGGCGCCTCTGCAAGTTGCTCCTTGCGGCTGCACGGAGGCGTCCGGACAGCCGTTCGATGCGATTGCAGAACTCGTCTTTCGCGGCAACGACCATTTCCGCCGCCGCCGACGGCGTCGGAGCGCGCAGGTCGGCGACGAAGTCCGCGATCGTCACATCGACTTCATGGCCGACTGCAGAAATCACGGGAACCGGCGACGCCGCGATCGCCCGCGCGACGATCTCCTCGTTGAACGCCCAGAGGTCCTCGACCGATCCACCTCCGCGGCCGACGATGACGACGTCCACACCCTTCACCCGCACGATCGCTTTCAATCCGCGCGCCACATCTTCCGCGGCCCCGTCGCCCTGCACGCGCGTCGGCCGGACGAGCACGCTCGCGTTCGGCGCGCGTCGCCGCAGCACTTTCAGGATGTCCCGGATCGCTGCCCCTTCGAGCGACGTGACGATGCCAATCCTCCGCGGCAGCGCAGGCAACGGCCGTTTCCGTTCCGCCGCGAACAGCCCTTCGGCCTGCAGCCGCTTCTTCAACTGCTCGAAGGCGAGCTGCAAGGCGCCGAGCCCTTTCGGCTCCAGATGCTCGCAGACGATCTGGTATTCACCCTTGGGTTCGTAGACGCCGATTCGCCCGCGTGCGACGACGTGGAGGCCGTCCTCGGGCTCGAAGCGGAGATAGCGGACGGCGGTTCGGAACATCACCGCCTTCATCTGAGCGCTGCCGTCCTTCAGGGTGAAGTACATGTGCCCCGTGTTCCACACGCGGCAGTTCGAGATCTCGCCTTCGACCCAGATGTCGCCAAAGCTGGATTCCAGCACGCCGCGCACGGCGGCGGTCAGCTCCGCGACGGTATAGATCCGGCGTTCGATGCGTCGCGGCGGCGGCGCGACGTGGCCCTCGGCGTCGTCGTCCTCGAACGGAATGTCGAACAGGTCCGGCACGGTCAGTGTCCTGCAGCGCTTTTGCTCTCGAGCGCTTCAACCTCCGAGGCCGACAGGTTGAGCCGTTCGATGGCGGTGGCGCGCCCGGTCGCCCGATCCGCGGTGACGATGACGGCATTGAGACGGCCGGGCCCGGTTGCCGATTCGAACTTGGCCGGCATACCGGTGAGGAAGCGCGCGAGCGCCACCTCGGTCGTGACGCCGATGATCGAATCGTGCGGTCCGGTCATGCCCGTGTCGGTGAGATACGCGGTCCCGTTTGGCAGGATGCGTTCGTCGGCGGTCTGCACGTGCGTGTGCGTGCCGAAGACCGCCGTCGCGCGGCCGTCGAGATGCCATCCCATCGCAAGCTTCTCTGACGTCGCCTCGGCGTGGAAGTCCACGATGATGACCCGCGCCCTGGGCTTGAGCGCGTCGATCTCGCGCCGCACGATCGCAAACGGGTCGTCGAGCGGCTGCATGAAAATCCGTCCCATGACGTTGATGACGCCAATCGGCTCACCGGTGCGCGTGCGCCCAAGGTAACTGCCGCGCCCCGGCACGCCCGCGGGGAAGTTGGCCGGCCGCAGCAGCTTCGGCTGACGCGGAATGTAATCCAGCACTTCCTTCTTGTCCCACACGTGATTGCCGGTGGTCATGGCGTCCACGCCGTAGCTGAGGATCGTATCCGCGAGGTCGCCGGTGACACCGAAGCCCGCCGCGGAATTCTCGACGTTGGCGATGACGAAGTCGAGCGACTCGCGCTCGATCAACGCGGGAATCGCGCGCCGCGCGATCTCACGCCCGGGCTTCCCGAAAATGTCGCCGATGAAAAGAATGCGCATGCTAGGCGCGGAGCGCGATGCGGATTTGCTTGCCGCGGCGCTCGTCGATGCGCGGCATCGAGATGCGGAGTTCCCCGGCCGTGAGCGAGGCGCTGGCGCGGCCGGCGTCGAATGCGCCATCGAGGCGCAGCGCGCGGGCAAACCGCCCGAACGCGCGCTCGGCGAGGTGGAACGCCGCCTCGCGGTGCTCGCACGCCGCTGGCATCTTCTGGCCAGCAATCATGAGGACGTTGCGCGCCGACACGATGTGGATGGCATCCGACGGCACGCCGGGCATGTCGACCACGATTTCGATGCCTGTTTCCGTCTCGATTACGTCAAGCGGCGGGCTGCATTCGGCGGCGGCAACCGGGCGATCGGAGGGAGGGCCGTCCCAAATCAGATCGAACAGCCGCTGCAGATCCTCGGGCAAGTCGCGTCGTTCAAAGTAAATCTGCGCCACTGAAGGCGATTCTAGCACCCTTGCGCTGCCAGCCACTTAGAGCACATATGAGTGCATAACAAGCATATTACATGCTTGACAAGCACTCAGATGCTATTTATACTGGGAAAGTCGTTGCCGGCCGGTGATTCAGCCCGGCCGTTAAACCAACGACTGAACCGTTTGAAGGAGGACACAACGATGACCCTGGTTCGCTGGGATCCTGTTCGCGAGCTGGCGTCGATGGAGATCGACCGGCTCAATCAGATGTTTTCTGACGTGTATGGTGCGTTCGGCCGTTCGTGGGTGCCCGCCGTTGACGTCTACGAGAACGACAACCACGAGTTCGTCATCAAGGCCGAGCTCCCCGAGATCACGCGCGAAGACATCTCCATCACGTTCGACAACGGCGTGCTCACGCTGAAGGGCGAGCGGAAGGCGGAGCTCGAAACCTCGCGCGAGCAATACCATCGCATCGAGCGGCATCATGGCAGCTTCACGCGGTCGTTCACGTTGCCCGCGACGGTTGACGCGGCGCGCATCCAGGCGTCTTACAAGGATGGCGTGCTGACGATTCGCGTGCCGCAGCGCGACGAAGCCAAACCGAAGCAGATCGAAATCAAGGAGTAAGCGATCATGACGACGCAGTGGGATCTGATGCGTGAGCTGGCGACGATGCAGGACCGGATGAACCGCATCTGGGGCAACGTCTACGATCGCGGGCGCGAAGATGTCTCGGGTGCCGGCGCCTGGCTGCCTGCTGTCGACATCTACGAGACGGCCGACAAGGAAATCGTGCTGAAGGCGGAGCTCCCCGGGCTGAAGCGTGAGGACATCGATCTGACGGTCGAGAACAACACGTTGACGATCCGTGGCGTGCGGCGCAAAGACGATGGCGTTGCCGATGGGCAGTATCACCGCAGCGAGCGCATCTACGGCGCCTGTTCGCGGTCGTTCACGCTGCCGAACACCGTCGACCCGTCACGCGTGAAGGCCGAGTATCGCGACGGCCTGCTGACTGTCCGGTTGCCGCTTCGCGAAGAGGCGAAACCGCGGCAGATCGCGGTGGATGTAGACTAGCTGAATGGCCGACAACGATATCCAGGGCACTGATGCGGCGCAGGTCACGAACGAAACGCCTGCGCCGCCAATTACCAGCCGGTTTCTTTTCGTTGACGTGGCGGCGCAGCGCGCCAAGCAGCTGCGCCGCGGAGCGCTGCCGCGCATCGAGCGGCACAGCGGACCGCATAAGCTGGAACGGGTCGCCATGGAAGAAGTCCGGAAGGGCGCCATCCAGTACATCCTGCCATCAGGGTACGCGGGCCCCGAGCACCGGTGAGCGATCTGCAGCGACTGGTGTTCGGCGCGCTGCAGGGGTTCACCGTCAGTTCATTGTTCGTGCTTGCGCTCTTCATCGGCTTCTGCGTGCTGTTCAATCTGCGGAAGCTCAAACCTCGCGGCCGTCACGCCCGCGTCGTCCGAAACCTGGACGAGCGTCTGGGCGCGCCGCCTCAGTACCTTCCTCCGACCGTGCCTCGCGGTCCCGTCGATCAACTGCAAACCCCGGAACTTCAGGAAGCTCAGCGGCGTAAACAGTCAGTGTAGGAGGACGCATGGAATTCGCCTTCGCGGCGGTGGTGTTCCTTGCGGCAATCGCCGTCATCT